>DGOU01000066.1 GCA_002390165.1 Lutibacter sp. UBA4458
ACATCGTAGGTGTTTAAAAAGGATTCAATTTTACTTAAAAGCAATTCTTTATCATCCGTAATATGTGCGGTATCTGCCTTAATATTTATTCTTTCTAAAAGGGAAACTAAGGTAAAAACATTACTTCTTCTTATTTGATAATCTGCAGGTTTTTCCGAAACCGCTACCAATTCATCTCCAGTAGAAATTACCATTACTTTAGGCTGTTTTGCCACCTTAACATTTGTTTTACCAACGGTTGCTAAAACTCCAACTTCGGCAGGGGAAATTTGAGTGTTTTCTTTAATTAAAACAGCTCCCTTTTTTCTATCTAGTCCTTTTAAGTGAACATTTTGACTATTTTTAACCGCATCTAAATTAATAGTAGCAACATCATCTTTAATATCCAATAATTCGTATTGAATAACTATATCTGTGTTTTTAGGTAAAATTGAGCCAGTCATAGCCTCTACACAATTATTGGTGTTTTGTAAGGTTAACTGTTTGCTTCCTGCCGCCTGAATTCCTTCTATTTTAAAAGCACGTTGACCATTTTTAAACACGTCGGAATTAATAGCAATACCATCCATACTTACTCTATCAAATGGTGGGAAATCTCTATCTGCAACAATATCTTCTTTTAAAATTCTTCCTACAGAGTTTAAAAAATTTACTTCTTCAGTTCCAAAATCTTCAGAAGTATTTAAAATTATTTTTAATGCTTTATTTACGCTTGTTAAATCCATCTTTTTAAATATTTAATCTAAAACATTTAATTTTAGGTAATTTTTATATTATTTAATAGTTCTTAATTTTCTTTTTGGAATTACCCTCCAATTGTGGACATACTTTCAGAAACATCATTGCCTCTAGCTGCTTCTGCCACAAATCCGTTTTCTGGTTTATGATGTACGGTGTTTATAAATAATTCTTTCAACTCATCATCAGTTGCGCCATTTCTTATAAAATCTCTCACATTAAAAACGCCACCATCAAACAAACAGTTTTTAAAAAGTCCGGTTGCAGTTATTCTAATTCGGTTACAATCGCCACAAATAGATCTTGTAAAAGCAGGGATTATACCAAAAGTACCTTGGTAGTTTGGAATGCGATAATTAACGGAAGTGGATGATTTTTTTGAGGATACTTTTTCAATGATTTTGTAATGTTTTTCTACAAAACTATAAATATTGTTAAAATTCCATTCTTCGTGCATTTCTCTTTGTCCTTTTCCGTTAAATGGCATTTCCTCTATAAATCGAACGGCAATATCTTTATTTTTTGAAAGCTCTATAAAATCGATAATTTCATCGGTATTAAAACCAGATTGTACTACTACATTTAATTTCAATTTTAACTTACTTTGTTCTAATTTTTCAAAAGTATTGTAAACGTTATCAAACACATCTCTTCTAGTAATTTTCGCGAATTTTTCTTTCTGCAAACTATCCATACTTAAATTTATAGAGTTAATTTTAAGTTCTTCTAGCCTATCAATATGCTTAGATATTAATGCTCCGTTTGTGGTAATATTTATTTCATCTAGTTTATCATTAAAGGAAAGGGATTCTAAAAAAGAAACAAAATCTTTTCTTACAAATGGTTCTCCACCAGTTAAACGAACTTTATTTACTCCTAATTCAGATAGTACTCTTGTAATTCGATACATTTCTTTATACGACAACAAATCTTTTCTATCAACAATATTTATACCTTGTGCTGGCATACAATATTGACAACGCAAGTTACATCTATCTGTAATTGCAAGCCGTAAATAGCTTATTTTTCTTCCAAATTTATCTTTAAGTTCCAAATTGTTTTTGACTTTTAATATTTATTAAGCTATTTGATTTTTAATATAGCAAATCTAAATAAGAACACGCATTACTTTTAGAATCCTCACTTAAATTACATTGTTTTTTTAAAGATTTTAAAAGATATTCTTTGTCTTTAATTATAATCTTATGATTTTCTATCTTTATCGCTCCTTTTAACTCTATTTTTTTTAACACTCTAATTACAGTTTCGTAAGTAGTATTTGCTAGCGCTGCTAATTCTTTTCTTTGAACACATTCCATAAGCTCAATACCTTGCTCTGTGTTTTTTCCAAATTCATTTGCTATTAATAATAATGCTTCTGTAATTTTTCCTTTTGCTGAAAATAACGAATTATGTTTATGTCTCAACTCAAAATATTGTAAGTTTAATGACAAATAGTTTATTAATAAAAAGGCAAGTTTAGGTTTGTCCTTTAATATATTTTTTAAATTTTTTCGACTTATAAAATAGGCTTCAACATTATCTAATGCAGCTATACTAGTCCAATAATATTCAAAATTTAAGCTAGATAATCCTACAATATCTCCTGTTGATCCTAACCTTAAAATAGTAGATTTTAAATTTTCAACATTAAATATTTTAATTTTCCCTTTTATAATAAAGTAGATGCCGTCAACCTCTTTACCTTGCTCAACTAAAATATCATCTTTATAATAATAATTAGTATAAAACAAATGTTTTGTTTTACTATTTTGAGCTAAAAGTTTTACGTTATTAGTGATGCTTTTTTTTAACTTAGCATTTAACTCCTTAAAACTATGCTTACTATATTGATTAAACATGTTACTTTTTTAACAAGTTGTACAAAAACCTTTTTTAATTTGTTGCATATTTTGCAATTGAAAATTAATTTGCAAAGGTACAATTTTCAACAATTTAATGTGTAACAAAAATTATTTAAGAAACAATTACCTATTTGAATTAAAATTCGGTTTTACTTATCTCTTTAACACGTGGAAGTTAAATGGTTGTTAATGAAGATTTTTTTAATAGATTAACTAAAGCAGGTTTATTTTTAATAAAAATTACTTTAGGTTCAATATCTATAAAATTCATTTTTTGAAGTTTACTTAATGTTCTGATTGTGTTTTCTAAGGAAACGCTTGAAAAAGATGCAATATCCTTTCTTGATATACAGTGTTCTATTAAAATTCCTTCGGTAGTTTTTTTACCAAATTTATTTGAAATTAGTAAAAGAGCATCAATAATTCTTTCTGTTGCTGATAACAAACTTAAATGTTTTTGGCGAATTTCATAATTACGAACTTTAACCGCTAAGGCTTTAACAAGTAACAAGGCGAAATCATTATATTTACTCAATAAAATTTCTAAATTTTTAGGTTTAATAAAATAAGCTTCTACTTTTTCTTCCGCTTTAGCACTAGCTCCATAATACGAAGAATTAAAGGCTGACAAACCTATTAAATCTCCTTTTGTGGCTAATTTTAATATTTGACTTTTATTATTTGCCGCGGAGTTATAAACTTTTATTTTACCTTTTAGTATAAAATAAAACCCTGTAACTAATTGGTTTTCTCTTACCAAAAACCCTCCTTTATCAATTACTTTAGATTCTATTAACGTGATTGTATTTTTATTTTTCGCAATTTTAAGAAGTCTTTTAAATAGGGCATTACTATTAAATTTATAATTTTTCTTCTCTAAATTGTATAATACATCCATAAAAATATTTTTACAAAAAAAGTTAAAAACTTATATTATAAATACAAGATTTTTATTTTAATTCTTCTAGAATTCCTTAAACCTTTGTTTATATAAGTGCTCCACAAAAATTAAACAGGAAACAAAATAAAGAGGTTTATTTTGAATAATCTATGATTTATATCAACTTTAATTAATAAAAAAGTTTATTTCTACTCAAAAGTTTAATATAATTTTATTTCTGTTAAGGGTAACAATTCCTTGTGTTTCTAATTTTTTAAGTGTTCTTGAAATGGCTTCTCTAGACACCTTTAAATCACGAGCTATATCAAAATGTTTTATTTCAACAACCTTTCTTTTAGTTACCTTAGCAGTATATTTAAGATAGTCTGTAACTTTCTCTTCTAGTTTTGTAAATGCCAAACTATTAATTGTTTGAATTAAAAATGACGTTTGTTGTTGGTTTAAAGTGTTATAAAATTCCCTCCATGTTTTATACTTATTAAACCATGAATTTACAGCTTTTACAGGAATAGCTACATAAGTAACCTCAGTCATTGCCTCTAACCTAATTTCACTAATTTTATTTTCTAATGCGTAATTTAATGCAATGGCGCTGGTTTGATTTTTTTCTAAATAATGTATAAAAATGCCGTTTCCTTTGCCATCTCGCCTTTTAACCTTTACTATTCCTGAAATAATTATAGGTATAAATTTTATTTCACGCCTAATTTCTAATAAAATTTTATCGGGTTCTACATTTTTCAAAATTCCATTTGCTGAAATTTCGTGAAGTAATTTTTCTTCAAATTTATTTGAAAATGTGTGGTTTATTAATTCAACTAACCTCATGGGTTTCAAATTTAGCTAAATCTTTTATTAAAAGCTCCTCTACAAACAATAATGTTTAATTTAATGAGGTATTTTATCTTTAAGTAAACCGTATAAAAACGCCCCTAAAGTTGCGCCAAAAATAACTACTAAAATAGAAACTACTTCTTTGCCAACTAAAACAAACATTGGCCCGGGGCAAGCACCTGCTAAAGCCCAACCTAATCCAAATAAGGTTCCTCCTAATAAATTTCTATATAAACCCTTCTTTTTAGGTGGAATGTGAATTTCATTCCCTTCAAAAGTTTTAACCACTTTTTTACGAAATAAAAACATGCTTACCATACCAATTAAAACAGCAGAACCAATAATGCCATACATATGAAAAGATTGAAATTTAAACATTTCATAAATTCTATACCATGATATTATTTCTGCTTTACTCATTACAATTCCAAAAAGAATACCTATTAAAAAAAATTTGATGTTTTTCATATCTGTTTTTTTAAAATAATAATGGTAAAATAATCCAAGTCATTGTTAGCCCTCCAATAAAGAATCCGATTACAGAAATTAGTGATGGAATTTCTAAATTGCTCAATCCGGTTATTGCATGTCCTGAAGTACAACCACCTGCCCAACGTGCACCAAAACCTACCATTAAACCCGCTACCAAAAGAATAAAAAATCCTTTAACCGAAATCATTGTTTCCACGCTAAAAATTTCGTCAGGTAAATACGTTGCTCCTGCATTTTTAATTCCTATTTCTGCTAAATCTTTAACTGTTTGTGGATTTAAAGCTACGGTATCATTTATGGTTAGCCAATTTGCAGCAATAAAACCACCTGTTATTGCACCTGCCACAAACATTAAATTCCATTTATTTTGTTTCCAGTCTATTTTAAAATAGTTTGAGAATTTCCCTGCACCACCAATAGAGCATAAGGTTTCTAGATTTGAAGAAACCCCAAAGCGCTCTCCATAAAAAAAAAGCAAAAACATTATAATGGCAATAACTGGACCTGCAACGTACCACGCCCAAGGTTGAAGAATAAAATCCATAATTTATAATTAGTTAGTATATTTTATATTATGGGAGTAATTTATAATTAAAATTCTAATATTTCAATTTTATTTCGATGCAATTTAATTTTTCCTTCATTTTCTAATTGTTTTAGAAGTCTAGAAATTACAACCCTAGAAGTGTGCAAATCATATGCAATATCTTGATGTGTAGTAGTTAAAGCTGTATCTCTCATAATTTGAGCTCTATCTATTAAATACTTGTATAGACGCTCATCCATTTTCATAAAGGCTAACGTATCTACCGTTTCCATCATTTCATTTAGTCTTACATTATAACTATCAATAACAAAATTTCTCCAAGATTTATATTTTACTAACCATTCATCCAATTTTGCGACTGGTAAAAAAATAATTTCTGAATCCTTTTCTGCTATAGCTCTAATTCCACATTTTTTATGTGATAAAGCGCTAGAAAAAGAGCTAGCACAAGTATCGCCGCGCTCTAAAAAATAAAGTAAAATCTCATCTCCTTTTTTATCTTCTCTAACAATTTTAATAGCACCGTCAAGTAATAATGGCACTCCAACCATTTTGTCGCCTAAATCTACCAACAATTCGTTTTCACGTAGTTTTTTGTAAGTTCCTACCTGCAATATTTCTTCAATCAATTCGTCTTCAAATACAAATGAAAAATAGTTATTTAATTTTTCTCTCATCTTCTAAATATTTTAAAATTTTACTTGTTGCTCCAATTCGTTTTTCAATATATTTTCTAGCAATATTACCTACTATTTTTCTTTTTTCGTTTTGCAAAAATAATTTTTTTAAATGTAAGGATAATTTTTCATAATCTTCCATAACAAAACACGATTCGTTTGCTACCAAATCTATTGCTTCCTTAAATTTATTATAATTGGGCCCAATTAATATTGGAACGCCAAAAGTTGCCGGTTCTAACACATTGTGTACACCAGTTTTTGTAAATCCTCCGCCCACATAAGCTATGGTTGAATAACTATAAATTTTAGTTAAAATGCCAACGGTATCAATAATAAAAATTTGAAAATCCTTCAAATTTTTATCCCTCATTTCTGAATATAAAACTACTGGTTTTTTTATTTCAGCTTTTAACTTTTGAATATCTTGGAGATTTATGTTATGCGGTGCAATAATAAACTTTTCTTGATCGGTTGCTTCGTTATTAATATACTTAATTAACATTAATTCATCTTCTCTCCAGGTGCTTCCTGCAACTAAAGTTTTTTTATTAGCTTTAAATTCTTCAATAAAAGAAAGTACATTGTTTTGTTTTGTTATTTCATTTACTCGATCAAAACGAGTATCTCCACTAACCGTTACATTTTTAAAGTTAATAGAATTTAATAATTCTTTTGAATTGTTATCTTGAACAAAAAAATGAGTAAAGGCCTTTAAAGATTTTCGCATCCAAAAACCATAATTTTTAAAGAAAATTTGATTTTTTCTAAATATCCCTGAAACTAATATTGTTTCAATTTTTCTACCTTTAAGTTCTCTTAAAATATTTGGCCAAAATTCATATTTTACAAATACAGCAATGGAAGGATTAACTAGTTCTATAAATTTTTTAGCGTTTTTTTTGGTGTCTAAAGGCAAATAGCAGACCACATCGGCAACTTGATAGTTTTTCCTTACTTCATACCCTGACGGAGAAAAAAATGTAATTATTATTTTTTTAAAAGGATTTTCTTCTTTTAGTTTTTCAATTATTGGCCTTCCTTGTTCAAACTCTCCTAAAGATGCACAATGAAACCAAACAACCTCATCTTTTTTAGATATTATTTTTTGAATTTTATTAAATACACCTTTTCTTCCATCAACAAAAAGTTGAATTTTTTTATTAAATAAGGCGACAATTTTTAATAAAAATTGAACAATAACTATTACAATATTGTATAAAAAGTACATAGATGGCAAAGGTACAAAATAGCCTATAAAAAAACTCCCAAACTAAAAGGTTTGGGAGTTTAAATTTTACAAAATTAGTTTCTTAAGCTTCAAACGGCTCAATAGAAACATAAGATCTGTTATCTTTTCTTTTACGGAATTGAACCAAACCATCCACTTTTGCGTGTAAAGTATGATCTTTTCCCATATATACGTTATCACCTGGGTGATGTTGAGTTCCTCTTTGACGAACAATAATGTTTCCTGCAATTGCAGCTTGACCACCAAATATTTTTACTCCAAGACGTTTAGATTCTGATTCTCTACCATTCTTCGAACTACCTACTCCTTTTTTATGTGCCATGATGTATGGGTTTTAAATTTGTAACTTATTTAGTTAACGCTTCAATTAATTCAGCTTTTTTTAAAGAGGTATAACCTGTAATACCTTTTTCTTTAGCCATTGCTTTTAATTCAGCAACTGTTTTTGAACTTAAATCGTCAGAAACGTTTTCTTCAACAGTTTCTTTTTTAGTTGCGGTTTTTTTAGCAGCTTTTTTCTTTGCGCCACTAGTTGCAATACCTTCAATTTGAATTTCAGTAAAAGCTTGTCTATGACCGTTTTTTACTCTATATCCTTTTCTTCGTTTCTTTTTAAAAACGATTACTTTATCACCTTTTAGGTGACCTAAAATTTTGGCCGTTACTTCGGCTCCTTCTATAGCTGGGGCGCCAACTGTTACTGTACCTTCGTTATCTAAAAGAAGAACTTTATTAAAAGAAACTTTCGCTCCTTCTTCTTCTTGTAAACGATGTACAAAAACTTTTTGGTCTTTTGCTACTTTAAACTGCTGCCCTGCTATCTCTACAATTGCGTACATAAGTCTTGTTTTATTCGCTTTATTAATATTAATTACCTTTTTAATTAAGGCGGGTGCAAATATAGCTTTTTTTTCTTTTTCAACAAAACAAATTTACACTTATAAAAACGCTCATTTTAAACTGCTTAACTATTTAATTTATTAATAATTAGTTAAATTTTTTAAAACCTTGTATTCTTTGTAAAAAGTTTAATAAATTTGACTGTTTCTTGCTATGAAATTATTTTACTCCAAAAAATATTGTGTAATATCATTTTTAACTTGTAACAGATTTTTAATTAAGGCGTCTTATACGCCATATCATTTTAACTTAACCTATTTACTATGAGAAAAACATTTTTTTTAAGTTTCTTAACGTTACTTTTAAGTTTGGGAACATTTGCCCAAAAAGTTTCGTTTGAAGAATACAATTTAAGCAATGGCTTGCATGTAATTTTACATCAAGACAATACAGCACCTGTGGTTACTACCTCTGTAATGTACCATGTTGGTTCTAAAAACGAAGTAGTTGGCAGAACAGGATTTGCCCATTTTTTTGAACACCTTTTATTTGAAGGCACTAAAAATATAAAAAGAGGAGATTGGTTTAAAATTGTTTCTGCTAATGGAGGGACAAATAATGCGAACACAACCCAAGACAGAACTTATTATTACGAAGTTTTTCCATCTAACAATTTAAAATTAGGATTATGGATGGAATCGGAACGAATGATGCATCCTATAATTAATCAAATAGGAGTAGATACTCAGAACGAAGTAGTTAAAGAAGAAAAAAGATTGCGAGTTGATAATTCTCCTTATGGACAATGGACTTCTCAAGTTTTTAAAAATCTATTTAAAAAACACCCTTATCATTGGGTTACCATAGGTTCTATGGCTGATTTAGATGCAGCAACTTTAGAAGAATTTAGAGCATTTAACAAAAAGTTCTACCTTCCTAACAATGCTGTTTTGGTTGTTTCTGGTGATTTTGAACTGGCCTCTACTAAAAAATTAGTTAAAGCCTATTTTGAACCTATTCCTGCAGGTCCAAAAGTAGTTCAATCTAACATAAAAGAAGAACCTATTACTAAAGAAATTAAAACTACTTATTACGATTCAAACATTCAAATACCAGCAGTTTTTACAGTTTATAGAACTCCTGCAATGACCACAAGAGATGCAAGAATTTTAGATATGATTTCCGATATTTTAAGTGGAGGAAAGAGTTCTAGATTATATAAAAAATTAGTTGACAAGGATAAAAAAGCACTTCAAATTGCTGCATTTAACTATTCATTAGAAGATTATGGCGCTTATATTGTATTAGCACTTCCACTCGGAAAAACTTCTTTAGATGAGTTGGTTAATGATATGAATAAAGAAATTGTAAAACTTCAATCTAATTTAATTTCTGAAAGAGAACTTCAAAAATTAAGAAATAAATTTGAAAATAAATTTGTAAACTCAAATGCTAGTGTAGAAGGTATTGCAAATTCTTTAGCAAGATTTCATTTACTTTACGGAGATGCTAATTTAATTAATACAGAAATTAACATTTATAACTCCGTAACTAGAGAAGAAATTAGAGACGTTGCTAAAAAATATTTAAACCCTAATCAACGATTAGTTTTAGACTATTTGCCAAAAAAAGATAAAGAATAAAAATATTAAATATGAAAACAAAAATTTTATCCATTATAACACTATTTTTAATGACATTATCTATGTCAGCACAAATAGATAGAACCATTCAACCAAAACCAGGACCAGCACCAAAAATAAATATTGGTAAACCAGAAACCTTTGAATTAAAAAATGGGTTAAAGGTTTTGGTAGTTGAAAACCATATTCTTCCTAGGGTGTCTGCTACTTTAACTATTAATAATAATTTGATTTTTGAAGGGGACAAAGCCGGAGTTAGTGGCTTAACAGGTAGCTTATTAGGCACCGGCACTAATAAAATTAATAAAGATTCTTTTGATGAAGAAGTAGATTATTTAGGGGCAAATATTAATTTTTCTAGCCAAAGTGCTAGTATGCGATCCTTATCAAAATATTTTCCAAGAGTATTAGAATTAATGGCTGATGCTGCATTACATCCTGTTTTTACGCAAGAAGAATTTGATAAAGAATCTACCAAATTAATTGAAAGTCTAAAAATTGGCGAAAAAAGTGTAAGTAATATTGCCAACAGAGTAGAAAACGCTTTAGCTTATGGTAAAAACCATCCTTACGGAGAATTTACTTCTCCAAAGTCGGTAAAAAATGTAAACTTAAACGACGTTAAAAACTTTTACAGCACTTACTTTAAACCTAATAACGCCTATTTAGTTATAGTAGGAGATGTTAATTTAAAAGAAGTTAAAAAATTAGTAAAAAAAGGGTTTGCAAAATGGCAAAAAGGAACACTACCAACATATACGATTCCTGATGTTAATAATGTTGCAAAAACTGAAATAGACTTTGTAGATATGCCACATGCAGTTCAATCTAATGTAGCCATGGTAAATTCTACAAATTTAAAAATGAGTAGTCCTGATTATTTTGCTGTAAAATTGGCAAATTACATTCTTGGCGGAGGCGGAGAAGCTCGTTTATTTTTAAATTTACGTGAAGATAAAGGCTATACTTATGGCGCTTATTCTAGCATTTCAAGTGATGAAAAAACTTCTGCATTATTTTCAGCATCTGCCCAAGTACGTAATATGGTTACCGATAGTTCTGCAGTAGAATTTGTAAAAGAAATTAAAAAAATTAGAGATACTAAAGTAACCGATGAAGAACTTAAAAACGCTAAAGCCGCGTATGTTGGAAGTTTTGTAAGAAACGTAGAAAAACCTGCTACAATAGCAAGGTATGCTTTAAATATTAGAAGAAATAATTTACCTGAAAACTTCTACGAAACGTATTTACAAAACATTAATGCAGTAACTGTAGCGGATATACAACGAGTTGCTCAAAAATATTTAAGTGCAGACCATGCTAGAATTATTGTGGTTGGAAAAGCATTAGATGTATTGCCTAATTTAGAAAAATTACCCTATAAAATTAATTATTTTGATAAGGAAGCTAATAAAACAAGCAAACCTGATTTAAGTAAACCAATACCTGCAGGAGTTACCAAACAAACAGTATTAAATAATTATTTTAATGCAATTGGTGGTGTAGATAAAATAAAAAGTATAAAATCTACTTTAGTTACTTATGAAGCAAGTGCAATGGGAAACACCATTCAAAGTACTGAAAAAAGAACGGCAGATAAGTATGCTAACGAAACAAGTATGGGTGGCAATGTTATGGCCAAAGTTATTATGACTAAAGATGGTGTAACAATGAATAAGCAACCTTTACCTGCAGCAATGGCTAAAGATATGATTAGCGGATTAGGAACATTTTTAGAAATGGGATTATTACAAAATGAAAATTCTAAATTAACAGGTATAGAACCTATTGACGGAAAAGACACTTATGTAATTACCACCAAAGGAGATGTAGTTTCAACTTCTATTTATTTTGATGTGAAAACAAGTTTAAAAGTTAGAGAATCTCAAACTGTTTCTATGGGTGGAAGAACTCAAAATCAAGCGGCTAATTTTAGCGATTATAAGGAATTTAATGGCATTATGTTTGCTGGAGTTAAAACAGCGAAAGTTGGTCCACAAACCGTTACCTTTAAATTATTAAATGCTAAAGTTAATGAAGGCGTAACCGACGTAGATTTTCAATAATATTTAGAAAATAATTTTCTAGTTAAATGCCTCTTTTTAGGGGCATTTTTCATTTAGATTTATTCACCAAATAAACTCCAAATAAAATAACTAATCCGTAAACAAACTGAAGAAATGATATTTTTTCTCCATCTAAAATTCCCCAAGTAATTGCAACAATTGGAATTAAATAGGTAACGGATGAAGAAAAAATTGGAGTAGAAATCTGTATTAATTTATTAAACATTATTTTGGCAAAAGCCGTTCCAAAAATAGATAAAATAGTCATATAAACTAAAGCCATCAGGTTAACATGAGAAGGCTGAAACGTTTCAAAAAATTGCGTATTCCATAACACAATAAAAGCAGGCACAATCATTAAAACAAAATTAGCAACAGCAATAGCAACAGCATCCACTTCCTGTAAATGTTTCTTTAAAATATTAGCATTTAAAGCATAACCAACCGAAGCAATTAATATTAAAATAGCATAAAAATAATTTTGATTAGGGTGCAATTCTGCTCCTTTTAAAATTAACATTAATGTACCAGCTAAACCAATAAAAACCCCAATTGCCTGACGTTTTGAAAAACCAAAGCCAAAAAACAAGGCTCCAAATATTAAAGTATTTAATGGTGTAAACGAGTTTAAAATAGAAGCTATAGAACTATCTATTTTATCAATGCCATAAGCGAATAAAAAAACCGGAAAAAAGGTTCCTAATACTGCGTTTAACCCTAAATAGTACCACTGCTTTTTAGTTATTTTAAAAATCTTTTTTAACCCAATAGCCATTAAAAAAAACGCAGTTATAATTATTCTAAACGCACCAACTTGCATAGGCGTTAAGCCAAGCAATGCTTTTTTCATTAAAATAAAAGAACTTCCCCAAATTAAGGAAAGCACTATTAAATAAATCCACTTTAATTCTTTTTGTTCTATTTTCATCTTAAAAATGCAAAAATCGAATAAAAATTCGGAACAAAAGGTATAAGTTTATACATTCGCAAAAAAATCAATATAAAAAATCATGAAAAAATTATTCACTTTACTACTCCTAACTTTTTTTATTTTAGCTTGTGGAGACAAAAAACCATCCACTAATAAAGAAAAAACTAGTATTAAAACAGAACGAGTTGCTGTAAACCTAAAAAGTGTAGCAATTGATATTGAAGGAATGACCTGCGAAATTGGTTGTGCTAGAACTATTCAATCTAAATTATCAAAAGTAGATGGTGTTACTTATTCTAAAGTAAATTTTGATTCTAAAAAAGGAATTTTTACTTATGACGCTAATAAATTAAATAAAAATGATATTGCTAAAAAAATTGATAAAATTGCAGGAGGAGATTTATATAAAGCTACTAAAATGACTGAAATTGACACTGTTATAAAATAAAATTAAACAAATAGTTTTTTCTACAATATTTTTATCGTTTATTTGTTAGTATATTAAAATCAATCAAAACCCAATTAAATGAAACAGATTAAATTTTTAGTAGCAATTGCTTTAGTAAGTATAATTGCTATATCTTGTAAAGATGCTAAAAAAGGCGACATGAAAGATGCCGTTAAAACTAATGTTGAAGCAGTTAAAGAAGCTGCTGACAATGCTTCTGAAACTGTTAAAGATGTAACAGAAGAAGCTTCTAAAACAGTGGACAGCGTAGCAGCAAAAGTAAATGATGCTGTTGAGGCGACTAAAGAAACTGTTAAAGAAACAACAGAAAAAGCTAAAGAAACTGTTGAAGGCGTTAAAAAAGACGTTAAAACTAGTGTTGATGCAGTTAAAGATGCTGTAAAAAACTAAATAGTTTAAAAAAAAATTAAAAACCGCAACTATCGTTGCGGTTTTTTTATGCCTTAAATTTCCTTGTATTAAAGTACAAAAATAGTAAACTCATAAAAAACAACAATCCTACAAGTTGATGACTTACACCTAAAATTAATGGAATTTTACCTTGTACATTAAGTACCGTTAATATTCCTAAAGTAAGTTGAACAATTATTAAAACTAATGCAAATTGTATCCACTTTTTTTGATTGCTTTTTAGAACATCTTTTAATTTAAAAAACAAAATAAATGTTAAAGCGGTTAATAAATATGCTAAAAAACGATGTGTAAATTGTATTAAAGCTGGCGCAAATAAAAAACTATCATAATTAATTAAATTTCCAAAACTCCAATTAGTAGAATTTTTTAAAACCGGCGGTATAAAGTATCCATTCATATCTGGCCATGAAGGATAATACAAACCTGCTTTCATACCAGACATTAATCCTGCAAAAATCATTTGAACAAATGCAATTCCTAAGGTAATACCAATCAATTTATGTTGCTTTATTTTTGTTTCAAGTCCAAAATTATAAACATCCGCAATTGTTTTTATCATTGCAGTAATAACCAGCACAGCTAATATAAAGTGCAATGTTAACTTATAGGCATTAACCCAAGGTCTATTAACAAAACCACTTAACACCATAATCCAACCTGCAGATGCCGTTAAAATAGTTAACAAAATAACCACCGCTAATCGTTTTATTAAGTAGGCATTTATCTGCTTTTTAAACACAAAAATTATAAACGGAATTAAAAATATAAAACCTAAAGCTCTAACCCAAAGCCGATGAAAATATTCCCAGAAATAAATAAATTTAAAATTTTGAAGTGTAAAAGAGGAATTTAATTTATGAAATTGTGGTGTTTGCTTATAAAGTTCAAATTCATGCAACCAACTATTATGATTTAGCGGAGGAATAACCCCAGTTATAACATCCCATTTTGTTATAGACAAGCCAGAACCTGTTAACCTTGTAATGCCTCCTAATATAACTTGCCCTACTAGCATTACTAGACCAATAATTAGCCAAATTCTAATTGTTTTTGTGTATTTATAATTATTTAATTTCATTTTTCCACCTCAAAGTTTCAATTAAATGAGTAGCATCTTTTTCAATATATTTTAAAGCAGGCAGAATAGAGTCGTAATTAGGCTTTGAATAAAAATACAATGCTCCTTCTAAAACATTTTTAACACTATCTGTAACTCTAAATTGAAGGTTTGACGCTACATTTCCTTCAACATGATATAACTTGGCAAATACCTTATTTTCAAAATCCTCGTACGATACATCATCTATTGCATCTGCTTTTTTTGCATGTTTAAGGGTAAATCTTTCTGCTTCTTCTAAAATTTGAATTAAATTACCATCTGCTTTACGATAGGTAATATACATAGAAGCTTTTAATTTTGGATATTCAATAATTGCCCAACATTTATTTTTTTCTAAAAATGTAGCATAATTGGATATTTCAAATTGATAAGGACAATTATTAATTATTTTATGATAAGTGTTTGCGGGATATTGCAAGTTCAAATAAGCTTTTGGCTTTGGTAACGCACTGTTATTATTGCAAGAACTTAAAAAACCTGTTATTAAAATAATAAGGAACCTATTAATAAAAAGCTTCATAAAAAATTAATTGGATTGTTAATGGTCACTTTAATTTGTTTAATTCGTTTATTATCCATGGATTCTATTTTAAAACTATATTGTTGGAATTTTATAATTTCATTTTTTTTAGGAAATTTTCCATGAATTTCTAATATAAAGCCAGCTATGGTTTCTGACTCTCCTTTATTCTCCTCAATATTGCTTGAATCCTCTAATTCTAAAATTTTATAAAAATCTTTTAAATTAGTTTTTCCTTCAAATAAGTAATTGTTAGCATCTAACTTAGAATAGGTTAAATCATCCTCATCAAATTCATCACTTATATCTCCAACAATTTCCTCAATTACATCTTCTAAAGTAACTATACCACTTGTTCCTCCATACTCATCTACAACAATAGCTAAATGATTTTTCTTTTCTTGAAATTCTTTTAATAAATCGTCTAATTTCTTGTTTTCAGGAACAAAATAAGGTTCTCTAATTAATTTTTGCCAACTAAAATTTTTCTTATTTAAATGCGGTAATAAATCTTTTGCATATAAAACCCCAATAATATCATCAACATTATCTTTATAAACCGGATTTCTAGAATACCCTTTAGTTACTATTTTATCTAAAACATCATCATATTTTTCATCATTTTTTAAGGCAAAAATATCTATACGAGGTGTCATAATTTGGTTAGTTTCGGTATTTCCGAAACTTACAATTCCTTGTAAAATTTTCTGGTCGTTTTTAGTTGTGTTTTCTGTAGAAGTAATTTCTAAAGCTTGCGATAAATTTTCAACCGATAAGTTAGATTTTTTATGTCCTAACCTATTTTCCACCATACTTGTTAACCCCATTAATGGAAAGCTAACCATAGTTAATAAGGAGTTTAAAACCTTAAGAGGAATTGCCATAAATGTGGCAAATTTTATCGACTTTCTAGTTGCATAAATTTTAGGTAAAACCTCTCCAAACAATAAAATTAAAAAAGTTACTAAAACTACTTCCACTAAAAATTTAACCAGACCCGATTCAATTCCTGAAAATAATATGTTACCTACATAGGCAAATATTAAAACAATTAAAATATTTATAAAATTGTTTAAAATTAAAATAGTTGCTAATAATTTTTTGGGTTTAAGCAATAATTTTGCTACCGTATTTTGAGCGGATGATTTGGATTCGGACGCCTTATTTAAATCCGATGGTGATAAAGAAAAAAAAGCGACTTCAGCTCCTGAAATTAACGCAGACAATAATAAAAGCAGCAATAAAATTAGAATACTTGCTACAAGCCAATAATTAATATTTAACGTAGAAAAAAAGTCTAAAAACGAGGGCTCTGGATCCAAATTTATAGTTTTTAATTAAATTTAAAATGGTAAATCATCATCATTTTCAGAATCATTTTCCGGAGAATCTGGTTTTAAAGTTTTATTACTTTTTGAAGGTTCTTCAGGTGCTGGAGCATTCAAATCGTTTTTTGTAGTTAAAAAAGTCATATCAACGACATGAATTTCAGTGGTATATCTTTTAGATCCATCTTCTGCTTGCCATTGACGTGTTTTAATACGTCCTTCACAATATACTTTATCTCCTTTTTTTAGATATTTTTCACAAATTTCAGCAAGTTTGTTTCTAACTACAATATTATGCCATTCTGTAGTAGAAACTTTTTCGCCAGTTTGTTTGTTAGTATAAGTTTCATTTGTTGCTAAAGGAAACCTTCCTAAAGCATTTCCACCTTCAAAATAATGCATTTTTACTTCATCTCCAAGGTGACCAATTAAAATTACTTTGTTTATTGTACCAGCCATTTTTTAGTTTTTATTTAATACTCAAAAGTACTAATTTTTTTAAAAGTTACTATATTCATTTATAAATTTATCAATTAATAAAGGTACAGGATATTTTTTAATAGTTTTCCAGGAATAAGAAATTTTATTAGAATCGTTAGTTTTTATTATCCAAAATTTTGCATAAATATGTTGATGTGATAATTTGTGAGGTTTTATTCTATTATTAAATAATTTTATGGTTATGGTTTCTGAATTACATTTTATTAAAAACTCTGGGTGATTTACCAGTTGGTTTTCATCAATTTCTTTATTGGTTTCTATTAATGGAAACTGATATAAATTTCTCCAAATTCCACTTATTCGTTTTTCTAATATCGTTTTATTAGCAGTTGTTTTAAAAACTAAATAATTAAAATATCGCTTTTTAATTTTATTTTTTTTCACTTTAACAGGTAATTTAACCACTTCATTATTAGACAATGCAACACAACTATCCTTTAATATACAAGTATTACAGAGCGGCTTTTTTGGTGTACAAACCGTAGCCCCAAATTCCATTACTGCCTGGTTAAAAGTTCCTGGAGTTTTTGAATTTATAAGATTTTGTGCAAGAAGTTTAAATTCTTTAATGCCTTTAGAAGAATTAATAGCAGTGTTAATTCCAAAATAACGAGCCAACAAACGATACACATTTCCGTCTACTACAGCGGTTTTTTCATTATTACATATTGAAGCAATGGCAGAAGCCGTATAATCTCCTACTCCTTTTAATTTAATTAATTCCTTATAGGTAATAGGAAATTCACCATTATATTCATTAACAATAAACTTTGCGGAAAAATGTAAATTTCTGGCTCTAGAATAGTAACCTAAACCTTGCCAAAGCTTTAATACGTCATCTTCAGAAGCTTTAGCCAAATCAAAAATAGTTGGAAATTTTTGAATAAACCTATAATAATATGGCAAGCCCTGATTTACTTTAGTTTGCTGCAAAATTATTTCGGACAACCAAATATTATACGAATTTTTAGTGTTGCGCCAAGGTAAATCTCTTTTATTAGCTAAATACCACTGTATTAAATAATTAGAAAAATTCATTGTTATTAATAGTAATTTGCAATATTACAAGTTTTAATCAATTAAATTTTAATGAATTAACTTTTTAAATTCGATTTATATATCCTATATTTGCCGTCTTAATTTTAGTATAACAATTATAATTATATAAGAAATGACGAAAGCAGAAATCGTATCGAGTATTTCAGATAAATCTGGGATTGAAAAAGCTGATGTTTTAGCCACAGTTGAAGCATTTATGGAAGAGGTTAAAAATTCTTTAGAAAAAGGAGATAATGTTTATTTAAGAGGTTTTGGTAGTTTTATAATTAAAACAAGAGCCGAAAAAACAGGTAGAAATATTTCAAAAAACACTACTATAAAAATTCCTGCTCATAATATCCCTGCATTTAAACCTGCAAAAGTTTTTGTTGAAGGTGTAAAAAGCAACGTTGAAGTTAAGTAAACACAACAATATTATTAACATAAAATAACATTTTATTATGCCAAGTGGTAAAAAAAGAAAGAGAACTAAAATCTCTACTCACAAACGTAAAAAAAGAGCTAGAGCTAATAGGCACAAAAAGAAAAAGTAAGCAATGCTTACTTTTTCTTTCATTTTAAAAGTTCATTGAAATAGATAATTACAATTAGGTTTGTGATTATTGTTGGGTATTAAAAAAAAATCCTGTTAAAAATTATTTATAAATAGTTCAAATGAAAATTTGAACATAAAAACAATACAGAGTGAAAACAGAATTAATAATTAGATCGAATTCCTCTGATATTGATTTCGCCTTATTAAAGGATGGTAAATTAACAGCACTTAACACAGAATTAAACGAAAATAAATTTTCAGTTGGCGATATTTTTATTGCTAAAATAGGAAAAGTTCTTTCGGGTTTAAACGCCTCATTTGTTAACGTAGGTTATGCAAAAGATGGTTTTTTACATTATCATGATTTGGGTGCACAATTACTATCACTTAATAAATTTATAAAAGGTGTTAGCACAGGTAAAATTAAAGATTACACTTTAAAAAATTTTAAATTAGAAAACGATATCAACAAAAATGGAAGTATTGTTGATGTACTAAAATCAGGTCAAAAAACATTAGTACAAATTGTTAAAGAGCCTATTTCTACCAAAGGACCGCGTTTAAGTTCTGAAATATCAATAGCTGGTAGATTTATGGTATTAGTTCCTTTTTCAAATAGAGTTTCTGTATCTCAAAAAATAACAGACTTAAAAGAAAAAGAACGCTTAAAAAGATTAGTTACAAGCATTAAACCAAAAGGTTTTGGCGTTATTATTAGAACTGTTGCTGAACATAAAAAAGTAGCAGAGCTTGATAAAGATATACAAAACTCCTTAGAACGTTGGGTTGTAATGTGTAAAAAAATTAGGTCGATAAAAGCTGACCAAACTCCTGTAAAAGTTTTAAGTGAATTAAACAGAGCTTCTTCAATATTAAGAGATGTATTTAATGATTCTTTTACTAATATTGTAGCAAATGATGAACCTTTATTTTTTGAAATAAAGGAGTATTTACAAGAAATTGCACCAAAAAAAGAAGGAATTGTAAGTTTATATAAATCACAAGTTCCTATTTTCGAAAAATTTGGCATTGAACGTCAAATCAAAACTTCTTTTGGTAAAACAGTTTCTATGAGCAAAGGTGCTTATTTAGTTATAGAACATACTGAAGCGCTTCATGTAATTGATGTAAATAGTGGAAATCGTTCCAATAAAACATCTTCACAAGAAGACACTGCTTTAGAAGTTAATTTAATTGCAGCTTCAGAAATTGCTCGCCAATTACAGTTAAGAGATATGGGAGGAATTATTGTTGTAGATTTTATTGATATGCAAACTGCTGAACACAGACAAAAATTGTTTGAACATTTACGAGCAGAAATGGCATTTGATAAAACTAAGCATAAAATATTACCGCCAAGTAAATTTGGCTTAATACAAATTACCAGACAACGAGTTAGACCTGAAATGGTAATTAAAACTTCTGAACCAAATCCTAGTGGAAATGGTGAAGTAGAAGCTCCAATAGTGTTAATAAACACTATTACATCAGAATTAGATAAGTTAGTTCATACTAATGAACATAAAAAGATAATATTAAACACACATCCTTTTATTGCAGCTTATTTAAAAAAGGGGTTGCCATCTATACAACAAAAATGGCTTACCAAATATAAAAAGTGGATTAAAATTTTACCAAGAGATGCTTACCAATATTTAAAATTTGATTTTACCGATAATGAAGGTAAAATAATTAAATAAGGCATTTACAATATCAACAAAAAAGTCCTGCAAATTAATTTGCAGGACTTTTTTTTTAGAACCAATACCCAAAATTAAAATACCAATACCTGTTATTATGGTCTGGTGACCAGGCATAATTTAATTCAACTGGACCAAAAAAAGTATCTAAACCATACCCAACCATATAACCCGATTTAGTGTTTTCAAAAATTCTACCCTGATTAAATACATCTTTTTCAACTCTTGCATAATTTGCCGTTACCATAAAATAATTTTTAGGTAAAAACTCATATCTAAAAGTTAATGCAGACCGTAAAAAAGAATTTGCACTTAATTCTGCAAAATCATACCCATAAAAAGGTACAAACTCATTAATAAAATTTTCTCCATAACCACCAACATTAAAATCTAAAACTCTATTTTCATTTTTGCCAATGGTTAAGCCTGCCTCTGAAATAAAATGTGCGGTAAGTTTATTAAAAAAAGTATAGGCAACGCCTAGCTTACCTTTTAATTGAGAAAATGTTTTAAAATTTTTATTAAAGTTTGAAGAGGTTAAAAACCACTTAAAATCCGTATTTAAATAAAACCCTTTTTTTTGAAAATATTTTTTATCATAGGTATCAATTTTAATGGAGGCTATTGCATTAAAATAATCTGATTTATCAAAATATAGTCTGCCTTCGTTGGTTGAAATGGAATCTAAAGACCCAATAGTTTCTGTATAAGCTTTAATGTTTTTATGTTCTAATCCTACCTCAATCGCAAACTTTCGGTTAAAAACCGTTTGAATATATGCTTGATTTGTAAAGTCTTCATAATTTAAACTTATTTTATTCACATTCCCTTCATTAAAGTTTACATCTGCTCTAAAATTATTATAGCGAGATCTAATTCCAAAACTGGTATAAAAACCATTATCAATAAAATAATTAAAGTTGTACCTTAAATTATCTCCCAATATAACATCAAATGAAAGTAAATCATTTTTATATAATAAATGTTTAGACGTTACATTTGCCAAAACACCAGTTTTATATAATTCATCATAATGAATGCCTAACTTTAAGTAATTAGCTATGTTATTTTCTTTTACTTTAAATTGTACCGTTTCTCCATTATCTGATTCTAACATACTGTATTGAATAGATTCAAAATTACCTGTTGAAACAACATTATTTAAACAACTTTCTAGTGTGTTATAATTTATAGAATCCAATTTTTTTATATTTAACTTTCCAAGTATATAAGCTCTAGTATAATTTTTATTCCCGGAGACTTCTATTTTTTTAATTACAAATTTTTGCTTGATATTATTTTTAACGGACTCTTTTTCTATCTTTTTTTGCTGCGCTGCTATTTTTTTTAAAATAGTCATTCGTTTTCTAGCGGCACTATCTCCTTCTTTCATAATTTCATTAATCTTATCAAAAGAAACCACATTATATTTTTTTACATTAGGTTTTATAAGAACATCTACATATTTATCATTTCCTTTTCCATTTTTACTAATTTGAAAACCAACAATTTGATTTAAAATTTTTACAGCAGAACCTAAATTATTTTTTTTATCCAACCCACTTTGTATATCTACTCCAATAAGAATATCCGCTCCCATATCTTTTACCTCTTTTACTGGAAAATTATTTACAATGCCTCCATCGGTTAACAATTTGCCATTAATTTCAACTGGTGCTAATAACGTTGGAAATGATCCGCTTGCTTTCATTGCTAATGGTAAAAAACCCTTTCTCAATACTTCTTGATTTCCATTTTCTAAATTAGTTGCTACACATAAAAAAGGAATTGGTAATTTATTAAAATCATGCGTATTATTAACTTGTTGCGTTAATCTGGTTAACAAATTAAGTAAGTTTTGCCCACCAGACAAAGCTGCTGGTATGCCAACTTTTCTTTTTTTTATTGGCAATACTAAAACATATTTTTCTCCGTGTTCCTTTTCGTAAAATGGTTTTGATTTACGTGGTAACTCTCCAGAAAGAATTTTTTGATAATTTATAGATTTTAAAATAGAATCTAATTGCTTACCATTGTAACCAGATGCATATAATCCTCCAACTATTGCTCCCATACTTGTTCCGCCAACATAATCAACACGAATGCCTGCTTCTTCTAAAACTTTTATTACTGCAACATGGGCAAAGCCTTTGGCTCCGCCACCACTTAACACTAACCCAACTTTCAAATCTTTCTGTTCCGTTTTTTCTTGTGAAAAAGCAATGGTTATGGAAAATATAAAAATTAGGAATAATAATTTTTTCAAATCTGTGTTTTTTGATAATGTTCTTTTATTTTTTTTGCTCGGTTTGTTCCTATTATTTTCTCAATTTCTTTAAAGGAAGCTAATTTTATTCTTTTAACCGATTTAAAATGCTTCATTAAAGATACAACAGTTTGTTTTCCAATCCCAGAAATTTGCTCTAATTCATTAGTTAATGCCGCTTTACTTCGCTTATTTCTGTGGTGTGTAATACCAAATCGATGTGCCTCATCTCTAAGTCGTTGAATTATTTTTAAACTTTCAGAAGTTTTATCTAAATACAAAGGAATAGAATCATTAGGGTAATAAATTTCTTCTAAACGCTTTGCTATGCCAATAATTGCAATTTTATTTCGCAATCCTAAAACATCTAAACTTTTTACTGCAGAAGATAATTGTCCTTTTCCTCCATCAATTACAATAAGCTGAGGCAAAGGTTGATCTTCTTCTTTTAAACGCTTATAACGTCTAAACACCACCTCTTCCATTGATGCAAAATCATCGGGCCCAACAACGGTTTTTATATTAAAATGGCGATAATCTTTTTTACTTGGTTTTCCGTTTTTAAAAACTACACAAGCTGCCACCGGATTTGTACCTTGTATATTGGAATTATCAAAACATTCAATATGACGAGGCTCTGTGGTAAGCCTTAAATCTTTTTGCATTTGCGCCATAATACGCTTTACATGCCTATCTGGATCTACAATTTTTATTTGTTTAAAACGCTCTTGTCTAAAATATTTTGCGTTTCTAATACTTAGCTCTACAATACGTTTTTTATCTCCTAATTTAGGAACTGTAACTTTTAATTCCTCTCCTAAATCCACTTTAAACGGCACATAAATTTCTTTAGATACAGAGTTAAAACGAGTACGAATTTCAACAATAAAAAGCTCTAATAATTTTTTGTCGGTTTCATTTAATCGTTTTTTAATTTCCGTGGTATGCGATTGAATAATTGAACCGTTTACTATCTTAAAAAAATTAGCATAAGCAAAACTCTCATCTGAAATTAAAGAAAACACATCTACGTTAGAAATGGTTGGGCTCACCACAGTAGATTTTGATTGATAATTAGCTAACAAATCAATTTTATCTTTAATTTTTTGAGCTTCTTCAAACTCCATTTTATCCGCAAACTGGTGCATTAGCTCTTTAAATAATTGTAATGAATGTTTAAAATTACCCTTTATAATATTCCGTATAGCGTCAATATCTTGCCGATAATTTTCTTCAGATTGCAATCCTTCACAAGCGCCTTTACAGTTTCCAATATGATAATCTAAACAAACCTTATACTTTTTTAAAGCAATGCTTTTTTCACTTAAATCATAACTACAAGTCCGTAATTGGTATAATTCTTTAATTAAATCTAATAAGGCTCTTACAGTTCTAACCGATGTGTACGGACCAAAATATTCAGAACCATCTTTTATAACATTTCTTGTTAAAAATATTCTTGAAAATCGCTCTTTTTTAATGCAAATCCACGGATAAGTTTTATCATCTTTTAGTAAAACATTGTATCGAGGTTTGTACTTTTTTATTAAATTATTCTCTAATAATAACGCATCTGCCTCAGAGTTGACAACAATATGCTTTATGCTGGCAATTTTTTTAACCAACACTCTTGTTTTACCATTTTCATGAGTTTTTGTAAAGTACGAAGCAACTCTTTTTTTTAAGTTTTTTGCTTTTCCCACATATAAAATAACCTCTTCTTTATCGTAATACTGATAAACACCTGGTGAATTTGGTAATGTTTTTATTTGAAGCTTTAAATCCAATTAGTCTATAATTTAAAAATTAAAAATACTGTTTATTTTATTATGAAAAACAAATTATACTATACAATTTAAACTTTAACTTTATTTTTTTAGATTAATCTAAATATTTTAATTAGATTTGTCTAAATTTTTGATTTAATGAATTCATTTACAGAAGAAAATTACTTAAAAGCAATTTATAAGTTTAGCTTATTACATGAAAAAGGTGCTTCAACCAATTCAATTGCTCAAGCATTAAATACAAAAGCTTCTTCTGTTACCGACATGCTTAAAAAATTAGCTGTAAAAAAGCTTATCAATTATAAAAAATATTATGGTGTAACCTTAACTAACAAAGGCGAACAAATAGCAATTTCCATAATAAGAAACCATAGATTATGGGAGGTTTTTTTAGTGGAAAAATTAAGTTTTAAATGGGATGAAGTTCATGAATTAGCGGAAGAATTAGAACACATTAAATCGGAAAAACTAATAAATAATTTAGATGCTTTTTTAAATTTTCCTAGTAACGACCCACACGGAGATCCTATTCCAAATAAAAATGGAAAAATGAAAAAACTTAAAATGATAAATATGTCTGAATTAAAAACTAATGAGGAAGGCATTTTTATTCACGTTAAAGATTCTTCTGATAAATTTTTAAAATACTTAAGTAAAAATAAACTAGAAATTGGCAAAAAAATTAAAGTTATTGAAATTGAACCTTTTGATAATTCTTTTAAAATAGCTTTTGACAATCAACAACTAATTTTGTCAGAAAATGTAGCTAAAAATATTTATATCCAAAACTAATGAGTACATACAATCCACTTACTGCTTTACTGATTTTTTTAGGTTTATCTATTTTAATTTATTTTTTGTTCAGACCTGTAAAAGGATGGTTTTGGATAATAAAAAACAACTATAAAACCAATGAAAAAATTGTTATTGAAGATATTTTAAAATTACTATTTCATAGTGAAGATTCAGGTAAAATTTTAAACACAAATGATCTTACTCGCCTACTTAATTTTGATAATGAAATTATTTTAACATCCATTGAAAAAATGACTTCTAACAACTTTATTTTACTAGAAGGAGAACAACTTAAACTACAACCTGCTGGTAGAGAATATGCTTTAAGAATTATTAGAATGCACCGATTATGGGAGAAATTTTTAGCAGAAAAAACAGGTTATGACAAATCGGAATGGCACGAAAGAGCGGAACAAAAAGAACATGAATTAAACACGGAAGAAACCAACTTATTAGCGTCTAAATTAGGAAATCCTAAGTTTGATCCACATGGCGACCCAATTCCGTCAACTACTGGAAAAATGGCTACTGTAAATGGGGTTGCTCTTTCTACTTTGCCTGTAAATACCGTTGGAAAAATTATTCATATTGAAGATGAGCCAGATATTATTTACAAACAAATTTTAGCGGAAAACATTCACATTGGATCACACATTAGAGTTATTGAAAATAACACCACAAGAGTTACCTTTTTTTCTGAAGGAGAAGAGTTTAAACTAGCTCCAATTGTAGCAGGAAATTTAACAGTTTCCATTTTAAAAAAAGATATAAAAAATGAAATAAATGTTGCTCGACTTTCTAGTTTAAAAGAAAATGAGACTGCGAGTATAATTGGAATTTCAAAAGAAAGCAGAGGAGATAGTAGAAGAAGGTTATTAGATTTAGGTTTTGTAAAAGGAGCAACAGTAAGTATTGATCTACTGAATCCTTTAGGAGAACCAAATGCCTATTTAATAAAAGGAACTGCCATTGCTTTAAGAAACAATCAGGCTTCCAATATTTTGATTAAAAAAAATAACTAATGGAAACAAAAGTTAAAAGCGCTTGTGACACCTGTGCTCATTTTAATGCACAAGGATTAAAAAAATTAGGGGTAAACACTTC
>DGOU01000185.1 GCA_002390165.1 Lutibacter sp. UBA4458
TTAAATTTTATCTTCTAAAATAAAAGCTCCAATAAATTTTTGTTGGATAATATTTAAGGCTTTATCAGCCTCTAATCGCGTAGTAAAATCTCCAACCTGTGTTTTCCATTCAGGCGCAACATAAATTATTTTTACGGTGTATTCTGGAAATGTAGATTTAAACATTGTTTTTTTAGAATAAGCATCTTTTTCATTTCCATTAAATAGCTGAATTTTATAAACTATAGAAGTTTTATTTGTTTTGTTAAAATTTCTTTTTTGTTTAATTAAACTACTTATTTCATTTTGTTCAGTTTGAGAATATATTTTAACATTATTTGCTATAAATAGAAACAAACTCAATACTAATATTTTTTTAAAAGTAACCTTCATAATTGTATTTTTTTTCAAATGTAAAATATTCCTTTTTAAATTGAATTAATATAACGTTATTTAGAATGGTTATAAATTACATTTAACATTACCCTAACGTTTTCTGTTTTCGTTTTAAATCTTATTTTTGTCGAATATTTTAAATGACTTTTGTCATATAATATAAAGAAAAAATTATACCAAACGATTAGAAAATAATTTTTAAGTATGAAAAGTGTGATTAAACACCTTACAGTTAATAAACTGACAAAACTATCTTTTATTCTTGTTTTTACAAGTTTTTTTGGGTTTGCCCAACAAGGTGATTATACCAATGGGAAAAAATTGTTCAATTCAAATTGTGCAGCATGCCATAAGTTAGATAAAAAGTTAATTGGTCCGGCATTAGCTAATGTTACAGAGATTAGATCATTAGAATGGTTAAAATCTTGGATTAAGGACAATAATGCTTTACGAGCAAGCGGAGATAAAGACGCCAAAGCAATATTTGAAGAATTTAAAGGAATGCCAATGATGGCTTTTCCTCAGTTGTCTGATAAAGATATTGTGGATATTTTAGAATATACCAAAGGGAAGCCAAAAACCGAAACTGCGGTAGCTGCAATTCAAAAAGTAGATCCTGCGGTAGAACGTGGTAAAAAAATATTTAAAGCTAATTGTACTGCATGTCATAAATTAGATAAAAAATTAATTGGACCTGCTTTATTTAAAATTGGAGAAACTCGTTCGTTAGAATGGTTAAAACTTTGGATTAAAGACAATAATGCTTTACGAGCAAGTGGAGATAAAGACGCTAAGGCAATATTTGAAGAGTTTAAAGGAATGCCAATGATGGCTTTCCCTCAATTATCTGATGAAAATATTGAAGATATTGTTAAATATTTAAATGTAGGAGATGTAAAACCTAAAACTGCTGCAGTAAATGTTTCTAAAGCAGATCCTAGGTTTGATAAGCCAATGGTTAGTGTAAAAACATCCTTGTTAATTACAATTTTAGCCTTTATAGCACTTTCATTAATTGTAGCATCTACTACCAAAAGAAAAGGTCAAAAGGACGATGAACCAAATATGTTGGTTTCTTTATTTAAAAATCCTTTTTTACGATTTTTAGCCTTAATATTTGTTCTTTTAGGAAGTGCTTACTTTATGTTTGCCTTCTTTATGCAGATTGATGTAAATACAGATTATCAACCAATTCAGCCAATTCATTTTTCTCATGCAGTACATGCTGGGGCTAATAAAATTGATTGTCAATACTGTCATTCATCTGCAAAACATAGTAAAACTTCTGGTATTCCATCGGCTAACGTTTGTATGAACTGTCATAAATCTATTTCAGAATATAATGGAGAGTTATTTGGAGGATATTCAAAGAAAGAATTGGATGGAGAAATTCAGAAAATGTACGATGCTATTGGATGGGATAAAGAAAATTTACAATACAAAAAAGATTACAAACAAAAACCAATTCAATGGGTTAGAATTCATAATTTACCAGATTTCGCTTATTTTAATCATTCGCAACATGTTACTGTAGCAGGAGTAGATTGTCAAAAATGTCATGGCCCTGTTGAAAAGATGGATGAAGTAAAGCAATCTGAAAAATTAACTATGGGTTGGTGTATAAATTGCCATAAAACTACAGAAGTAAATATGAAAGATAATGGGTATTATAAAAATATTCATGATCAACTTTCTAAAAAATATGGTGTAGAAAAAGTTACGGAAGCTCAAATGGGCGGACAAGAATGTGGTAAATGTCACTATTAATAAACATATAGAAATTACATATATAAAACATGGCATCAAATAAAAAATACTGGAGAAGCGTTGAGGAATTGAAAGCCGATAGCTCAATTGTTGAAAGTTTACAGCAAAAGGAGTTTGCAGAAGAGCTTCCAACGGATGCGTTTTTAGGAGATAAAGAAAATTTATCTAAACCATCAACTACCAGAAGAGATTTTTTGAAATATGTTGGGTTTTCAACAGCAGCAGTTTCGTTAGCTGCTTGTGAAGGTCCAGTTGTAAAATCCATACCATACGTTGTAAAACCAGATAATATTATTCCAGGAGTAGCAAATTATTATGCATCTACTATGGCTGATGGAACTGATTTTGCAAATATTTTGGTTAAAGTTCGTGAAGGACGCCCTATAAAAATTGAGCCTAATAAAATGGCTGGTAATTGGGGAACTACTTCAGCAAGAGTTCAAGCATCTGTTTTATCTTTATATGATAATAATAGATTGCATAATCCATTATTGGAAGGGAAAGAAACCGATTGGAAATCTGTTGATGCAAAAGCAATGGAAACTTTAAAAGGTTTAAAAGAAGCAAATGAGAAAATTGTAGTGCTTTCAGGAACAACTGCAAGTCCTTCTTCCAATAAAATTATTAAAGAATTTACAGAAGCTTTTGGTAATGTATCTCATGTTGTTTATGATGCACTTTCAGAAAGTCCAGCTCTTGATGCTTTTCAAGAAGTGTATGGCGTAAGAGCATTGCCAAATTATAAATTTGAAGACGCGGAGGTTATTGTTTCTGTTGGAGCAGATTTTTTAGGAGATTGGCAAGGAGGTCATTATAGTGCTGCTTATGCCAAAGGCAGAAAACCTGTACATGGCAAAATGTCAAAACTTATTCAGTTTGAATCAAATATGTCTTTGACAGGGGCTAATGCAGATAAACGAATTCCTGTAAAACCATCAAATCAAATTTATGCATTGTTAAATTTATATAATGCAGTTACAGGCAATAACGTAAATTCAAAAGAAACACCAGCAGATAAAGCCGTTAAAATTGCTGCAGAACAACTTAAAAAGGCAGGTAAAAAAGCCGTTGTTGTAACAGGTATTCAAAATAAAGAAGCGCAATTAGTAGCAATCGCAATAAACCAAGCTTTACAATCTGAGGTGTTTGATAATGCTTCTCCTCGTTATGTAAAAGCAGGAAATGATGTTGCTGTAGCAAACTTAATAAAAGAAATGAATGCAGGTAAAGTGGGTGCATTATTAATAAATAATGTTAATCCTTCTTATACTTTGCCAAATGCAGAAGAATTTAATGCAGGACTTAAAAAGGTAAAATTATCTATAAGTTTTGGCTCAAGTAATGATGAAACAAGTACAAACACTAATGTAGTAGCAACTACTCCTCATTATTTAGAGTCTTGGGGAGATACAATGATGCAAGAAGGACATTATGCTTTAATGCAACCAACTATTCGTCCATTATTTAATACACGTCAATTTGAAGAATCTCTACTTACTTGGATGGGTTCTACAATAACCTATTATGAGTATTTAAAAAATAATTGGAAAACTTCTATTTTAAATGGATCAACTTGGAATAAAACTTTAGAAAATGGCGTATTTAATACGGAATCTAATGTTGAATTTTCATCCAACAATATTGATGTTGCTAAAGCTGCTACTAATTTATTAGCTATTGTTAAGCCATCAGATTTTGAATTAAATATATATGCAAAAACTAGTTTAGGAGACGGCAAGCAGGCAAATAATCCTTGGTTACAAGAATTGCCAGATCCTATTACTAGAACTACTTGGGATAATTATTTAACCATTTCCGCAGAAGACGCTAAGGAATTAGGCTTTGAAAATTGGAATGTAAGTGATGGAGCATTAAACGGAAACAAAGCTACTTTAAAAGTTGACGAAACTAGTTTAAAAGAAGTTCCGGTACTTATTCAACCAGGACAAGCAAAAGGAAGTATTGGTATTGCAGTTGGATATGGAAGAAAATCTGGAATGCAAAAGGAAATGATGACAGGTGTAAATGCTTATCCTTTAATGCAAAATTTTAATCCGTTTCAAAATGTAGTAATTGAAAA
>DGOU01000140.1 GCA_002390165.1 Lutibacter sp. UBA4458
TGATTAAAATATTTCGAAAAGCTCCTTTAGATTTGTGTTAAGGATTTTTTTAATTAAATTTAAAGAGAGAAAAGAAGTAAAAGTACACTATGACATCCGCTCTGAGATTTTATTCTCACACCCTGATTTAGACTTTTACTTCTCTTTTCATCAAATGCTCAAATAGAAATTCGGGATTTTAAGCCCATTATTAAGGAGTTAAGTAATTGATGATTTCTCTTTTTTGTTTCACTTAATAACAAATTTATGAAAAACTTTATTATTGGTATTGACATTAGCAGTAAAACTTTAGACATCTGTGTTAAAGAACAGCAAGAACTGACACATTTTGAAATTGAAAACTCACAAAAAGCTATTCGAAAATTCTTTAACAAATACAAAAATGAACAGGTTCTTGTATCGATGGAAAACACAGGAAGATATAATTGGAATCTATATGAAATTTTGGTAAAATTCAATTTTAAAATATATGTATTAAATCCTTTGCACTTATCTAAAAGTTTAGGCCTAGTTAGAGGTAAAGATGATAAAACAGATGCTTATAGAATTTGTTTATTTACTGAAAAGAACAAGGAGGATTTATCTATCTGGAAGCCAACCTCCAAGGTTGTTAAAAAGCTTAGAATATTGATTACTGAGCGTAATTCTAGAGTAAAAATGAAAAGACGTTTATTAAAACAGCAGCATGATTATAAACTAATGAAAGATGTTGGTCTAGATAAAGAATTAACTAAACTAAGTAAGCAATTTATAGCTCAAATTGAAAAGCAAAAAAAGATGATTGAGCAAAAAATTGAAGCTATTATTAATGAAGATTCTGAACTAAAACAACAAGCTAAATTGATACGAAGTGTACCAGGTGTAGGAAAGGTTTTATCATGGATAATGATTGCTAAAACAGAAGGTTTTACAAAAATAACTGATCCAAGAAAAATGGCTTGTTATTCTGGGGTAGTTCCTTTTGAACATCAATCTGGAACTTCTGTTTATAGAAAACCTAGGGTATCAATGTTTGCAGATAAATCAACAAAAGCCATATTACATCTAGGCGCTATGAGTGCTATTAGACTTAATAATGATTTAAGCGTATATTATAAAAGAAAAGTAAATGAAGGCAAAAACAAAATGTTAGTTTTGAACAATGTAAGGAACAAAATAATACATCGTATTTTTGCCGTTATTAAAAATCAAGAATTATATAAAAATCCTTTGGTTTTGTCATAGAAATCAGTGTGACATTACAGAATAATTCAATTTTACTCTATAAGATTCTGAAATAAGTTTAGGTTAATGTAAAATATAAAATTGACATTAAATTCCAACTGAATTTGCTACAATCCAACCACCTGTCCAAGCATTTTGAAAATTAAATCCGCCCGTTACAGCATCAATATTTAAAATTTCACCAGCAAAAAATAAATTTTTATGCAATTTGCTTTCAAATCGTTTAAAATTTATTTCTTTTAAATCTATTCCTCCTGCCGTTACAAATTCATCCTTAAAAGTACTTTTTCCATTCACTTTAAACTTACATCTTGTAAGTTGATTTGCTAAATTTTCTAACTGAATGTTGGTTAATTGTGCCCACTGTAAAGTCTCCAAAATATTAGAAGCTTTAACCATTTTTACCCACAACCTTTTAGGAATTTCTTCAAAAACCGACCTTAAAATAACTTGTTTTTTAGCATTTTTCTTCTTTTCTGATTTTAAAAACTCTAAAACAAACTCCGTTTTTTTGGATAACCAATTTACTTCAATTTCAAAATTATAATTATTTTTAAATAATTCTAAAGCTCCCCAGGCTGATAATTTTAAAATTGCTGGTCCACTTAAACCCCAATGTGTAATTAATAAAGGACCATGTTCTTTTAATTTTGAATACAACACTTTTACTGAAGCATTTGAAACTGAAATTCCAGGAATATCTTTCAACCTTTCATCTACAATTTTAAATGTAAATAAAGATGGTACTGGTTTTATAATAGTATGACCGAGTTTTAAAATTAAATTCCATATTTTGGTATTACTTCCTGTTGCTATCAACAAATAATCCGCTATAAATTCTTTAAAAGTTGTTTTAATAGAAAATTTATCCTCTTTTTTAATAATAGCTTCTACTCTATGACTTAATTTTATTTCAACACCTGCATTTTTTGCAGCTTCTTCAAAACAATCAATAATAGTTTGCGATGAATTTGATTCAGGAAAAACGCGGTTATCTTCTTCAATTTTTAAGGAAACGCCTCTGTTTTCAAACCATTCCATAGTATCGCCAGTCATAAATTGATGAAACGGACCAAGAAGTTCTTTTTTACCTCTTGGATAAAATTCAACTAACTCTTGTGGCGTAAAACAAGCATTGGTAACGTTACATCTTCCACCTCCACTTACTTTTACTTTTTGTAATACTTTATTATTTCCTTCTAAAATAACAACTTCTAAATTTGGATTTAATTCTGCCGCATTTATTCCAGCAAAATAACCTGCTGCTCCACCTCCTATTATTATGAGTTTTTTCTTCATTTTTTTTCTTTTCGCCAACCTGATTTTAGTTCAGATTCTCATACTTTTAATAAATTAACTAATTAATATTCTGAAACAACACTTCGATGAGCTCAGTGTGACATTTTCAGAATAACGCATCTTTATAAAATTAAATCTTGATACGGAATTACAGTTTGAAATCCTTTTTGTTTAAAGTAATTTGGGGTATCCTCATTTCCTGTTGCTAAAATAAAATCGCCGCCCCAAGCTCCAAGGCTTTTTGTTTGTCCAAAATAATTAGAAAACAATTCCTTTTGTATTGGGTTTAATTGAATAGTTTTTGAAACAATTTGTTCATGCGCAACGAGTAGCTTTTCAAAATCTTTTAAATTATTACAAGCCACTATTTCATTGGTTAAATTTGAAATCAGACTTATTTCTGAAGTTAAATTTCCTTTTAAAGCTTTATACCGTTGAATTCC
>DGOU01000187.1:0-371 GCA_002390165.1 Lutibacter sp. UBA4458
AGTAGCAAAACTTTCTTTATTTAACGTGTAATTAAAATGTTGTGTATTAGTTTTGTTAAAGTTAATGGTTTTAATATCAGTAGATTGTTGTCTGTTTTTTTCTAAAACAATTAACAATTCTTTTACTTCATTTTCAACCGAAACTATATGAATTTCCTTTACAAAATTTAATTCATTTATAGCACTTTTAATATCTAAAATAGGAGAAACTTTCAATAAAATATTATTGGAAAATTGAAATAAAAAATCTAAATTTTCAGGAATATTGGGCAAGCAATCTTTTAACAAAAATACTTTGTTTTTGATGTCATTTCTTCTTGAAGGATCTGCATAAATCCAATCAAATTTTGTGTTTTTATTTTTTAAATATT
>DGOU01000187.1:536-728 GCA_002390165.1 Lutibacter sp. UBA4458
TAAATTCGCTTTATATTTCGCGGTAATTTCAGAAGAGGTTTGTTCAATATTTAGTTTGTTTGGATAATAAATGTTTTTTGTAGTAAACCAAGTTGGTAATTTCTTTTCACATTTGTTTTTTGCCAAAATTTGTTCTGCAATTTCTTGTATAGAAATATTTTTAAAAGGACTTCCTTTTAAAATCAGTTTTGT
>DGOU01000187.1:802-2987 GCA_002390165.1 Lutibacter sp. UBA4458
GTAGTTTTTAGTTTTTTTTCAATTAAATTAGTGGTTAATTTTGAGTTTCCTGCACTATTTGGATAATATAAAAAAGCGAAATTATTAATTATTTCAATTTCTTCGTTATTGGTTAAAAACGGTACCATTTGTTTTATTCCCTCAGCATTATAATTATCTTTTAAAATTGCTACATATAAGGTTTTAATATCTATTGTTTTTCGTTTTAGAAATGGATTAGATAAAAATAAGGCGTTAAGTTGTTTTTTAGTTATAACCAAAGCCTTAATGGTATGTCCGAAATCTTTATTTATCTGATCTATTATTAGTTGCTCAATATTTAAAACATCGGTTTTATTAGTTTTAAATATAACATTGCCGCTTTGAATGTAGGTTACAACTTCATTAAAACCTAGTTGCAGTAAACTTTGTTTTAATGCTGCCATTTTAATTTTATTATGACCAGATACGTTTATTCCTCTTAAAAGTACAATATAAGTTGTCATTTAATATTAATTTTATCCTTTTTTATATCCTATTTTTGTTCTTTGTGTTTGCTTTGGATTTTCTAATAACTTTTGAAGAACTTCATATATTTCACTAAATTGATTGTTGTATTGTAATTCTATTTGTTGAATTTTATTTAAAAGTTCCTCATAATTAGCCGCTAATTTTCTTAGTTGTACAAAGGTGTCTATTATTTGTAAACTCATTTTAATAGCTGTTTCGCTATTTAAAACACTAGAAAGCATTAAAATTCCATGTTCTGTAAACACAAAAGGAGGGTATTTAGAATGTCTTCCTTGTTTTAAGGTCGCAATTTGCGTCCTTAAAGTGGCATATTCTTCAGTAGTTAGTTCAAACATAAAGGATTTTGGAAAGCGATTTATATTTCGTCTAACCTGTTCTTTAAGCCTTTTTGTTTCTACACCATATAAAAATGCCAAATCCCTATCAAGCATTACTTTTTGGTTTCTAATAAAATAAATTTTACTGGATATTATTTCATTAGGAATTGCAATTTTATTTTTCATAGCAGAGTGTTTTTATAAGTTTTTGGTCAAAGACTTTACAATTTTGTTATCAGATAAAAAAGCTTTTAGAATTACTTTAAGTGAGGTATAAGTTGGTACGGCTACAATCATTCCAATAACACCAAATAAAATACCGCCAATCATTATTACTAAAAATATTTCAAGTGGATGCGATTTTACACTGTTTGAAAATATAAAAGGTTGACTTACAAAATTGTCGATCAATTGAGCAATTAAATAGCCGATCATAACATAAATAGTGGTTGGTAAAATTATCGTTTGAAAATCTTCTCCTAAATTGCTACTCATGGTTAAAAATAGCATTAGAATACCACCAATAATTGGTCCTACATAAGGAATTAAGTTTAGTAAAGCACATAAAAATGCGATTACAACAGCATTTTCTACGCCAAAACTTAGTAATACTATAGTGTAAATAATAAATAGAATGGTAATTTGAAACACAAGACCTACAAAATAACGTGATAATAAATTTTTGATGCTTGTAAGCGATTTTTTTAGTTTGCTTTCGCTTTTGTCATTTACTATGGTATAAATTGAATTTTCCAGTAAATGAGTGTCTTTCATAAAAAAGAACGATATAAATAACACAGAAAACAAACCAATACTTAAGTTACCAACCATTCCAATTACTGAGTTTAATAGATTTGGAATTGCTGTTAAATTTTTAAATAAATCTGCGTTTTTTAACTCATTTAAAATATCAATGTTATGGGATAAAAAGTAATCGTTTAATTGATTTAAAATATTTTGAATATTAGATTGAAGTTGATCAATATTTAGTAATGATAAATTTTGACCTTGTTTAATTATTAGTGGAATAAACATGCTAATTAATCCAGCTAAAAAACCTAAAAACAACAACATTGTAGTAATTACAGCTAAGGTGTTGGGGAATTTTAATTTTCTTTTTAAAAATTGAATTACGGGTCTGGCAATTAACGAAATAACTGCAGATATAGCAATGAATATTAATATGGATTGTACCTTAAATAAAAAATATAATAATAATAAAATGCCTATTATTATTGCTAAAGCTTTTAATATTCCGTTGGCAATTATTTTAGAATTCATTTCCTATTAATTAATGTGTTAGACTTTATTTTCTTTTGCACTTAAAACCCTGCAGCTTTGTCATCACCTCTATAATC
>DGOU01000187.1:3007-4520 GCA_002390165.1 Lutibacter sp. UBA4458
CCAAGTATTCTAGAGTTTTTTTGATTTATTTTGTACCCTTTTTTTTCTAATTTTTCAAATAAAGATTTATTAAATCCTTTTGGTTCAAAAGTAACTACATCAGGTAACCATTGATGATGAAACCTTGGAGCATCTACTGCTTGTTGCATAGAATAATTAAATTCGTAAACATTTAATATAGTTTGCATTACTGAAGTTATAATGGTAGATCCGCCTGGTGAACCAACTGCCATATACAGTTTACCATTTTTTTCTACAATAGTTGGTGTCATAGAGCTCAACATTCTTTTTTCAGGTTGTATCGAATTTGCTTCAGCGCCAATTAAACCGAACATATTTGGCGTTCCAGGTTTTGAGCTAAAATCGTCCATTTCATTGTTTAATAAGAAACCTCCTTCAGAAACAAAAACTTTTGAGCCATAAGCACCATTTAATGTTGTAGTTACGGATATGGCATTTCCAAATTTATCAATAATAGAATAATGCGTAGTTTCATCACTTTCAAAACCAATAATATTGCCATGTTTTACTTTGGAAGATGGCGTTGCATTATCCCAAGAAAAACTCTTCATTCTTTTTTGAACATATTTTTCTGAAATTAAAGTGTCTATTGGAATTTTTACAAAATCAGGATCTCCTAAAAAGTAGGAGCGGTCTGCAAACGCTCTTCGTTCAGCTTCCGTTATTAGCTGAATATATTTTGCAGAATTATGTCCATAAGAAGCTATGTTATAAGGTTCAACAGCTTTAAATATTTGAGCATCACAAATTCCACCGCTAGATGGAGGTGACATAGAAATAATTTTTAAATCTTTATAAGTAAATTCAATAGGTTTTCGCCAAATAGATTGATAATTTTCTAAATCTTTATAAGTAATAATTCCTCCTAATTTTTGAACATAACTAACCAGCATTTCTGCTGTTTTTCCTTTGTAAAAACCATCGTTACCTTTATCTCTTATTCTTTCAAGTGTTTTTGCCAGATTTGTATATTTAATGGTATCACCTTCTTTCCAATCTCTATCCAACATAATTTTAGTGCCATTTACTTTTGAAAAATGTTTTCCGTATTTGGCAAAACTTTGTGCTTGTTTTTTAGTGACTACAACTCCATTTTTTGCTAAATCTATTGCTGGTTGAATTAATTCTGAAAACGGTAAAGAACCAAACTTTTTATAAACCTTAAACATGCCATCTACACTTCCTGGTATTCCTATTGCAACAGCGCCTAAAGTACTTTTACCTTTAATAACATTTCCATTTTTATCTAAATACATATTTTTAGTTGCCGCACTTGGTGCTTTTTCTCTAAAATCTAATGCTCCAGTTTCTCCGCTATTTTTACGATATACCATAAAACCACCACCACCAATATTGCCGGCAAAAGGGTACGCAACTGCTAAAGCAAAATGGGTAGCAATCATGGCATCAAAGGCATTACCACCTTTTTTCATAATGCTAGTGCCAATTTTAGCTGCTTCTATTCTTGCGCAAACAACCATTGCACTATCTG
>DGOU01000187.1:4677-9486 GCA_002390165.1 Lutibacter sp. UBA4458
TTTTCAAATTTAGTATAATTTATTTTTAAATCTTCAATGGCAATATTCATTTTAGATATTCCTTTTGTACGATTATTCATGCCAATTAAAACTTGTTCAATTCCTTCCATGGTTGCATAATTAACTAACCAATTATATTTAGTCATGCTGGCAAGCATATTTTGCATTTGAAGAGGGAAAATATTTTTGTTTCTTTCTAAAATGGCATACACATTTTCAGCGTATTCTGGTAAATCAACTTTTGAGTATTTATCCCAATTTTTTGCTAAAATATGATCATAAAAAATATCGANNATCGATAATTACGCCTTTGTAATGCCCGTATTGCGTTTGAAGCCTTCGCTTACTTATTTTTACAATTGGGTGATTATCAGTAAAGTAATCAATAGCTCGGTGTAATAAAATTCCTTGTTGAATTTCAATAGGATAGTTTTTATATTTATTTCCTTTAATAGCGTCTGCAATAAAATTACCAATTAGTAATTTTTCATTATCTTTTGATAAATAAAGGTGCGCTAAAAAATTCATAAATTAAATTTAAAACAATGATACAAAAAAAATCCGCTTTTGGCGGATTTTAATATATTGCGTTTTTCGTTATTTTAGTGATTTAGCATTACAGGCATAACCAACATAGTAATAAATTCACCTTCATCAACACCGTCTAAAGGAGTTAAAATACCTGCTCTATTTGGTAATGACATTTCAATAACAATATCTGTAGAATTCAAATTACTTAGCATTTCGGTTAAAAAACGTGAATTAAACCCTATTTGTAAATCATCACCAATATATTCACAAACCAAACGTTCTTCAGCTTTATTAGCATAATCTTTATCTTCAGCCGAAATATTTAATTCCGTACCAGCCATTTTTAAACGAATTTGGTGGGTTGTTTTATTTGAAAATATAGAAACACGTTTAACTGAATTTAAAAAACTACTTCGGTCAACCGTTAATTTATTTGGATTTTCTTTAGGAATAACTGCATCATAATTAGGGTATTTACCATCAATTAATCTACAAACTAAAACTACATTATCAAAAGTAAATTTAGCATTAGCATCGTTATATTCTATAGTTACATCGCTTTCCGCACCGCCTAAAATTCCTTTTAATAAATTTAAAGGTTTTTTTGGCATAATAAATTCAGCAGTATCATTTGCAGTTACATCAGTACGTGAATATTTAACTAATTTATGAGCATCGGTAGCTACAAAAGTTAAACTTTCTGAACTAAATTGAAAAAATACACCGCTCATTACTGGTCTTAAATCATCATTACCTGCGGCAAAAATAGTTTTTGAAATAGCCGTTGCTAATATTTCTCCGGGTATTACGGCACTTTTTGGAGATTCAATAGAAACTGCTTTTGGAAATTCACTTCCATCAAAATAAGCCATATCATATTTTCCTTGGCTTGAGCTTATTTCAACCTTGTTTTCTTCCATTTTAAAAGTTAAAGGTTGATTAGGAAATGTTTTTAAAGTATCTAATAATAACCGTGCAGAAATAGCTACGGAACCACTAGAATCAGACTCTACATCAATTGTAGTGCTCATGGTTGTTTCTAAATCTGAAGCAGATAGTTTTAATTCATTATCATTAAGTTCAAATAAAAAATTATCTAAAATAGGTAAGGTATTACTGTTGTTAATAACTCCTCCTAAAACTTGGAGTTGTTTAAGCAATTGACTGCTTGATACTATAAATTTCATTTACGATTATTTTAATTCAATGTTGTACAAATATATTCTAAATAAGTTGTTTTAAAAAAGATATTTATTAACAGTTTTAAAATAAAAATCAACTTGTTTAAATTTTAAATTTTTGAAAACAATTTATCTCTTTTCTTGTTATTAATTTATATTTTTTAGTTTAAACTTTCTACCTTTGTTACACTCCAAGCTTCTGGTTTAGCATTAAAATAAATTTTAGTATTTTTCCAAACTTCATTAAATAAATCTGAATTTTTATAGGTGTTTAAATGTTCTTCAGTTTCCCAATAACTATAGGTAAAAAAAATGGATGGATTATTAATATCTCTATTGAGTTCTAATAATTTGCAACCTTCAAAGTTTTTAATGTGATGCTTATTTTTATGAAAATTTTCAAGAAATAAATCGGTTTTTGATAGTTCGAAACTCATTTTTACAATTCGTACAAGCATTATTAATTAAATTTAATAGTTATGGTATCTCTATAATTAAGTCCGAGTAAAGTTGATGCTCCTCCAACCGTTTTTAAATTACTTCTAAAAATAGCAATTTCTAAATAATTTGCTGAATTAAAAATAGCCAGCCTACTACCATCTTTTTGTCGTTGTTCCTCTGGTAAAGTAAAATCTACAATATCACTATATTTATTTTGAATTTCAGTAAAATGATATTTACTAGCAGTTATTTCAAAATTTCTTCCTTTACCAACTTCTTGAAATACTTTTTTTGCAATATTACTTATAGAATTTCCATAATTATCAACATAAATAATGTTACCAGTAAGTGTTTTTAAATCGTCAGTTATTTTAGGTTGTAGTTCCACTATTTTTTTAAATTCTGAAATGGTTTTACCAATAACTTCTAAGGTTCCACCGCGTGAAATATGACAGGCAACTTTTACAAAAACATCTAAAACAGGAAAACTAGTTTCTACACGATCGTGAATATTAATTTCTACAATTTTTTCAGGCTTAATTTCATTGGCAAGTAAGGAGATTACTCCGTTATTTGGACAAATAAAATAATGGTTATCTAGTTTTAAAGCAATATGTTTATTATCTTCATTTAATTCAGAATCAACACCAATAATATGAATACTTCCTTCAGGAAAACTTTTATAAGCATTTTTTAAAATATATGCGGTTTCTGTAATGTTAAATGGAGAGATTTCGTGCGATATATCAACAATTCTAGCATTTGGTAATTCATTATAAATAGTTCCTTTAATGGCGCCAACAAAGTGGTCTTTTGTTCCAAAATCAGTAGTTAAGGTAATTATTGACATTTAATATAGCATTGTTTTTTAAGTAAATAACCAATTAAAATTTTTAATAAAATGTTTACAACTTATTGTTAAACATTTAAAAAAGATAATTTGTTATTTAGTACATTTGTTATGCAAATCTAATCAATTATTCGATTAATAGAATACAATTTTTTTTATAAAACTTAATACATTTTCATTTGAACGAAAGAATAATAGAACTTACAGAAATTAATCCTAATGATTTATTTGGTGCTCATAATTCAAATGTTGAAATTCTTCAAAAATACTTTTCAAAATTAAAGTTGGTTGCCAGAGGTAATAAACTTAAGGTTTATGGTGAACCTGAAATTTTAGATGAATTTGAAAAACGTTTAAATATGATTATTGCATATTTTAATCGATATAATAAATTAGATGAAAATAGCATTGAACGAATTTTAACTACCAATGGAAACGAGCATAAAACTAAAATTTTTGCAGATGGCGTTTTAGTGCATGGAGTTAACGGAAAACTTATTAAAGCCCAAACCGTTAATCAACGTAAAATGGTGGAAAAAATGGTTAAAAACGATATGTTATTTGCTATTGGACCTGCCGGAACCGGAAAAACATATACTGCAGTAGCACTTGCGGTAAAAGCTTTGAAAGAAAAAGAAGTAAAACGAATTATACTAACAAGGCCCGCGGTAGAATCTGGAGAAAATTTAGGGTTTTTACCTGGAGATTTGAAGGAAAAGTTAGATCCGTATATGCAACCTTTATATGATGCGTTACGCGATATGATTCCATTTGAAAAATTAGATTCCTACTTAGAAAAAGGAGTCATACAAATTGCTCCTTTGGCATTTATGCGCGGTAGAACTTTAGATAATGCTTTTGTAATTTTAGATGAAGCTCAAAATACTACGCATAACCAAATGAAAATGTTTTTGACAAGGATGGGTAAAAATGCTAAATTTATAATTACTGGAGATCCCGGTCAGATAGATTTACCAAAACGTCAAGTTTCTGGCATAAAGGAAGCTGTTTTAACTTTAAAAGAAGTTAAAGGTATTGCCTTTGTGTTTTTAGATGATAAAGATGTAATTAGACATAGATTAGTAAAACAAATAATTTCTGCCTATAAAAGTATTGAAGGTGGAAACGAATAAATAAAAAGCAACGTACAACAACTAAAAGAAAAAAAATGAGTAACACCATTAACAACACCAACTTTAATTTTCCGAAGCAAAAAAGTGTGTATAAAGGAAAAGTAAGAGAAGTTTACAATATAAATGATGAATTATTGGTAATGATAGCGACTGATAGAATTTCAGCATTCGATGTTGTTTTACCAAAGCAAATTCCGTTTAAAGGTCAAATTTTAAATCAAATTGCTTCAAAAATGTTAGAAGCCACTTCTGATATTATTGAAAATTGGATGTTAGCTGTTCCTGATCCAAATGTTACTGTTGGTCATTATTGCACGCCTTATAAAGTTGAAATGGTAATAAGAGGTTATCTATCGGGTCATGCGGCACGTGAATATAAAGCAGGAAAACGATTGTTATGTGGCGTTGAAATGCCTGAAGGAATGAAGGAAAACGATAAATTTCCAACTCCAATTATTACGCCTTCAACAAAAGCAGATGATGGCGACCACGATGAAGATATAACGCGTGAAGAAATTATTTCAAATGGAATTGTAGATAAGGATGAGTACGAATTATTAGAAAAATATACCCAAGAATTATTTAAAAGAGGTTCTGAAATTGCAGCTAAAAGAGGTTTAATTTTAGTAGATACTAAATATGAATTTGGGAAAACTAAAGAAGGTAAAATAGT
>DGOU01000187.1:9550-15158 GCA_002390165.1 Lutibacter sp. UBA4458
CAAAATAGAGGTGAAACTCAAAAACAATTATCTAAAGAGTTTGTGCGTCAGTGGTTAATTGAAAATGGATTTCAAGGAAAACAAGGGCAGCAAGTTCCAGAAATGACCACTGAAAAGATTAATGAAATTTCAGAGAGGTATATTGAATTATATGAGAATATTACAGGAGAATCTTTTGTAAAATCAGATGTGAGTAATATTTCAGAACGAATTGAAAAGAATGTAGTTACTTTTTTAAATAGGTAAAGGTAGTGGGTAGCTACCTATAAATTTAAAATGATAAAAAACTGAGTATAAAAAACAAATAGGTTTCGACTGCGCTCAACCTGACACTAACAAATAGAGTTACTTATTCGTAAAAGGAAATTATCTAATAACCTCTATAAAGAAAACTACTGAAATTTAAAATAGTTATTATAGGAAGTATAATTTATGGTACTAGTATGGTTTTCTAAATAATCAATAATTCCTTCGGCAGTTGTAAAATTTGTTGGCGTTGGTGTTTTGGTAAAATAAGTATCGTAAACAGCTGGAATGTAGTCATTTAATCCGACAGTTAATGTAGTGCTGTCGTTTATAATTTCATCATTTAAATTTTTTATAACTACTTCATTATTAACTTCTTCTATTTTAACTCCGGCATAATAAACAGCAATTTTGCTTCCTTTTAAAAAGTTTTTTATTTCGCTAACCGTCATAGTATAGGTTACTGCTCCATTATTAAATGGGTCAATTTCAAAAATTTCACGCTTAGTAATATCTCCTTCATCTAAACTGTTTCTAATACCTCCAGTATTTTGAAAAGTAATATCAGCATTCATTTCCTTTTTTAATATATCTGTATAAAAATAGCCAACTTGCGAATGGTCGTGATAGGCAGATGAATAACCAATTACTTCGTCTAAATTAGCTTCTTGATTATAATTATCTGCCATATTTTTGATGGCTGCATCATAATTTGGATAGCTGTTTAAATCAATTAAATCATAGGTTAAACTTTCTATTTTCTTATCTTTTAAGGTGAGATTAATTTTTCCTAAATAATTCAATTTGGAACCAGCTTGAAAAATAGGAATGTTATTAACAGAGGTAATTGCTTTAGAATGTGAATGTCCTCCAATAATCATGTCAAAATAAGGATAATTGTTGGCAATACTTTTGTCGGTATTTAATCCTAAATGAGTAAGAGCAATATATAAATCAGCTTTTTCAGTTTGTTTTACCTGTGCGTAATCCCCAATTACATCAGTATATTTTTGAAATGTTAAATCTTTTACTCTCCAAGGATGAGTGGATGGAATAACGGCTCCTTCTTTGCCGTTAGTTTCAACTAGCCCTAAAAAAGTAATTTTAATGTTATCTTTTGTAATTGTTTGATATGCTTTTGGCTGAGGTATTCCAGTATTATTCATAGCTACGTTTGCACAAATCCAGCTAAATTGTGATTGCAAAAATCTATCTTTTAAAATAGTTTCCCCATAATCAAACTCGTGATTACCTATTTCAGAAATGTCAAATCCAACTTTGTTCATTAAATCAATCATTGGATACCCTTTTGGGTTGTAATTATCCACCACAGGATTACCAGAAAATATATCGCCAGCACAAACTAAAAGTACGTTAGTTTCTTTTTTTTCTTGATCTACAATATATTTTATTTTAGCAAAATTTTCTATGCTTCCATGTGAATCATTAATGTGAAAAATAGTTAGATCTTTACTGTTATTTTGAGGAATTACGGGTTGTGTATTGTTCTCTGTTGAACAACTAATAACAAAAAAGGAAATAAGTATAAATAGAATACTTTTTTGTAAATTTTTCATAAGAAATAATTTACTATAAAATTAACTAAAAAATTAGTGAGCTTGTAATTCTTTTATAAAACTTTTTTCATTGTCAAATAGAGGCTGTGTATCTAACCAATAAAATGCTTTTCCACAAGTGGAAAAAATTTCAACTTTTTTATGTGTGTCTTTAGTTTGCATTTTATATAAGGTTGTTAATACTACTTGTTTTGGCGTGTGCGTGACAATGGCAATTTTTCTAGTTTTTTTATTTGGCAATTTTTTATTTGAAAAATCAATGTATTTTGAAATTTCTTGTGGTTTTATATTAAAAGTAACCTCTTTAAAGTAAATAAAGTAATTGTAATCTAATGAGAAATTTGAATCTTGAATAAGTTGCTCTTTAAATTGGATGAATGAATCTATCGTAATAATTCCTTGAAAAAATTCAACAATAAGGTTTTCTTTTTTTAAAATTTTATAAGAATTTTTTAACGACATCTTCAGCTTAAATTTAGAGTGCGAAAATAAGTTTTATGTTTTAATTTTCAATATTTTCAGCAATGTATTTTTATTAAAATAATTGGAGAAAATTTAATTTAATTTATATAATAATTATATAAATACACTATTTGTAATAATAAAAACGCAAAAAATATTAATAAAATAGGAATGTGATAATTGCTTAGTTTAAATATTATAAATGTAAAAATTAAAATATTTTCTAATTAAGAATACTTTCGAGTATAGTTTTATCAATTTTTAATCAATTAGAAGCAGCTTCTATAGTAGAGAAAATTTCAACGGTTTGTGCAGGATTGCAATATTAACCGTTTTATTATAAAACTATAAAGATGAATAAAGTTTTGAATTAGAGAATTGCCAAATTTAAACAGAGTAAAATAATAGTTAAAAAGGTAAAAATATCGAAGATTTAACCTCAATATTTTTATCTTTTTAACATAGTGTCAAAACATTGTTTTAATAGTACTACTGCAAACTATGTTTAGATGTTATAGCTTTATTATTTTCAACAATATAATTCATCATTTTAACTAATAAATGAACTCTATCTTTACCTCTTACATTATGTTCGTGCATTGGATAGGTAAAATAATCTAATTGAACTCCTTGTTTAACCGCTTCTTGTAATAGGGTTAAACTATGTTGAGGTACCACTGTTGGATCAACACTTCCGTTGATAATTAGAAGTTTTCCATCTAAATTTTTAATATAATTAGGTACACAAGCATTTTTATAACCTTCAGGATTTTCTTGCGGAGTATCCATATAACGTTCACCATACATTACTTCATAATATTTCCAGTCTGTTACAGGGCCACCTGCAACTGCAGTTGTAAAAACTCCTGGATGACGTAACATTAAACTTGTGGTCATAAATCCACCAAAACTCCATCCATTAATTGCTATTCTATTTTTATCAACAAAAGACAACGTTTTTAAATAATCTACACCATTTAACTGATCTTCCATTTCAATATCTCCTAAATGACGGTGAATAATACTTTCAAAAGCAAAACCTCTGTTTTCTGTTCCTCTATTATCTAGGGTAAAAACAATATAATTATCTAAGGATGAAAATGCTGTAGACCATAATCTAGAACCACCTAACCAAGAATTAGTTACTAATTGTGCATGCGGACCGCCATAAACATAAACTAAAACAGGATATTTTTTTGAAGCATCAAAATTGGCTGGCTTAGTAATTTTACCATATAATGTGGTTCCATCATTTGCTTTTAGATTAATAAATTCGGTGGTTCCTATTTTATAATCTTTTAAAGGATTTTCTGCTGTAAAAATGGTTGTTGGTTTTAAATTTTTGGTATTTATTATTTGAGAAATTCTTGGAACTGTAATGCTACTATAAGAATCTAATAAATAGTTACCATTACCATTTATACTACCAATATGAGTTCCTTTTTTAGTGCTAAGTTGTGTTGTTTTTCCAGAAGTAAGATTTACTTTAAAAAGGTTCATTTCTCTAGGATCTGTTCCGGTTCCTTTTATAAAAACACTTTTAACCTTGGTGTCAAAACCTAAAATGCCAGTTACCACCCATTTATAATTAGTAAGTTGTTTTATTAAATTTCCATTGGTAGAATATTCATAAATATTCATAAAACCATTGCGTTCACTTAAATATAAAAAGTTAGTGTTGCTATTTGGTAAAAACACGGCATCAAATTCTGGTTCTGTCCATTTATCGTTAGTTTCTTCAAAAATAGTTACTATTTTTTTTCCTGTTTGAACATCATATTTATTAAACCAAATATGATTTTGACCTCTGTTTACTTCCGCAACTAAAATATATTTTTCGTCAGGAGTCCAAGTTAAATTGGTTAAATAATGCTCATCGGATGTGTCAATATCTAAATAAGAAGTTGTATTCGTTTTCATATTAAATATTCCAATTTTAGCCTTTTCACTTCCTTGACCTGCCATTGGATATTTTATACTTTTTAAGGTAGCCGGATACGTATTAATGTTTACTAAAGGATAATTAGTTACGTTACTTTCATCTTTTTGATAGAAGGCTAAAAAATTACCTTTTGTACTCCAAAATGTGCCTTTTTTTATGCCAAATTCATTTCTGTGTATAGATTGTCCGGCAACTATATTTTTATCTGTAAAACTGGTAACAGCAATTTTAGGATTACTAGCATTTGCAACATATAAATTATTATCTAATGTATAAGCAGTAGCCTTTGCTTTATTATTAAATTCAGTATTTTCACCTAGTTCACTATTAGTAACACTATAGGCTTTAGTTTTAGTTAAGTAATTATAAACTTCAAAAGTATTTTTAGAATTAAAAGTTAATTCCGTATTAGTTATGCTTAAAATTCTTGGTAATCGAGTTAAATTTGGATAAACTTTTTGAAGAGATTCTAAAGTAATAGCATTAGTTTGAGTATTGTTTTTTGCACTACTTATAACTAATTGATTATCTTTTTGATAGATATAATTTTCAGAATTATTTATCCATTGTAATTGCGCTAATCGTTTTGGGTACAATCCTTTAGAATACCCTAAAACAGCATCGCTTAAGGTTAAGTTTTTTTCTTGAGAAAATCCAAAGAAAAATGTACTAATAAATAAGATTAAATATATTTTTTTCATGATTATAAGTTTTGTGGTACAAAGTTATTCAATATTTTAAAGGAAGTTATGATGTTTATCATTTAAGGAGTTAAATTTAAACGAGCCATAATTGGAAAATGATCAGAGTATTTAACGGTGTAAGTTTTAAAATTATTTATAGTAATTTTTTCATCCGCTAAAATAAAATCAATTCGCATTGGAAATCCAAAATTGTAGGTGCTTCCAAAACCATTACCAGCTATTTCAAAAGCATCATTTTTATTTTTGTTGAGTTGATGGTACACCCAAGAAAAAGCAGTATTATTAAAATCGCCACAAATAATAGATTTATAAGTACTTTCCTTTAGGTGTTTTTGAATTAATTTAACTTGCGTTACTTGTTTTTTGAACGCTTTAATAAGTCTATATTTAATTTTTATTGAAGATTTTTCATCAAATTTTTCTTTGTTTGGGTCAATCTTAAATGACTCTAAATGAATGTTATAAATTCTTAGAGTATCATTGCTTTTGATAATATCAATAAAAATTGCATTGTTATTGGTATTAGGAAAATTTAAAGAGCCAGAATTAATTATTTTATAATTAGAATAAATTGCATCACCGAACCGGTTCTTTGTAACATTAGTTTTAATGTATTTATACTTAAATAAGTTTTTTAAAATATTTGATTTGTGATATTCTTGAAGACATAAAATATC
>DGOU01000087.1:0-1375 GCA_002390165.1 Lutibacter sp. UBA4458
TTTTGGTTATCCGAATTTTGGGCAAATAGCATTGTTGAGCATAAGAATACAACTATAAAATGGGTGAGATTTTTTAACATGGTTAATTTAGATTGAATATTTTAATCGAAAGTAATAATTTTGAGATAAATGTTAATTATTTATTAAAAATTTAACAAAGCTTTATCATTATTTTTAGTCAAGTAAAAAGTTTTATTAAAATCTTTCACTTTAATTTTTATAATATTTTGTTGATTTTCAAAGCTTTGAAATAATGAAGTATTTACAATTTGAATACTTTTAAATTGTTGAATATTAGGAGTTTCTAAATAAAAATTGACAATATTATCATCGTATTTTTTACCTATGTAGTTATATTTATTTATACTGTCATTAATTAATATTTGAAAATGTTGCTTTAGATAGTTTTTAAAATAGAAACCTGTGCTGTCCATTTCTTGTTTTGTAGCTATATTAAAAGTTTTATGAAACTGTTTCTGCATATCTGCTTCTAAATCATCAATAAAAATACTAGTAATTATTTGAACGGATTTTTGTTTTTCAACATATTCAATTTCAGTTAAACTAACGTAATATTTGTGTAAGGTAAATGCAAATAAGGGAAGTGTTATTAGAATTATTAAAGAGTGTTTGAGTTTCATGTTTATTTTTATGAACAGCTAAGTAACAAAAATATTTTATTTATTATAAATTAATTTTTTAAAGCGTTAAACTTTTTTGCTTGTTTAATTAGAAAATCTTTTATTACAAATTCACTTTCTTTATAATATTCACTAAGACCATTTCCTTGACAATAATCTAAGAATAAATTTATTTTATCTTTAGGAATGGAAAGGGATTCTATATAAAATTTATCATCGTATAAATTTCTAATAGTATTTGAGAAATTATTTTTTAATAATTCGCTTTTTTTGTTTTCTAATCTTCTTTTCTTTCGTTTTAATCGAGATTTTTTTGTAATTGCGTTATATGCCATAAATAGAATGGCAATAGGATTTGCTCCTCTAAAACTAGCATTGGGGTCAGCTATAGATTCTGCATTTGGTGGTTTCCTATTATAAATGTCATCTTTATTATAAATGGTGCCAGGTGTAAAAGATAAATTAGAGACATCCAATTTAAAAGAATTATTTATTGCTACTTCTTTAAGTTGATAAAAATCAGGTTCTAAATAAATTGTTATTGTTTTGGAATTTATATGTGTGTCTGAAATTTTTATAATTCTGTTTTTAAAAACGATGGAAGAAAATAAAATAGAATCTCCTTTTTTTGCATAAATAATAAAATGCCCATTTTTATTACTTGTAGTTCCAAGACCTGATGTTAGATTTTTTATGTTTATATCTTGTAAATTAATAGAATCATTTTTTACAGT
>DGOU01000087.1:1415-7414 GCA_002390165.1 Lutibacter sp. UBA4458
TTTTACTTTCATCTTGCAATATTTTTATAACGTCTAGTAATTGATGATTATAATATTTTTCTATAATATTTCTATATTCACAATAGGTTAAAAAATGATTGATTTTTTCTTTCGGAATTTTTAATACCTTTATAAAAAAGGGTAGGCCTAAAGTTTCTACAATTTTAACTGGAAAAGCTTTTTTTTGAAGCACAAGTTTCTTAAACTTTTTTAATTTTTCATATCTTTTGTCAGGAATACTAGCGCTTCCGCCAACGCCATTCATTTGAATAGGATTTGTAAATGTTTCTGCATTTGGTGGTTTTGTATAATCTGGAGTTATATATTTAAATGAGAAGGCATTAATTTCATTTATATTTAAAGTGAAATTGGATTTAGGAGTTTTATCTTTTGGTTTATTTTTACTGTCTAAAACCAAATCTCCAGTTATTTTATTAGAAACAAATACTTCTTCTAAAATAGTAACCGATGGAGTAAGTTGGATAACTATTGGTTTAATAGCATTCCATATTCTATTAGTTATTACTATTTTTTTTATTTGATATTGTAAAGACGATATAAGTAAAGTATCCATTAATTTAGCAGAAATAGTAAAATCTCCATTATCATTACTAATAGTTCCTAATTTTGTGTTTAAGTTTATAACTGCTACATTTTTAAGATGTTTTTGATGATTTAAAAGCTTCCCTGTTAAGGCTTTGTGGTTTTGTTGACTATAGCAATTTAAAGCAACAAATAGTAAACAAAATAAATTTAAGGCTTTCATTAAAGCAAATAAAACCAATGAAATCTTAAAATTGTATTAATAAGTCTATAAATTTTTGTTAAAGAAGCTTTAGTTGTATTTTTATAAAAATATTAAAGTTCATGAAAAAATTAATTATAGCAAGCACTTCCACCGTACATGGAAAGGATTATTTAGAATATATTTTACCTGTTTTAAGTAATCATTTTAAAGAAATAAACGAAATTTTGTTTATTCCTTATGCACGCCCAAGTGGGTTAACTTTTGAGGAATATACCGAGAGAGCTAAAACTGCTTTTCAAAAAATAAATATTAATGTAGTTGGAATTCACGAATATACAAACGCAGTGGATGCAGTTAATAATGCGAAAGGAATTTTTATTGGCGGTGGAAATACTTTTTTATTGTTGAAAACATTATATGAGAAAAAAGTTTTATCTGCAGTTAAAAATGTAGTTGAAAATGGCGTTCCATATTTTGGAACAAGTGCAGGAAGTAATATTACAGGGCTTACTATTCAAAACACAAATGATATGCCAATAGTTTATCCGCCAACTTTTCAAGCTCTTGGGTTTTTAAATTTTAATCTTAATCCTCATTATTTAGATCCAGATGAAAATTCAACTCATATGGGAGAGACCAGAGAAACTCGTATAAAGGAGTTTCATTTTTATAACACAATACCGGTGCTTGGGTTAAGAGAAGGAAGTTGGTTAGATGTAAGAGGAAACCGAGTAATTTTAAAAGGAGATTTAGATGCCAGATTATTTCAATCAGAAAAAGCGCCATTAGAAATTTCTCCAGAAACTAATTTAAGTTTTTTAATGTAGTGATTGCAACCAATTACCAACAATTTTACCATCTAAAGACTGTTGAATTTTTGGTGGAAGATCATTAAAAGTCTGTTTAATTTTAAACGTGTCTATTTTAGTAGTTTTTAAATGATCTGCTAACAACATTGCGGCTAAATAAGAATTTTTATGGTGTTCAATAAAATGATAACTATAATTGGTGAATTCATTTTCTATAGTTTCCATTTTTTGTTTAATTTTTTGAAGTTTTTCAACATTGTTTTCTAATCTAGCTTTTTGAAACTGAGGATATAAATAATCTACTTTTTTAAATATTCCTTTAGAAGTGTTTTTATAACTTATCAATAATGTGTTTAATGGAGAGCCTATTATTTTTGGATCATTAAATTCATTATATTTTATAGATACAGAAAAGATTTGAGGCTCAATAATTATCATTACAATAGCCGATAATTTTTTAAACGTTAGGGTAAAACGTTCAGGTGAAAGAATATTTCCTTTAAAAATAAATTTATTATTAACTACTGTGGATGAATCTATTTTAAAAAGAGAATCATTTTTTATTTTATTCAAATAAACCATTCTTGTATCAAAATCTACGCTTCCATTTAAAGTGTATTTGGTTGTAATAGTGGATTGGGAGCTAATTTTTTTTATTGGTTTTTGCTTACAACTAAAAATAACTAAAAAAATAAAAAGGAAAACCCAGTTTTTCATAAAAAAATATTTTTACTTAATAGTTTATGTATTCCATAATTTCAAGACCATAACCTGTCATCCCTACTCTTTTTCTAAAGGTTGTAGCATTAGATAAAACACGTAATTTTGTAAGGTTAATGTCTCTTAATATTTGAGCTCCAATACCATAATCTTTTTCATCCATTTTAATATTTGGGGTATAAGAGGTGTTTTCTTTCTGACTTTTTTTTACAATTTCTAATCTGTTTAGTAAATCGTACGATTGATTTTCTTGATTTATAAAAATAACAGCTCCTTTTCCTTCTTTGTTAATAGCTTCAAAAACGCGCTTTAATTTATGATCTGGATTTTTAGTTAATGTTCCTAAAATATCATTGTTTACTAAGGCAGAGTTTACTTTTATTAATACTTCTTCATCTTTTTTAATAGTTCCTTTGCTTAAAACTAAATGTACTTGATTGTTTGTGGTTTGTTTGTATGCTCGTAATCTGTATTCTCCAAATCGTGTATTTAAGTTAAAATCATCAACCAATTCAATTAACGAATCGTTTTCCATTCTATATTCTACTAAATCTTCAATGGATACAATTTTTAAATCGAATTCTTTGGCAATTTTCATAAGTTGTGGCAAACGTGCCATAGTGCCATCTTCATTCATAATTTCAACAATTACCCCTGTTGGATGCAAGCCTGCTAATTTTGCCAAATCTGTTGCGGCTTCGGTGTGGCCTGTTCTTCTTAAAACACCACCATCTCTAGCTTTTAAAGGGAAAATATGACCTGGACGACTTAAATCATGAGGTTTTGTACTTAATTCCGTTAGGGATTTTACAGTAGTAGCTCTGTCTCTAGCTGAAATGCCTGTGGTTACTCCTTTACCATGATAATCAATAGATACTGTAAATGCAGTTCCTAAAGGGTCGGTATTTATGCCAACCATTAAATCAAGTTTTAATTCTTTAGAGCGGCTTTCTGTAATTGGAGCACAAATTAGCCCACGACCATGAGTAGCCATAAAATTTATCATTTTTGGAGTTACCAACTCTGCGGCAGCAACAAAATCACCTTCATTTTCTCTATTTTCATCATCAACTACAATTACAATTTGCCCATTCTTTATAGCTTCAATTGCTTCGTTAATTGTATTTAATTTAAAGCTATTTTCCATCGTTTTCATGATACTCATTTTAAGTTTTACTAAATTTTTGAAACAGTTTTTTTATTTTATCAAATACTGAATCTATATTAAATATTCCCATTCCTTTGGTGGCTCGTCTAGTTAACAATATACCTAGAGGTAACATAATTAAAGTTGCTAGCCAACTACCAATTTGCGCTGAAATTGCACTTTCTTCTGCTAAATTTTTACCAAGTTGTGTTATAAAAAAGTAAATTACAAATATAATAATTGCAAATATCATAGGCACTCCAAATCCACCTTTTCTAATAATGGAACCTAAAGGAGCTCCTATAAAAAATAAAACTAAACAGGCTAAAGAAAAGGAAATTCGATATCCAAATTCGTAATCGTATAAATTTAATTGTTTTCTTCGGTCTTTAAATCCTTTTTTTCTAACATTATTTCGTTCCATTATTCTATCAATTTTCCGGATGGCTTCATCAAAAATTATACTTTGGTTTTTTATAACAAAATTTTCAAGAATTGGATAACTAATTTGTTTATTAATGGTAGAATCTGGATATTTATGTAAATTTTTAACTTCTAATGTTTTGTCTAATATATTGGTTCTGCCCTTAATATATTCATCGTAGCTTTTTTTATTATCTTTTGAAATAGAATCTAATTGCTTGATACTTAACATGCCATGATGTTGTTTTATTTTTTCATCATTTAAACTAGTATCATTAAAGGAAGATATATCAATATTAATGGTATAATTATCAAAACTAGCATTAGAAAAAGGCATTTTGGCTCTATCCGTTGGAGTCATTATTTTTTTAATATTATCTTCATAATATTTTCCGTTTTCAAGAGTTAAAGTTAAATACTTACTGCCGGGCTCCGTTGAAATAATTCCCTTTTTTGCAGTTATTACTTTTATTTTTCCTCTTCCTTTAGTTAAATCAGCAATTTGTATGTTTTTAAGAAGATTTTTTTCCTCACCATATTTTTCCTCAAATTTTATACTATAACCAGGTATTTCAGTGTTAAAAGAACCAGGAACCAGTGCTAATGCCGGTTTTTTCTTTTTCATATTTAAGTACAAATTCTTTTGTTTAAGTGTTGCCCATGGATAAATATTATTTAGAAAAACAAAATTTAATGCACTCAGTAATAGGGTTAAAAATATAAGAGGCTTAATTACTCTTTTTAGTGAAATTCCTGTTGATTTTATAGCAGCCATTTCGTAGTTTTCGGATAAATTTCCGAGAGCCATTATAGAGGATAAAAGAATTCCAATTGGCAATGCGGTTGGGGTAAGTATTAAACCTAAATACCAAAGAAATTTAAGAATAAAAAATAAGTCGATTCCTTTACCTGCAATTTGGTCAAAAGCTAGCCATAAAGCTTGCATTACCAAAACAAATAGTACCACAAAAAACGTTGCTAAAAATGGTTGTAAAAAACTTTTTAAAATGTATTTATCAAGTACTTTCAATGCGTTTATTTTGGCTCAGAAATAGTGTAATTTTTTTGATCTCTATACTTTTTTATATCAAATTTAAAAATACTATCAGGTATTGTTTGGTTAGTTTTAAAGGTCCTGATTTCTAAAGTGGTAGTGGTTTTATTTTTACCAATTTCAATAATATTAAAAATATGTTTTGTTTTAATATCAATACCAATTAATATATTTTTTACATCAGAATTTGTGTCAATAGGAGTAAGGTTTACATATTGAATTTTTATTCCGTCAATAGTTTTTAAATCTCCCATATTATAGATATAGCCACTTTTATAAAAAGTAAACATTTTTGATGGAGTTAACTGTTTTTCATCATTTTTATCAGGTTTTTCAATAATTACTTCTTCATCTTCATGAATAATTAAATATATTTTTTGACCATCAAAAATTTGCTCTGTTCCCATATAATTTAAATGGTACAAATCTCCTTTTACAGTAACATTTCCTCTTGTTTGTTGATGTACATCTGCTTCTACATTGTCTAAATTATGCGTAAATTCAATTGTAATGTTGTTGTAGGTTTCTGTATTTTTTGCAACTTCATCTAATAAAGTTTTTGCTGCATTGGAATTTTGACTATATGCAATAAAATTGATTAATGTTAAGATAACTATTGGTAGTAATTTTTTCATTTTTAATAAGATATTATTTTTCTCCATAATCTAATAATTTATTTAAAGCCATTTCATCGGGCACTAATACTTGGCGGGCTTTACTTCCTTCAAACGGTCCAACTATTCCTGCAGCTTCTAACTGGTCAATAATTCTACCTGCTCTGTTGTAACCTAATTTTAATTTTCGTTGTAATAGCGATGTAGAACCTTGTTGTGCATGCACAATAATTAAAGCGGCATCTCTAAACAATTTATCTCGTTCGCTAATATCAATATCAAGACTTGTGCCAGTTTCTTCGCCACTATATTCAGGTAACAAATAAGCGTTTGCATAGGCTCTTTGGGAGCCAATAAAGTCCGTTATTTTATCTACTTCTGGAGTATCTACAAAAGCACATTGCAAACGAATTAAATCGTTTCCGCCAGAATATAATAAGTCTCCTTTACCAATTAGTTGATCGGCTCCTTGAGAATCTAAAAT
>DGOU01000189.1 GCA_002390165.1 Lutibacter sp. UBA4458
TGTTTCTTACACAGGGACAACAAAGAAACATTACTAAACTGTTTCTATCCTGGATAATTTAATTAATACAAAGAATAAGGTTTGTTAATACAGTTAAGTGCTGTAATTTTAGCAGCTTTTTCAATCGTTGTGACATTGATCTTAATTGCTAAAAAGAAAAAGAAGTAACCGTCCCTCTACAAAGGTATGACGGTTATTTTCTGCTACAAGACCAATCGCTCTTACTGCGGTTAACAGTTGTAGGACTGGGTGTTAGCGTTTCAGTATTACGAATAAACTTCCCTTTAATCGTTTAGTTTAATTTTGTTTAAAAGCCAGTTCATTAATAGTAAAAACTTTCTGTTCCTGTTGAAGGAATATATCAAAGAATTCTTTTTCTATTCCTGTTAATATTGTTAAAAATTCTAGATCTACTTTCAAATCATCTAATAAGATAGATACGGAATATATTCCTTTTTCAAACAGCAGCTGTAATATGCTTTTGACTTTCATCGGTCGACTAATAGCAATCTCATCATCAAGTGGTTCTAAGGTTTTATAGCCTTTTTTGTTAATGGACATACAGAAATAACGATATTGTTGATACTCTATTAGGTCCAATTTATATGATCTCATTGCTATTGCTTGTAATGATACTTCCCATTTCTGCTTTAAATCAATATAAGAGTCTGGATTTGAAACTTTAACTATACCCATACAATCTTTATTAAATATTTCTTCTGGTAGAAGAAATTCAGAAGCAAAACTATATGCTTCATCTTCATAGGCCCTATAAGACTTCTTATCCAACATTGTGAATTCCACTTTGTAATGTAATAATAGATGTCCCAATTCATGTGCCAAATCAAGATTCCTTCTAGCCGCTGATTTTTTTATGTTACCTAAAATAATAAATGGTCTATCATCTTCTGTCCAAAGGCTATATGCATCAATCGTATCCCCGATTTCTTTTTCGAAAATGAAAGCACCAGCCTTCTCTAATAAAAAGAGAAAGTTTTGATTTGAACTTTCAGGTAATCCAATCTTTTTACGTGCTAAGCTTGCTACAAATTTGATTTGAGTTCCACGATCTACATTTGGATTTTGTTGTAAATATTCAATTGTTTCTTTCCGTATTTGTAATAATAAATTGGATGGGTAACTTATTTTAGATTCCATTTTTTTTATAAATGAATCTAAAAATCTCATATGCATTAATTCACTTTGTGTTTTACTTATAGAGTTTATTGTTTCAGAGCGATATGCAATATGTTGCACTTGGATATTTTCAAAATTAATCTTATCCAATAAATCTACGCGATAAAAATACGACGCTTTCACATTAAAAATCATCTTTAGCTTATTAACAACTTCTAATTTAGGAGACATATACCCATTCTCATATTGCCAAATTGCTTGTTCAGTCACTCCGATTTTTTCTGCCAGTTGACCTCTACTTAAATCATTCAAAATTCGGACATTGGCTAAACTTTTACCAATAAACAAAAGGGCACCTCTTTTCCACCAAAATTTAACTTTCTTGTTCTACTACATCATCAAGGACAATACCAAATGCTGCTGCGTCCAGGACACCTTCTGCCGTTCCTGTTAGTGTTAGGGCAGACTTTAAGTCTTCTTCAATATCAAATATATGACCTGGTTTTTGGCCAATATATGATGTTAAGTCACTAATTAAGTATGCCTTATTATCAGTAGGATTAGGCATCCACAAACGAATTTCACCAATTTGATAATCGTCACCAATATTATAGGTAGCTATATAAAATCTATCAAACTGTGAATCCATACCTTTTGTATCTTCCTCTTCAAGCTTGATTGGCTGGAAATCCTCCAACAGCTCTAGCTGAACAGATTGGTTGAAAACTTTTGCAGGAATTTCTTCAAACTCTACTTGACTATTTATGTCCATTAAATTGTTCATATATGACGCTTTGTTTACACGTGTGCGTCCATTGGCGTCTTTTCCTTTGTCAACCTCTTCAACACTAAAATACCGTGCATTTTTCACTATAAATAGAATTTTTTCATCCTTTTGTGAAAACTGTAAATACTGCCACGTCAATCCGGCTTTCGCTATCGTACTAGCTACTCCATATTCTTCACAGGATAATGCAACATAATGGTCTATATGATTACCCTTAACCCACGCATAAGCGCTATGAATCTTTAGTTCACGAGCTTTTTGTCGCCGTACCTCCAAATAATCTCTATACCCTTCTATAATTCCATCAACAATGCTTGCATTTATACCCTCTGATAAACGATATTCTTTCATTCCAAATACACCCCTATGCATTTTTATGATCAAATTATGTCTTCATTAAATAAAATATGATTTTAATACATTATACTTAAAGTTATAGATTTATTAAAGTGCTATTTACCGAACTTTTAATTATATATTTTATAAAAATATTCTTTTAGTGTTTGGGACGCCAATACTCTTAATTGAATAATCTTTTTTGGAATTTACGCTATACCCAACAGCAACTACAAAGACACCAGATAAGACTGCTTCCCTATAAACGTCCTTCCATTACGAATGCCTTATCCCTAGCAGGACAATGAAACTAATTGCTACTTCTGCTAGACTAGTAGAAACTAGTCCAGAAAATATACGAAAGTTGGTGAAGCTATGAATGTTTTCATATTAATGACACTGCTCATCTCCCTGACAATAATTGTAGTAATAATAATTGGCGGGTTAAGAGCAAAGACTAGTGAGAATATGATATTATTTCAATCTTTACCCGTATTCTTTTTATATAACTTTTTATTGATAGCTATACCACTTTTATATAAGCTGTTTCCAGTACCAGAAATAGCGAATACGAGTGTTCTATTAACGCTTCTGTTTCCATCAGGAGTTATACATTACGCGGGTTTCATATTCATCGTACTTTTTCCAACGCTTTTGGGTATCTTACTTTCCATGACAATATTAGGCATTAAAGGAATAATTCAATGGAAGACCAAGAAAGATAAACTCTTGCTTGCAATATCTATTGTCTCCACATTAAGCTTCGTATCCTTAACAGTTACGATAATCCTATACCCATTAATTACTATATACATCTTGTGTCTTAAAATGGTGAGAAAGCAAAATAAAAAAGTCAACCCTATATAGCTATAAAAAGCTGGTAGAACAAATACCTCAAAGAGCATTCATTCTACCAGCTTTTATAATTCTATTAACATACCTGACTGTGCTAATTCAATGTTTGGATTACCTTGTTTTTTCGCACTAACCACTAAATCATTTAATTCACCGTAGTGTGGAAGATGTGTTAATAACACTCTTTTTGCTCTTGATTG
>DGOU01000106.1:0-308 GCA_002390165.1 Lutibacter sp. UBA4458
TTAGTTAAAATAGTATTGGTTTTAGTAGATAAATATTGGGGATATTTTAGGTTAGCATCGGTAACTACATGAATTACCGTTACGTTATGTTTTGAGGCAACTGCCTCCGCGTGTCGTTGCACAAAATCGCCATTACTAGGAAAAACCCTTGATGGATACCAACTGCTTATAAATAGTATATGTAACTTTTTGTTCAAGAAATAGAGGATATTATTATAACAAATATAAAAAGATAAAAACTATTTTATATATAGATTAAATTTATAATTTTAAAGCATGAACATAAAACACATTTTTTTTGATTTAGA
>DGOU01000106.1:358-1030 GCA_002390165.1 Lutibacter sp. UBA4458
CTATTTTTGAAAAACATAAAGTGCCCGTTAATTTAGATAAATTTTTAAATTATTATAGAAGTATAAATCAAGAATATTGGAAACTGTATCGCGAAGAAAAAATCACTAAATCAGATTTAAGAATTGGTAGATTAAAAGATACATTCGCGAAAATAAATATACCTGTTACCGAAAAATTATTGGATGATTTATCTGTAGATTATATTGAAGTATTACCAAATAATAATGAGCTTTTTGAAGGTGCAATTGAAATTTTAGAATACTTAAGTCCAAAATACAACTTGCATATTATAACCAATGGTTTTAATGAAGTTCAGTATAAAAAATTAGAAAATTCTGGCTTAAGTAATTACTTTAATCAAATAATTACTTCAGAAGATGCAGGTGTAAAAAAACCAAACCCCATTATTTTTAATTTTGCATTAAACAAAGCTTCCGCATCTTCAAAAGAATCTATAATGATTGGTGATAATTATGAGGCAGATGTTATGGGGGCAATTAATAACGGAATAGATGCCATATACTTTAATATTAAAAAAGAGCCAGTTTCAAATACCATTAAAAGTATTAATTCGTTATTACAAATAAAGAGCTATTTATAATAGTTAATAAATTTAAATATCTTTTAGTATGATCCCCAAATATTACTATATCATTTTAATATTTTTTACA
>DGOU01000106.1:1070-3699 GCA_002390165.1 Lutibacter sp. UBA4458
GCTATTAACTTTTTAGATACTAATAATATTGAAATACCTAGTACAAAAGATTCTATTGAAGCTCCTATTGATAAAAATATTCTTAAATATTTAGAAAAAGTTGAATTTACAATTATTATAAACAATACCTTTAATAGAGGATTTAATTTCTATTTTAACTTTTTAGATGACACAAAAAATGTTGTATATACGCTTCAACCAACCATATTTGTAGCCCCAAATTCTGGAGAGCAAACATTTATTTTAGAAATTCCTTTTGAAGATATTAAATTACTTAATAAAACACGATTTTTTGAATTTGAATTTGAGTTAACTGAAAGTTCTGATGGAAGTACATTGTCTGGAACAGAAATTGGAACATTAGATTTGAAATCATCAGTTAAACTATTTTATAATTTTTATAAATTATGAAAAAAATAATTTTTATTTTTTTTTGGTTTAGCTTATTGTCTTCGGCTCAAAATAAACAAGTGCTTTACAATTTTAATAACTTACCACAAACTTTACTATTAAACCCAGGCTCCGAAGTTTATAATCAATTTCATATTGGTTTTCCATTGCTGTCTCAAGTGTCCTTTCAAGCAGGATTTACTGGTTTTTCCACTTATGATATTTTTGCAAAAGATGGAGTTTCTATTAATGATAAAATTAGAAAAGCAATTAATAAATATGGAAATGCCGAATTTATGGAAGCTAACCAACAATTAGAAGTGATAAATGCTGGATATCGATTAAAGAATAATAGTTATTTATCCTTTGGTTATTACGAAGAATTTAATGCTTTAGCAAAAATTCCACGTGATGTTGTAGATTTATTTTATGAAGGTAATTCGGATATTGGAAGAAGATATTCTATAACAAAAACTGCTGCAAGAGCAGAATTATTAGGTGTGTTACATATTGGAATATCCAAAAAAATTAATAAAAATTGGCAAGTAGGAGCGCGATTTAAAATTTATTCTAGTGTTTTTAATGCAAGTACCAAACAAAATACAGGAAACTTATATTTAGAAAATGGAACGAATAATATTTATAAACAGCATATAGATAATCTTAGTTTTTTACTGCAAACAGCTGGTGTGTTTTTTGAGGATACTGATGTAATTAACAAATCTTATATCCAAAAGAAATTATTATTTGGTGGTAATTTAGGAGTAGGAGTGGATGTTGGATTTACTTTCCATCCAAAAAAACATTGGACAATTACAGGAAGTATTTTAGATTTTGGTTTTATAAATTATAGTAAAAATGTTAGGTCTTATAGTGTTAAAGGAAGTTATGAAGTTGAAGGAATTCAAGTTAATTTTGACCCAACCAACCCAGAAAATTATTGGCAAGATATTAAAGAAGATTTTGATAATCAGGTGGTTTTAGATACTATTTACAGTAAATATTCTTCTTTACGTCCTATAAAATTAAACGGAAGCGTTGCTTATTCTTTTGGCAGACCTTATTATGACGATTGCCATTTTTCAAAAGAGAGAGAATTTTATACTGATAAAATGGGCTTGCAATTATTTTCTACTGTTGGCACAGTACATTCCTATTTAGCAGCAACGTTATTTTATGAAAAAAGAATAAATAAATATCTTCAAACTAAAATTACCTATACTGCCGATCCATTTTCATTTACAAATATAGGTTTAGGAATTTCTACTCATTTTAATGCATTTAATATGTATTTGGCAGCAGATAATTTAATTAGTCTTTCCAATGTCTATAACGCAAAAAGTGCAAATATTCAATTAGGAATAAACTTTATATTTAATAAGAAAAATTAGTACTTTTACTAAAATCAAAATTTTAAAAATGAAAAAAATAATTTTAATAGCTTGTGTACTTTTTACTGTTCACAATTTTGCACAGAGTAAATTAAATAACTATAAATATATTTTAGTTCCAAATCAATTTGAATTTCAACGTACTGCAGATAGATACCAAATAAATTCATTAACCAAATTTTTATTTAAAAAAGCTGGTTTTACTGTTTTTAAATCTAATGAATCTTTTCCAGATGATTTGGCTCAAAACAGATGTCAGGCCTTAACCACACGTATAATTAATAGCCCTAATATATTGAGTACTAGGGTTACAATAGAACTAGTAGATTGTTATAATAATGTAGTTTTTACCACTCGTCAAGGAAAATCTAGATTAAAGGATTATAGAAAAGGATATAACGAAGCTATTAGAATGGCTTTTAAAGATATTGAAAACGCTAATTATCAGTATATTAAACCTAAAAATTCACAGATTGCTAAAGTTAAAAAGGCTGCTAAAGTTGAAAAAGTTGCTATTAAAGAAAAAGTAATAGCACAACCAAAAGCTCCTAAAGTTCCATTAAAAAAGAGTTTTAACCCAAAAAAAGTAGAACGTATTTCTGCTAATAATTTCGAAATCACGGGCAAATACCAAATAGGAGATTATGGAGTTTGTACCATTGTTACCGATAATAAAAATTTTAAAATACTTAGTGGAGATGAAAATTTTGAAATTGCAAAAATTTACAAAACATCAAAATCTAACGTTTTTATTGTTAAGTGGGTAGCTTTTAAACAACCACAATTAGTACAACTAATAGCTAATGGAAATTTAAAAATGGATACTAATAAAGGGATTAAAGAATATT
>DGOU01000106.1:3725-4244 GCA_002390165.1 Lutibacter sp. UBA4458
TGCTGAGCTTGTCGAAGTATTTTCAGAATTTTATATTGTTGTAAGTCATTATTTAAAGGAATACATTGAAATGGATTTAATGGGATGGATAACATTTTATATGGTTAAACCGAATTCACTTACTTAATAATCATATTTATCTAACCATCGTTTTTTTAAAAAATCACGCATTGTATTTTCTCTAGAATTATTTCCAGGTTCAAATAATTTGGTAGAAGCAATTTCATCTGGTAAAAATTCTTGTTTTACAAAATTGTTATCATAACTATGTGCATATTTATAGTCTTTACCATAATTTAGTTCCTTCATCAATTTAGTTGGGGCATTTCTTAAATCCAGCGGAACGGATAAATCCCCAGTATCTTGCACTAATTTTTGTGCTTTTTTAATAGCTTCATAACTAGCGTTACTTTTTGCAGAACTTGCTAAATAAATAGCACATTGACTTAAAATTATTCGTGCTTCAGGAAAACCAATAGTAGTAACTGCTTGAAAAGCATTATTAGCCATAATTAAAGC
>DGOU01000106.1:4295-5222 GCA_002390165.1 Lutibacter sp. UBA4458
ACATCCTCGCCACCTTCAATCATTCTTGCTAACCAATACACAGCAGCATTAGGGTCACTTCCGCGAATAGACTTTATAAATGCAGAAATAATATCATAATGTTGCTCTCCAGTTTTATCATATAAAACGGTGTTTTTTTGAATTTTAGATAAAACTAAATCATTGGTAATTACAATTGGTTCATCTTCTGAATTTACAACTAATTCAAAAATATTTAATAATTTCCTGGCATCACCACCAGAAATTTTAAGCAACGCTTCCGTCTCTTTTATTTCAATATTTTTGGAAGAAATATAAGCATCTTCCGTTAAGGCTCGCTGTAATAAATTTTCTAAATCTTTTTTGCTAAACGAATTCAAAATATAAACTTGACAACGAGATAGTAGTGCAGGTATTACTTCAAAACTAGGGTTTTCAGTAGTAGCACCAATTAAGGTAACCCAACCTTTTTCAACCGCTCCTAATAACGAATCTTGTTGCGATTTGCTAAATCTATGAATTTCATCTATAAATAAAATAGGATTTTTTGTAGTAAACAATCCATCGTTTTGTTTGGCTCTATTAATTACCTCTCTAACATCTTTAACCCCTGAACTTATGGCACTTAGCGTGTAAAATGGTCTGCCAGATTCATTAGCAATTATATTAGCCAAAGTTGTTTTTCCTGTTCCAGGAGGTCCCCAAAATAATAACGAAGGTATAATTCCACGTTTAATATGCTGTGTTAATGCACCATTTGTGCCAACTAAATGCTGCTGGCTTAAATAATCGTCTAAAACTTTGGGTCGTATTCGTTCTGCTAAAGGAGCTTTCATAGTGTAAAAATACAAATAAAAATAATGTTTTGGGCGTTCCACTGGATTACATTTGTGGCGGGCTATTCGTTAAATCTTTTTTAAAAATAAAAAAGGAGAAATTTATCCTGAG
>DGOU01000106.1:5264-5447 GCA_002390165.1 Lutibacter sp. UBA4458
GCAAATGCAACCTTACAATTTGTATTTTTATAAAATGAAAAATAGAAAAGCTAAACTCGATAAATTAACTCTTATGGTTCCAATTTCGGTTTTAGTGGTTATTTGGGGAGTTTATTTTATAGAAATTAATTACGGCTTTAATTTTAATAAATATGGTATTTACCCCAAAACTTTAAAAGGATT
>DGOU01000016.1:0-7739 GCA_002390165.1 Lutibacter sp. UBA4458
AAAGATTGAATTAAAAGCCGAAGGGGTTTCTACTTTAAAACCACGAAAAATTTGGTTTGATGATATTACTGAGCGTTTAAATGTAGATGGGCGAGGAGAGTTATTGGGAGAATTTAAAGCTGAAGATAGATTGTTGATTATCAGTCAAAAAGGTATTGTTAAAACCATTAAGCCAGAATTAACCACTCACTTTGAAAACAATATGATAGTTCTTGAAAAATGGATTCCTGAAAAGCCTATTTCTGCAGTATATTTTGAAGGTGAAAAAAGTAAATATTATGTCAAACGATTTATGATTGACAATCCTAATAAAGAAGAGTTATTTATTACAGAACATCCTAAATCTCAATTAGAAATTGTAGCAACGGATTATAGACCAATAGCAGAAATTATTTTTTCAAAACGAAGTTTAGAAAATACAACCCTTAATTTTGAAGAATTTATTTCTGTTAAAGGAATTAAAGCTTTGGGTAATCAATTAACTACCGATAAAATTAAGCAAGTAAATTTATTAGAACCATTAGAGTATGAGCCTCCTGTAATTGAGGAAGTAGAAGTAACCGATGAAGAAGTTATTGATAATTCAGAAGTTTTAGAAAAAGATAAAAACAAACCAAACAAAGAGGAATCAACTTCTGAAGAGGATGGGCAAATAACCTTATTTTAATTTTTTATAAAAAGTTAATTTGTAATTTTTCAATAGATTAGGATGTGTTATTTTAATTAAATCTTTAAGTACTAAATCTGGCCTTGATGGTGCTAATTCAAAATACATAATTCCACCTGTAGTTCCTTGAGTATTAACGTAAGTGTAAATTTTATTGTTTTTAAAAGCATTAAATTTTGAATAAATATCGTTGGATTCCTCTAGTTGTTTTAAGGTTTTAAAATAACTTGGCGAAAACCAAAAATCTGCATTTTTTCCTTGGTTATATACGTTCTCAATATTTAAAGATAAGCTACCTTTTCCTTTACTGTTTTTGTATAAATAGTTTGTATTTGCATCTTTTAAAAAAGAGGCTTCAAAACTACCTCCTGCAGGTAAATTCCAGATATCTTTAAATAAACCTCCTGAAATTATAGTAGGTATAATTTTTGCTTTTAGCGCGATATTTTTAGCCGATAAATAATTTTTTTCGATGTTAGTAAAAATGCTGTCAGCTTGTTTCTCTTTATTAAATAAAACTCCAAAAACCTTAATCCATTCTGCTCTACCAAGTGGTGTTTCTTCTAGCCAATCGCCATTTAATAAAACTGGAATTCCCATTTTTTTAATGGTAGTAAACATTTTATTATTGCTATTTAGGGTAAAGCCAATTACTAAATCTGGGTGCAAATCAAGCAATAGTTCTGTATTTATTTGTTCTTCATTTCCTAAATCTTTAATAAATCCGCCATCAATTCTTTCTCTTGTTTTTTTGGAAGAAATGTATTTAGTATTTGGAAATCCTATTAATTTATTTTCAACTTTTAATAATTCCAGCATTGGAATATGTGTAGTACTTGTAACAACTACCGATTTTACTGGAATTTGAATGGTATTAATCGATTTTATTTTTTTTGACTTTGTAAGGGTATATTCAAAAACTTCTTTTGAGTTCGGATAAGGAGCTTTTACAATTAATTTAATAGAATTTTTAAAGTGTTGAATTTCAAATCCTTTAGCGTATTTTAAAATAGTTTTATAGCTGTATTTTTTTTCTATATGTTGTTTTCTAGTAGTTGTGGTACAACTAAAAATTGAAAATAGAATAAGGATAAACAAGAAATTAAACTTCATAAAAATTTTATATTTTCACAAATGTAGTATTTCCTTTTTAATGCTTATAATTAAAATCAAATTCCTATTTTTGTCTTCGATTATGGTTCTTATAAATGCTTTCGCAAATATAAGTGAAAAGGGAATTCGGTTAAAATCCGAAGCTGTTCCCGCAACTGTAAGCTAAATCCGAATATTTCGGTAGTTGTTATGCAACTTATACCACTGTTTTTTAACGGGAAGGTACATAACAAAATGCGAGCCAGGAGACCTGCCAAAATCAGAATAGTTCAAACTTTCGGGAGAAAAGTTGAGGTATATTAAACCATACTTAAAAATTTTCCTGATTTATTTTATTAATTAAATCAATAAGAAAAGAAATGAAAAAATCATTCCTTAATTTTGGTGTTGTATGTATTTTATTTACACTCAACACTACCATTGCTCAGCAAAAAAAAGACAGTGTGCAGCAATTAAAAGAAGTAGTAATTTCAGCTACAAAATTTGCTATTAAAAAAGAAAAAGTAGGCAAAATCATTTATCAAATTACTCCACAAGAAATTGAAAATTCTAAAGGAAAATCTATAGCAGAAGTGTTAAGTGATTTTGCTGGAATGGATATTAACGGAGTAAATAGTGCTGCTGGAAAAAACAAAAGTATGTATGTTAGAGGAGGAAGAAATCGTCAAGCTTTAGTACTTGTTGATGGTGTTTCATTAAGCGATCCTTCTGGGATAACTACCTCCTTTGATTTACGATTATTAACCTTAAATCAAGTAGCATCTATTGAAATTATGAATGGCGCGGCAAGTACTTTATATGGTTCAGGAGCTTCCACAGGAGTGATAAATATAATTCTTAAAAAAGCTTCCAAAAAACCAATAGTTTTAAATTATCAAACAGCTATAGGTACCAATAATTCCTCTGAAAATACTAATTTAAATCTAACAGATATACAACAAAATGTTGGCGTAAACGGAACGCTTAATAAATTTAATTATTTAGCTACATTAAGCACTATAAAAACAGATGGTTTATCCGAAGCTAGTGATAAAAAGAGTGCTACTAAATTTAAAAGTGATGAATTTTTAGCAACAAACGCTTATTTGAATTTAGGCTACTCATTTTCCAATGCATTTAAAATAAATTTATTTGGTAATTATGATAAAAATACTTATGATTTTGATGCTAGTGCATTCACCGATTCTGACATAAATAATGGTGTAAATAAACAGGTAAGAGTAGGTATTTCCTCAAATTATAATTATAAGAAAGGAAAATTAAAAGTAGTTGCATCATTTAACAAAAATGAAAGAAGTTTTGATAGTTTTAATAGCTGGGCAAATACCACAGATCATTCTGAATATGTTGGTAAAACTTATTATGTAGATATAGTTAATAATTATAAAATTTCTAATGAAATTCAGCTTATTACAGGATTTAACTATCAAAAACAGGAGAATAGCACCAATACTCCTTATGGCAATATTGATGAAAAATTAGCAAATTATACAACATTTGACCCTTACATTACCTTTTTATATAATACTTCAAACGGGTTTAATTTAAATATTGGAACTCGTTTAAATAATCACACAGAATATGGAAATCATTGGGTTTATAATGTAAATCCGTCGTATAATATATCCACCAAACTAAAATTAATTTCTTCTTATAGTACAGCTTTTATTGCGCCAAGCACCTATCAGCTTTTTTCTCAATACGGTAATGTTAATTTAAAACCAGAAGAAAATTCTACCGTAGAAGCCGGTTTTGAATTTCAAGTTTATAATAACATAGATTTTACAGCAGTTTATTTTTATAGAGAAGAAAAAAATGCTATTATTTTACCCGATTTTATTGCCTATTCTAATGCAAATTCTAATACCAATGCAAAAGGAATTGAAGCAGGTTTAAATATGGAATTAATTAAAAAGACAAAGTTAAGACTCGGATATTCTTATATTTATAAAAGTGCCGATTTAGATTATATACCTAAAAATAAAATTACAGCGTCTATAGCAACTACCGCATTTAATAAAACCTATCTTTCCTTGCGATTAAAAAATATTTCAAAAAGAACTTATTTTGATCAATGGGGAAGTGGCTCAAATATAAATTTAGAAGCATACAGTTTAGTTGATTTTTATGGAAGTAGAAAATTAATTGGTAATACGCTTTCTATTTTTGGACAAGTAAATAATATTTTTAATAAGAATTATGTAGAAATTATTGGTTATACCACAAAAGGAATTAATTTTAAAATAGGTTTAAATTTTAAATTTTAGTGTAAAAAGCAACCTTAATTTGTTGATTTTTATATTTGGATTTAGAAAAACAGAAAGCAACTTCTCCATTTTCAATAACTTAAGAGTTTTAATTTATTAATATGATAATTTCGGATAATTCAATAAATTGGATAAATAACATATAAAATGAAATTAAAAGTAACATTTGTCCTTATTTTTTTAACTTTTCTTAAATAAAAATTATTTTAGCTGATATTTATCAGCAAATCTCTGTACAAAACTTTTTAATTTTGCTCTGTAACATTTGTTAATCAATTGCAAATCAAAGTGTAACATTTGTTACAAATAAAAAGAACATTTATTAATAGAAACAATTACAATTATGAAAAATTTATTAAGATTAGTGGTATTATTATTTACTTCGGCAATATTTGCTCAAACAGGACATATGATGCAAGGAGTGGGTGCTGTTAATATGTCTATGGGTGGCGCATCTACAGCGCAACCATTAGATATTAGTGGTGCATTACAATGGAATCCAGCAGCAATATCTGTATTTGATGGGAAAATATTAAAATTTGATATTGGAGCATTTTCAGGTTCTCCAAAACTTTATTCTGAATATGGACCATTTCAAGGTTCTGCTGAAGATGATAAAGGAGTATCTCCTATGCCTGCAATAGCTTATGTTTGGGGTAAAGAAGGAAGTAAACATACTTTTGGCGTTTCTGCATTTGGTATTAGTGGTTTTGGTGTTGATTTTGCAGAAGATTTGAATTATCCACAAGATTTACTAGGTAACCCTAACCCAAATTTTAATCCAAATGCATCTACAAATCCAGTTGGTTTTCCTCAATATGCAGGAGGATTTGGCCGTTTAGCTTCAGATTATATGTTATTGCAAGTTGGATTTACTTGGGCATATCAAGTTACTGAAAAATTTTCAATAGGTATAGAACCAACAATAAATTATGGTGCTTTAGAAATAGGTCCTAATCCTTTAGCAAGACCAGATTTTACTGGAAAAGGTTATCCTGAAAGTGATAAAGCTGGAGCAATTGGTTTTGGTGCTCAAATAGGTGTATTTTATGATACGCATAGTGGTTTTAAAATTGGAGCATCTTATAAAACACAACAATATTTTGGAGCCATGGAGTTTGATAGTAAATATTTAGATGGTACAAAAGCACCTTCTCCTGAATTTACTATGAATTATCCAGCTGTTTATTCTATTGGTTTAGGATATTCAAAACCAAAATTTGATATTGCTTTTGATTATCGTTATGTGGATTATGAAAATACAGATGGATTTGAAAAAACTGGTTGGGAAATTGGAGATAATGGATATCCTACAGGAGCAGTTAATGGCTTTGGATGGAAAAGTATAAATGTTCTTTCGTTCGGTTTTCAATATAAAGGAATTGAAAAATTACCTTTAAGAGTTGGTTATACATTTAGTAGTAATCCTATTGATAAAGAATTAACATTCTTCTCAATGCCTGCATGTGCAATTATAAAACACGCATTTCAATTTGGATTTAGTTATCCTATTAATGATAACTTTATGTTAGATGCTGTTTATCATCATGGTATTAGCGATGGTAAAACTGAAGGGTTAATGTTAAACCCAATGGCAATAGGACCAACAAACCCACTTGGTAAAGTTCCTGGAACAAAAGTAGGGTACGATATGACTACAGATTTAGTCATGATTGGAATAACTTATAAGTTTAAAAAATAATTTCTCGAATTTCTTTATTTTTTAAAGGCTTCTTTTTGAAGCCTTTTTTTGTGTTTCTAATTTAAAAATTTGTTTATTTGTGCTCTAATTATAACATCCTTGAAATTAAAAAGTTTTTTTAATAACTTGCCTTTTTTTGCGCTAACATTATTTTTGTTTTCTGCATTAGTTGGTTTATTAATAAGATGGAATTTTGTGTTTCCTATATCTAGTTTTTCCTATAAAAATTTGTTACAAGCACATTCTCATGTGGCATTTTTAGGTTGGGGATATATTGCAACTTTAGCAATTATAATCCAAGTTTATATTTTAGATAAATCGTTAAATTTAAAAATATATAAAATTTTTATTAGCATAATTACTATAGCTGTATTTTTAATGTTAATTAGCTTTTCTTTAGTTGGTTATAAATCAATATCTATAGTTTTGCTTTCTGTATTTGGAATAGCTAGTTATGTAATTTCTTATAAGTTATTGAAAGATTTAAAAGGAAAAAGTATAGCTATTAAAATGATTCGTTTTGGAATTTATTATTATTTACTTTCCAATTTAGCTACTTGGTTTTTGGGTTTTGTAATGGTTACACAAGGAAAGTCTGTTTTGTTTTATAATACCATCTACTTTTATTTACATTTTTTATATAATGGTTATTTCGTATTTGTGCTTTTCGGATTGTTATTTAAAGTATTTGAAAATCAAAATATTGTAATTTCTACAAAAAATCAAAAGCTATTTTTTATTTTTTTAAATATTGCCTGTATTCCTGCTTATTTCTTATCTGTTTTATGGAGTAAGCCCTCTATACTATTCAACTATATTGGTTTTTTTGCGGCGTTATTACAGTTGGTTTCTTTAGTTTATTTAATAAGGATAATAAGTAAGGTATTCATTAATTTGAAGTGGAGCCGATTTTCTAAACTGCTGTTAAAATTTGCATTAATTAGTTATGGGTTAAAAGTAGGAATACAAGTAATATCTTCTTTTCCATATATAGTAACTAATTCTTTGGCGCTAAAACATTATTTTATAATAGGCTATTTGCATTTGTTTACCTTAGGTTTTATGAGTGTATTCATTTTTTTATTATTAATTCAAGTTAAAAAAGTTAATCTGGATAGTAAAATTTCTAAAACCGGGATTTTTAGTTTTTTAATAGGAATAATTGGCACGGAATTTTTATTATTTTATCAAGGTTTTTTAATTTTAAAAAGAATTAATCCTTTAAAATATTATAATTTAGAACTGTTTATTTTAAGTGTCTTTCTTTTTTGTGGATTATTATTAATTGTTCTTCCTCAGTTTTTTAAAAAACAAAAAGAATTAAATGTTTAGTTTGTCAATAACTTTTATTGCTCAACTAAAAAGGGAATAGTACTTTTGAATTTTATTGAATTTCTGTGAATAAATACTTAGATAATCTTAACGAATCGCAAAAGGCAGCCGTTTTACATAAAAATGGTCCTATGATAATAATTGCTGGAGCAGGTTCAGGTAAAACCCGTGTTTTAACCTATAGAATTGCTCATTTAATGAACCAAAATATTGATCCTTTTAATATTTTATCGTTGACTTTTACTAATAAGGCTGCTCGTGAAATGAAATTGCGAATTGCAAGTGTTGTTGGAGATTCTGAAGCGAAAAATTTGTGGATGGGAACTTTCCACTCTGTATTTGCAAGGATTTTACGTTCAGAAGGTCATCATATTGGTTTTCCATCTAATTTTACTATTTATGATACTCAAGATGCCGTTAGGTTAATTTCGTCTATCATAAAAGAAATGCAATTAGATAAAGAGCGCTATAAACCAAAACAGGTTTTAAGTAGAATATCTTCTTTTAAAAACAGCTTAATAACCGTTAAAGCTTATTATAACGATCCAGATTTAATTCAGGCAGATAAAATGGCGCAACGTCCTAAAATGGGCGAAATTTATCAACAATATGTAGATAGATGTTTTAAAGCAGGAGCTATGGATTTTGATGATTTACT
>DGOU01000016.1:7840-21582 GCA_002390165.1 Lutibacter sp. UBA4458
TTTCGAGGAGCCAATATTCAAAATATTTTAAACTTTCAACGCGATTATGAGAAGGTTTCCATTTTTAAATTAGAACAGAATTATAGATCTACAAAAAATATAGTAGAAGCGGCAAATAGTGTAATTGCAAAAAATAAAACGAAACTAGATAAACAAGTTTGGACTGCAAATAAAGAAGGAAATAAAGTAAAAGTAATGCGAACCTATACAGAAGCTGAAGAAGGTAGGTTTGTTGCAAATTCTATTTTTGATAATGCTATGAATTTGCAATTAAAAAATTCGGAATTTGCAGTTTTATATAGAACAAACGCACAATCGAGAGCTATTGAAGATGCTTTACGTAAGAAAGATATAAAATATAAAATTTATGGAGGATTATCTTTTTATCAGCGTAAAGAGATAAAAGATACGTTAGCATATTTGCGTTTAATTGTAAACCCAAATGACGAAGAAGCTTTTAAAAGAGTCATAAATTATCCTGCTCGAGGAATAGGTTCTACAACTATGGATAAATTATCTGTAGCAGCAAATCATTATAAAAAATCCATTTTTGAAATCATTCAAAATATTAATAAAATTGATATTAATTTAAATGGAGGTACTAAAACAAAACTTTCCAATTTTGTTACTATGATTGCTCGTTTTCAAATTGAATCTCAAAAACAAAATGCATTTGAAATTGCAGATTTTGTGGTGAAACAAACACAACTTGTACGTGATTTAGAAAAAGATGGAACTCCAGAAGGAGTGAGTAAAGTTGAAAATATTCAAGAATTATTAAATGGTATTAAAGATTTTATTGAAGTTCAAAAAGAAAAAGAAGAAGACGATTCTTTATCATTTTTCTTAGAAGATGTTGCACTTGCAACCGATTTTGATAGCGAAAAAAAAGAAGATGTGCCAAGAGTTGCTTTAATGACTATTCATTTATCAAAAGGATTAGAATTCCCATTTGTTTATATTGTTGGTTTAGAAGAAAATTTATTTCCATCAGCAATGAGCATGAATACACGGAGTGAGTTAGAAGAAGAACGCAGGTTGTTTTATGTAGCATTAACCAGAGCTGAAAAACAAGCTTATTTAAGTTTTGCACAAACCAGATACCGTTGGGGAAAATTAATAGATTGCGAACCAAGTCGATTTTTAGAAGAAATAGATGAACAGTTTCTGGAATATTTAACCGTAAAAAAAGCACCAATACAACAAAATAAATTTATTAATGAAGATATATTTGGAAGTGTACCTCAAAATAAAATAAGATTTAAAAAACCAATTGAACGAACTCCAATTAAAAAAAATAAAGAACCGGTTATTAAATTTGCACCTCCTAAAAATCTTAAAAAAGTTTCTAAAACCAGTTCTCAAAACACCAATTTATTCGATTCAAAAATTGTGGTAGGCAATATTGTTAAACATAATAAGTTTGGTAAGGGAGAAGTAGTAAGTTTAGAAGGGTCAGGAGCTAATAAAAAAGCAGAAATAAAATTTGCTTCTGTAGGTACAAAAAAATTATTATTACAATTTGCAAAGCTTACAATTATTAATTAAAATGCATTGTAAAACCAATTTTTAAATTGTAATTTGCATAAATAAAAAAATAGAATAGAGATAGATGGAATATGATTTAGAATACAATTCAGAAAGAACTCATTTAATTATACCAGAATATGGACGCCATATTCAAAAATTGGTAGATTATTGTGTTTCTTTAAAGGATTTAGAAGAGCGAAATAAAATGGCAAAAGCTATTGTGGATGTTATGGGGAATTTACAACCCCATTTAAGAGACGTTCCTGATTTTAAAAGTAAACTTTGGGATCAGCTTTTTATAATGTCTGATTTTAAATTAGAAGTAGATTCACCTTATGAAAGACTTCAAAAAGAAGTGCTTCAGGCCAAACCTGAAAAATTAGCGTATCCTAAATCGGCTTCAAAATATCGTTTTTATGGTAATAACATTCAAACAATGATTGATACCGCTTTAACTTGGGAAGAAGGAGATGCAAGAGAAGCTTTGTATTTTGCCATAGCAAATCATATGAAAAAATGTTATTTAAACTGGAATAAAGATACGGTTGAAGATAAAGTAATTTATAAGCATTTATTGGAACTTTCTCATGGTAAAATAGATTTAGAAATTTTGGATGAAGATTTAGCTGAATCTAAAAATTTACTTCGTAAAAAGAAGCCTAAATATACCAATAAACAACACCAAAAAAATAAAAAAAGATAATCAGTTTTAATTCAAATTATGGCAACATTTATTATAGAGGGAGGTCATAAATTAAGTGGAGATATTACTCCGCAAGGCGCAAAAAATGAGGCTTTGCAAGTTATTTGTGCTGTATTGTTGACATCTAAAAAAGTTACTATTGGTAATATTCCAAATATTAGAGACGTTAATAAATTAATATTTATTTTAAAAGAATTAGGAGTTAAAATCAATCAAATAGATGAACATACTTATACTTTTGAAGCAGATAATTTAGATTTAAAATATTTAGAATCGGATGATTTTAAAAGAGATGGTAGCTCATTAAGAGGCTCTATTATGATTGTAGGACCACTTTTAGCACGGTTTGGGAAAGGGTATATTCCACGTCCGGGAGGTGATAAAATTGGACGAAGAAGGTTAGATACTCATTTTGAAGGCTTTATTAAGTTAGGTGCAAAACTAAGATATAATCATGATGAAAAATTTTATGGAGTAGAGGCAGATCAATTAGTTGGTACTTCTATGTTATTAGAAGAAGCTTCGGTAACAGGTACTGCTAATATTATTATGGCAGCAGTTTTGGCAAAAGGTGTTTCCACTATTTACAATGCAGCTTGCGAGCCTTACATTCAGCAGCTATGCAGAATGCTTAATAAAATGGGAGCAAAAATTTCAGGAGTTGGCTCCAATTTACTTTCAATTGAAGGGGTTGATAGTTTAAATGGATGCGAGCATAAAATTTTACCAGATATGATTGAAATTGGTAGTTGGATTGGAATGGCTGCCATGACAAAATCGTCTTTAACTATAAAAGATGTAAGCTGGAATGATTTGGGTTTAATTCCTTCTATTTTTAAAAAATTAGGAATTAATCTTGAAAGACGAGGAGATGATATTTTTATCCCAGAACAGTCCAACTATGAAATTCAGAATTTTATGGACGGATCTATTTTAACAATTGCAGATGCGCCTTGGCCAGGATTTACCCCCGATTTATTGAGCATTATTTTGGTAATTGCTACACAAGCAAAAGGAAGTCTTTTAATTCATCAAAAAATGTTTGAAAGCCGTTTGTTTTTTGTAGATAAATTAATTGATATGGGAGCAAAAGTAATTCTTTGCGATCCTCATAGAGCGACTGTTATTGGAATGAATCATGAGTCAAGTTTAAAAGGAACTACTATGACTTCACCAGATATTAGAGCAGGAGTTTCTCTTTTAATTGCTGCACTTTCCGCAAAAGGAACAAGTACTATTCATAATATTGAGCAAATTGATAGAGGTTATGAAAAAATTGATGAACGACTCCGAGCAATTGGGGCTAAAATAACACGGACAGAACAATGTATTTAAAAATCTCGTTTTTACGAGATTTTTTTTTTGTGTCATAATGTCATTTATTTCAAATTGGCAAAAAAATTGCTAGTACTAAAATGAATTTTTTTAAGAAAAGAATATGAGTAAAAAGAAAGAACATAAAAAAGTAGAAAATAAAGAAGAGGAAAAGGTTGAAGTTAATGAAATTAGTGTAGAAGAACAACTAACGGAAGACTTGTCTAAAGAAAAAGATAAGTTTTTACGATTGTTTGCTGAATTTGAAAATTATAAAAAACGAACTTCAAAAGAACGATTAGAATTATTTAAAACTGCCAATCAGGAATTAATGACAGTTTTATTACCTGTTTTAGATGATTTTGAAAGAGGATTGGCAGAAATAAAAAAATCGGATGATTCTGAATTACTGAAAGGAATGGAGCTGATAAATAATAAGATAAAAACAGTATTATCTCAAAAAGGATTAACAGAAATAGAAGTTAAATCTGGAGACGTTTTTGATGCTGAATTACACGAAGCAATTACTCAAATCCCTTCACCTTCAGAAGATTTAAAAGGAAAAATTATTGATGTTATTGAACAAGGATATAAATTAGGTGATAAAATAATAAGATATCCAAAAGTAGTTGTTGGACAATAATTTATAGATATGAAAACAGACTATTACGAAGTTTTAAAAATAAGTAAATCTGCTACTGCAGTTGAAATAAAAAAAGCATATCGCAAAAAAGCTATAAAATATCATCCAGATAAAAATCCAGGTGATAAAAGCGCTGAAGAAAAATTTAAGCAAGCAGCGGAAGCTTATGAAATTTTGAGCGACCCAAATAAAAAAGCTCGTTATGATCAATATGGTCATGCTGCTTTTGAAGGTGGAGCTGGCGGTTTCCAAGGTGGTCACATGAATATGGAAGATATATTTAGCCAATTTGGCGATATATTTGGTGGTGCTTTTGGCGGAGGAGGCTTTAGTGGTTTTGGCGGTGGTTCTTCTAGAGGAAGAGCCAGAGTTAAAGGAAGTAATTTACGAATTAGAGTTAAATTAACTTTAGAAGAAATAGCAAAGGGTGTAGAAAAGAAAGTAAAAGTTCGTAGAAAAGTAAAAGCAGAAGGTGCAAGTTTTAAAACATGTGCTACTTGTCAGGGAAGCGGACAAGTTATGCGAGTTACTAATACTATTTTAGGTAGAATGCAAACAGCTAGTACTTGCCCTACATGTCAAGGTACAGGCGAAACGTTAGATAAAAGACCTAAAAATGCAGATAGTAATGGTTTAATTCAAAATGAAGAAACTGTTTCTATTAAAATTCCTGCAGGAGTTACAGAAGGTGTGCAATTGAAAGTTAACGGAAAAGGAAATGCAGCGCCAGGAAATAATTCTTTAGATGGCGATTTAATTGTAGTTATTGAAGAATTAGAACATGAAACTTTAAAACGTGAAGGTACTAATTTACATCATGATTTATATATTAATTTTTCTGAAGCTGTATTAGGCGTTGCAAAAAATATTGAAACCGTTACCGGAAAAGTTAAAATTAAAATTGAACCAGGTACGCAATCTGGGAAAATATTGAGATTAAGAGGTAAAGGATTACCAAGTATTGAAAGTTATGGAACAGGAGATTTATTAGTACATATTAACGTTTGGACTCCTCAAAATTTATCAAAAGAACAAAAACAATTTTTTGATAAAATGGTAGAGGATGAAAATTTTGCTCCAAATCCTTCAAAAAATGACAAATCTTTTTTTGAAAAAGTAAAAGATATGTTTTCGTAAAAATAAATGAATAAAACTTGTTTTTTATTCAATAAAAAAATTATATTTGAAGTGTTATTAGGTTTTTAAATCTAATGACACTTTTTCTTTTTCATAGCAATTTTCCCACTCATTTATTGAGTGGGTTTTTTTACGTCATCATTTTAAAATAAAATGTATTTTTGCAATTAATATAAAAGCAGGGCGCCTTATCGTTTCATTTTATGAAAAGGAAAGTCCGGACACCAAAGAGTAGCATAGCGGATAACATCCGTCCAGCGTAAGTTGAGGACAAGTGCAACAGAAAGCAAGTACAGTTAGGCTGTAGTGAAACCAGGTAAACTCTATGCGGTGCAATGTCAAGTATATTGAAATTTTAGAGTTACTCGCTCTATTTCAAAGGGTAGGCAGATAGAACTATAGAGTAATTTATAGTCTAGATAAATGATAAGGATTTCAATTTTTTGAAATACAGAATCCGGCTTATAGCCTTGCTTTTATTTTTACTTTATCAATAATTCAAATAGTATTCTTATTTTATCGATATTTTTATAAAATATTTAATTTATTTTAAATCTATTATATATATAATAACTTAAACAGGATTATGCTATATTTTTTTAAAAATAGTATGAATTTTTGTAAATTCGCAATAATAAATAACAAACATAAAATAATTACATATGGCATTTGATATAGATATGATTAAAAGCGTTTACTCACGCATGACAGAAAGAGTGGATGCTGCTAAAAAAGTGGTTGGAAAACCATTAACATTAGCCGAAAAGATATTATATAACCACTTATGGGATGGAACTTCAAAACAGGCTTTTAAAAGAGGTGAAGATTATGTAGATTTTGCACCAGATAGAATTGCATGTCAAGATGCTACAGCTCAAATGGCATTACTACAATTTATGCAAGCTGGTAAAGATAAAGTAGCGGTTCCAACTACCGTGCATTGCGACCATTTAATACAAGCGAAAATGGGCGCGGATAAAGATTTACAAAATGCGATTAACACAAGTAGTGAGGTATTTAATTTTTTAGCATCTGTATCTAATAAATATGGAATTGGTTTTTGGAAACCAGGAGCAGGGATTATTCATCAAGTAGTTTTAGAAAACTATGCTTTTCCAGGAGGAATGATGATTGGTACAGATTCTCATACTGTAAATGCTGGTGGTTTAGGAATGGTAGCTATTGGAGTTGGAGGAGCAGATGCCGTAGATGTAATGGCAGGAATGCCTTGGGAATTGAAATTTCCAAAATTAATAGGAATTAAACTTACAGGTAAACTATCTGGTTGGACAGCGCCCAAAGATGTGATTTTAAAAGTTGCAGGAATACTTACTGTAAAAGGAGGAACTGGTTGCATTGTAGAATATTTTGGAGAAGGAGCTAAATCAATTTCAGCAACAGGGAAAGGAACAATTTGTAATATGGGGGCTGAAATAGGAGCAACTACTTCTACTTTTGGTTATGATGATGCTATGGAGCGTTATTTGAGAGCTACTAATAGAGCTGATATTGCAGATGAAGCAAATAAAATTGCCTCTTATTTAACGGGGGATGATGAAGTTTACGCAAATCCAGAAAACTATTTTGATGAAGTTGTAGAAATTAATTTATCTGAATTAAAACCTCATTTAAATGGACCGTTTACTCCAGATTTAGCAACTCCAGTTGGTGAAATGAATGAAAAAGCAACCAAAAATGGATGGCCATTAAAAGTAGAATGGGGATTAATAGGTTCTTGTACAAATTCATCTTACGAAGATTTAACTCGTGCAGCATCAATTGCTAAGCAAGCGGTGGATAAAAAATTAGTAGCCAAAGCTGAATTTGGAATCAATCCTGGTTCAGAACAAGTTCGTTATACTGCCGAAAGAGATGGCTTATTGGGAATATTTGAAGATTTAAATGCAAAAATATTTACTAATGCATGCGGACCTTGTATTGGTCAATGGGCTAGAGAAGGTGCAGATAAAGAGGAAAAAAATAGTATTGTACATTCTTTTAATAGAAATTTTTCAAAACGTGCTGATGGAAACCCAAATACTCATGCTTTTGTAGCTTCACCTTCTATGGTTGCGGCAGTTGCAATTTCTGGTCGATTAGATTTTAATCCAGCAACGGATAAATTAATTAATCAAGATGGTGTTGAGGTTATGTTAGAGGAACCAACAGGATTTGAATTACCTCCAAAAGGATTTGATGTAAAAGATCCAGGTTATGTTTCTCCAGTTAAAGATGGTTCTAAAATTGAAATTGAAGTATCTCCTGATTCTAAAAGGTTACAGCTACTAACACCTTTTATTCCTTTAGGAACAAATATTACAGGTGCTAAATTATTAATTAAAGCGCTTGGAAAATGTACAACAGACCATATTTCAATGGCTGGTCCTTGGTTACGATTCCGTGGACATTTAGATAACATTTCTAACAATTGCTTAATTGGAGCTGTAAATGCTTTTGGAGAAGCCACTAATAAAGTTAAAAACCAGATGAACGGTGAATTTGGTGCGGTACCAGATGTTGCTAGAGAGTATAAAGCAGCAGGAGTTAAAACTATAGTTGTTGGAGATCAAAATTATGGAGAAGGCTCATCAAGAGAGCACGCCGCAATGGAACCTCGTCATTTAGGTGTTGCAGCTGTTATTGTTAAGTCATTTGCTCGTATACATGAAACAAATCTTAAAAAACAAGGTATGTTAGGGTTAACTTTTGCTAATGAATTAGATTATAATTTAATTCAAGAAGATGACACCTTTAACTTCTTAGATTTGAATGAATTTGCTCCTAATAAACAATTAACCTTAGAAATAGTGCATGCCGATGGTTTAAAAGATGTAATAAAATTGAATCATACCTATAATGCTGGTCAAATAGATTGGTATAAAGAAGGTTCTGCATTAAATTTAATTAAAAAGGAGAACGCATAAATAATAGTTAACACTATAAAATATGGAAGGGAAACTTTGAACAGTTTCCCTTTTTTTATACTAAAAATTTACTATTTATTTATCAAGAAAAATTATCTAGTTTATTTTAAAATTTTCGTAACTTTTTACCTTTAAATAAAATTTATGAAAATTACTCATGTAAGTGCAGAATGTTATCCTGTGGCAAAAGTAGGAGGTCTTGCGGATGTTGTTGGTTCTTTGCCAAAATATCAAAATTTAATGGGATATGAAGCACAAGTGATTATGCCTTTTTATAACAATAATTTTGTACAAAATCAAAACTTTTCTTGTGTGTATGAAGATGAATTGCAATTAGGTGAAAAAAAATATTTGTTTAAAATTATGAAGTTAAGTGGTTCAAAACTTGGTTTTGAACTATTTTTGGTAGATATCCCAAAACTTTTGTTTACGGATTATGTATATTCTAATGAGGATAGTGAGCGTTTTTTAGGATTTCAAATTGCGGTTTTAAATTGGGTTTCCACTTTAAAAAAGAAACCTTCAATTATGCATTGCCACGATCATCATACCGGATTAATTCCTTTTATGATGACTCAATGTATTAAATATGATATTTTAAAAACTATTTCTACCGTTTTAACTATTCATAATGCGCAATATCAAGGATGGTTTTCTCATAAAAAAGTGCATTTAATTCCTGCTTTTAATTTTAATAATGTTGGTTTATTAGATTGGGATGGCAGTATAAATCCACTTGCTGCAGCTATAAAATGCGCTTGGAAAGTTACCACAGTTTCACCAAGCTATATGCAAGAGCTTATTTTATCTGCTAATGGCTTAGAAAATTTATTGCATCATGAATCCGCAAAATGTGTTGGGGTTTTAAATGGTATTGATACGGAAGTTTGGAATGCTGAAAAAGACAAATATTTATTAAAATCGTACAAATTAAGTACAGTCCAATCTGGAAAAAAAGAACATAAAAAATATTTGTGCAAGCAATTTAAATTAGATGCAACTAAACCATTATTTATATTTATTGGAAGGTTAGTAGGTGAAAAAGGAGCAGATTTATTGCCAGAAGTTTTTAAAGAAGTTCTAAAAAAAGGTAATTGTTCTATATTGTTATTAGGCTCTGGTCATGATAATATTGAAAATGATTTAAATCAATTGAAAAATCAGTATAAAGGAAATTATAATTGCTATATTGGTTATAATGAAAAACTAGCGCATATTATGTATGCTGGTGCAGATTTTTTATTAATGCCATCGCGTGTTGAACCTTGTGGATTGAATCAATTGTATGCATTAAGATATGGAACTATTCCTGTGGTTAGAAGCATTGGCGGATTAAAAGATACGGTTATAGATATTAGTAATAAAAAGGAAGGTGTTGGTATTGTACATCAAAAAGTTGAAGTTAAGGAAATTATAGATGCAATTGCTAGGGCAGTTAATTTGTATGAAAGCCAACCAGTATTTAAAAAAGTAAGAAAAAGAGGAATGCAAAAAAATCATTCTTGGGAAGTTTCCGCAACTTCTTATATAAACATTTATAAATCATTAATAGCTTAAATTATGGTAAATAAAAAAGTTTTAGCAATTATTTTAGGAGGAGGTCAAGGTTCAAGATTATATCCTTTAACCGAAGCACGTTCAAAACCAGCAGTACCAATTGCCGGAAAATATCGGTTGGTTGATATACCTATTTCAAATTGTATAAATTCTGGAATTAAACGAATGTATGTTTTAACTCAGTTTAATTCTGCATCTCTAAATAAACATATAAAAAATACATACCATTTTAGTTTTTTTACCTCGGCATTTGTAGATGTTTTGGCAGCGGAACAAACCCCAGGAAACAATACTTGGTTTCAAGGAACTGCAGATGCTGTTAGGCAAAGTATGCATCATTTTTTAAAAAATGATTTTGATTATGCTTTAATTTTATCTGGAGATCAGTTATACCAAATGGATTTTAATAAGATGGTGGAAGCACATGAAAAAAGTAAAGTAGAAATTTCTATTGCAACTATTCCTGTAAATGCCAAAGATGCTCCTTCATTCGGAATTTTAAAATCAGACAAAAATAATTTTATTTCCTCTTTTATTGAAAAACCAGCATCTAAATTATTACCAGATTGGACTTCTGAAGTAAGTGATGAAATGAAGAAGGAAGGAAGAGAATATTTAGCATCTATGGGTATTTATATTTTTAATAGAGATTTATTAATTAAATTAATGAATAATCCAGATACTATTGATTTTGGTAAGGAAATAATTCCACAAGCATTAGAAAAACATCCTGTTTTAAGCTATCAATATGAAAATTATTGGACAGATATAGGAAATATTGATTCGTTTTTTGAAGCTAATCTTGGGTTAACGGATACCTTTCCAAAGTTTGATTTATATAGTCGTGAAAAAAGAATTTATACGCATGCAAGAATGTTGCCTACAACTAAAATATCTGGAACAAATTTAGATAAAACGGTAATTGCAGAAGGTTGTATTATTGATGCAGGAAAAATAGAACATTCTGTAATAGGCGTACGTTCAAAAATAGATAAAGAATCTACCGTAATTAATACCTATATGATGGGTAGTGATTACTATCAATCCATTGAAGAAATATTAGATAAAAAAGTAGTTTCTATGGGAATTGGTAAACGATGCTTTATTAAAAATGCTATTTTAGATAAAAATTGTTGTATTGGAAATGATGTTAGAATTAATGGAGGAAAACATTTAAAAGATTGTGAAACAGATACCTATGTGGTTAGAGATGGTATTGTTGTAATAAAAAAAGAAGCCGTTATACCAAACGGATTTATAATTTAAAATATGTCAAAAACACTTGCATTTAGCCTTTTTACTGAATTCGATATAAATTTATTTAAATCAGGGAAACATTATAGACTATACGAAAAATTTGGAGCACATTTAACCGAAATTGATGGCGTAGCTGGGACCTATTTTTCTGTTTGGGCACCAAGCGCAAGTTCGGTAAGTGTAATTGGTGATTTTAATTATTGGAACGATACTGAAAATCAATTAAATGTAAGATGGGATGAAAGTGGCATTTGGGAAGGATTTGTTCCTGGAGTTGTAAAAGGAGCTAAATATAAGTATAAAATAAAAAGTAACTTAAATAATATAGTTACTGAAAAAGCCGATCCTTATGCCAGAAGAAGTGAGCATCCACCAAAAACTGCATCTATTGTTTGGGAAGATGATTACAAATGGAAAGACAAAAAATGGTTAAATGCCAGAAAAACTAAAAATGCACTAAACCAACCATTTTCTGTGTATGAAGTTCATTTAGGTTCTTGGAAACGAAAAGTAGAAGAAAATAGATTTTTGTCCTATATTGAATTGGCAGATGAATTGGTGAATTATGTGAAAGAAATGAATTTTACTCATGTAGAATTTATGCCAATAATGGAATACCCTTATGATCCTTCTTGGGGTTATCAAATTACTGGATATTTTGCACCAACATCACGTTTTGGCTATCCTGAAGAATTTAAATATTTATTAGATAAATTTCATCAAAAAAATATCGGTATAATTTTAGATTGGGTTCCATCGCATTTTCCAGAAGATGCTCACGGATTAGGTTTTTTTGATGGTTCAAATTTATATGAACATCCTGATAAAAGAAAAGGATATCATCCAGATTGGAAAAGTTTAATTTTTAATTATGGTAGAAAAGAAGTGCGCTCATTTTTAATAAGTAACGCACTATTTTGGCTAGATAAATATCATGTAGATGGATTGCGAGTAGATGCAGTAGCTTCAATGTTATACTTAGATTATTCAAGGGATGAAGGAGAGTGGGAACCTAATAAATTTGGTGGTAGAGAAAACTTAGATGCCATTCAATTTATAAAAGAAATGAATGTTGCGGTTTATAAAAATTACCCTGATGTACAAACTATAGCAGAAGAATCTACTTCATTTCCTATGGTTTCCAAACCAACTTTTGCTGGAGGTTTAGGTTTCGGTATGAAATGGATGATGGGTTGGATGCACGATACTTTGCAGTACATGTCAAAAATTCCAATCTATAGAAAACATCATCAAGGAGATATTACTTTTAGTTTAACGTATGCATTTACCGAAAATTTTATGTTACCATTATCGCATGATGAGGTAGTTTATGGTAAAAATTCCATTTTAGGTAAAATGCCAGGTGATGAGTGGCAGCGTTTTGCCAATTTAAGAGTTTTATATGGGTATATGTTTGCTCATCCAGGAACCAAATTAATTTTTATGGGAGGGGAGTTTGGACAATATAATGAATGGAATTTTCAGGAAAGTTTAGATTGGAATTTATTAGATTTTGAACCTCATAAAAAAACTAAAAACTATTTTAAGGCCCTTAATACATTTTATAAAAAAACACCTGCATTATTTGAAAAATCTTTTGAAACAGATGGTTTTGAATGGATAAATTACAACGATGCTGATAATTCTGTAATTTCATTTATCAGAAAAGGAAATAATAATTCTAAGGTTGTAGTGGTTTGTAATTTTATTCCTAAAATTCATAGTAATTATAGAATTGGAATTCCATATTTAGGAGCTTTAAAAGAAATATTTAATAGTGATGCCAAAAAATTTGGTGGAAGCGGCGTGAAAAACTCTAAGTTAATATCTATTGAAAATAAAGAATGGAATTTAAAACCTAATTCTGCCGAAATAAAAGTACCTCCATTAGGTTTAGTTATTTTTAGTGTAACATAGTAAAATTTATTTTTTTCTTAAAATTTTTATCTTTAAAATGCATAAAAGTTTCTATTTTTGCAACTTTTATGTAAAAGAATGATTTATGATAATAAACACAGAGTTAGTTCAAAAAGGAAATCAATTCCCCAATAATATAATTAATTTTAAAAAAGATGGAGATACGTTATATTTTACAACAACTAATAATGTTGTACTTCAATTAACAATAAGAAGAGATAGCGTACTTAGATTTAGATATACTACCAAAGGCGTTTTTGAAAACGATTTTTCCTACGCCATAACTAAACACGCCACAAGTGGTTTTAATAAACTTGAAATTACTGAAGATAAAGAGTATTATGTGGTTACCACTTCAAAATTAATCTGCAAAATATTCAAAGAAAATTTACATATATCTATTTTTGATGCAAAAGATAACGAACTTATTTGTAAAGATGAGTTGGGTTTTCATTGGGAAGAAAGTTATGAATTTGGTGGCGATATTGTAAAAATGTCTAAAATTTCTCAAGAAGGAGAAAGTTATTTTGGCTTGGGAGATAAACCTGTTCAAAATAATTTAAAAGGAAAACGTTTTGAAAATTGGGTAACAGATTCTTATGCTTTTGGTAAAGATTCTGATCCAATTTATAAAGACATTCCTTTTTATACCGGATTGCACCATAAAAAATCTTACGGTATTTTTTTCGATAATTCATTTCGTTCTTTTTTTGATTTTTCGCACGAAAGAAGAAACGTAACTAGTTTTTGGGCGCAAGGT
>DGOU01000209.1:0-677 GCA_002390165.1 Lutibacter sp. UBA4458
TTATATAATTTATTAAAAGATTTTGCAAAGCAAATGCGTAATCAACCTACAGAGGCAGAAGGTTTACTGTGGAATGTGTTGAGCGGTAAAAAATTGGATAAATATAAATTTAGAAGGCAACATATAATCGGAAGTTTTATTACCGATTTTATTTGTTTAAAAGCGAATTTAATAATTGAAATTGATGGTTTAATTCATCAATTACCAGAAAATAAAGAAAGTGATGCTCAGCGTATAGATTGGTTGGAAAAAGAAGGATATAAAGTTATTCGTTTTACAAATGAGGAGGTTTTATCCAATCTTGATTTTGTACTTGGTAAAATTAAAGAAAATCTAAAAGTCTCTCCTATTGGGGGAGATTTAGAGGGGGAAGGTAAAATATTATTAGCTACGGTTAAAGGTGATGTGCATGATATTGGTAAAAATATTGTGGGTGTTGTTTTAGGTTGTAATAATTATGAAATTGTAGATTTAGGGGTAATGGTTCCTCCAGAAAAAATTATTGAAACAGCTATTAAAGAAAAAGTGGACATAATTGGTTTAAGTGGTTTAATTACACCATCATTAGACGAAATGGTAAATTTAGCCAAAGAAATGGAACGTCAAAAATTTGATGTTCCGTTATTAATTGGTGGAGCAACTACTTCAAAAGCACATACAGCTGTAAAAATTGATCC
>DGOU01000209.1:822-2664 GCA_002390165.1 Lutibacter sp. UBA4458
CAATATGCTAGAAACATTAAAGAAGATTATGTAAAAGTACGTGATGGTTTTTTAAATCGTTCTAAAAACAAAGCCTATGTTTCGTTAGAATATGCACGGAAAAATAAATTTCAAATTAACTGGCAAGAACAAACCATTGCTACGCCAAAACAGTTAGGAACGCAAGTTATTGAATTGTTAGATTTGAATGTATTGGTTAGTTATATAGATTGGAGTCCGTTTTTTAGAACTTGGGAATTACACGGTAAATATCCTGCTATTTTAACCGATACTATTGTTGGAAAAACAGCCACTAATTTATTTGAGGATGCTCAAAAAATGCTTCAAAAAATAATTTCTGAAAAGTTATTAAAGGCAAAAGCGGTTTTTGGAATTTTTCCAGCAAATACAGCAGAAGATACCATTGAAGTTTATACAGACGAAAAAAGAAATGAGGTTAAAACCATATTTAGAACTTTAAGACAGCAATTAAAAAAGAGAGAAGGTGCTCCGCATATTGCTTTGTCAGATTTTATTGCTCCAAAATCAACTAAAATTAAAGATTATGTAGGTTCTTTTTGCGTAACTACTGGTTTTGGAACGGATGAACTGTCTAAGGAATTTGAAAAAAATCATGATGACTATAGTGCTATTTTGGTAAAAGCTTTAGCAGATAGATTAGCCGAAGCATTTGCGGAATATTTACATGAAAAAGTACGAAAAGAATTTTGGGGATATTCTTCCTCTGAAAACTTTACTAATAATGAATTAATAAAAGAAAATTACAAAGGTATTCGTCCAGCCCCAGGTTATCCTGCTTGTCCAGATCATACCGAAAAATTAACGATTTGGAAATTATTAAAAGTGGAAGAAAAAATAGGAGTAAAACTTACAGAAAGTTTAGCAATGTGGCCAGCAGCATCTGTTTCAGGTTATTATTTTGCTAATGAAAATGCACGTTATTTTGGTGTTGGAAAAATTAAAGAAGATCAAGTAATTGATTTTGCAGCACAAAAAAACATGACTGTTGAAAGTGCTAAAAATTGGTTAAGACCTAATTTGGCAGATTAATCCCCCTAACCCCCAAAGTGGGAATTAAGATAAAGTAAAAGAAAAAGGTTGAAAATGGATTAATCTATAATTGTAATTCAATTTGCGTTAGCGATTGCAGTGATATCCTTTTTTGAAGAGTAACGAAAAAAAAGATTTAACGGAAAGCGCGACCTGTAAGGTAACGCTATAAAAATTAAAAAACCAACAAAAAAAGAAAATGAAAGTTACAGAACATATAAAGCAAGCAAAGAATAACACTTTATTTTCTTTTGAGATTATTCCGCCTCAAAAAGGACAAAATATTCAGGAGTTATATAATAGTATTGATCCGTTGATGGAGTTTAATCCGCCATTTATTGATGTTACTACTTCGCGTGAAGAATATATTTATATTGAAAAACAAGGTTTGTTGGACCGAAAAATAACTAGAATGCGACCTGGCACTGTTGGAATTTGTGCATCATTAAAACACAAATATAATGTAGATGCTATACCGCATGTGTTGTGTGGTGGTTTTACTAAAGAAGAAACAGAATATTTATTAGTGGATTGCCATTATTTAGGTTTAGATAATGTTATGGCATTGCGTGGAGATGCCATGAAACACGAAAAATATTTTAAACCTACTAAAAATGGACACGCTTATGCTTCAGAATTAGTAACTCAGATACATAATTTAAATCAAGGTAAATATTTACACGAAATAATAGATACGCCTTATAAATCGGATTTTTGCATTGGCGTTGCTGGCTATCCTGAAAAACATATGGAATCCCCTAGTTTGGATACAGATTTACGGAGACTAAAAGA
>DGOU01000209.1:2701-4572 GCA_002390165.1 Lutibacter sp. UBA4458
AAGTATTTTAATTTTGTTGAAAAAGCACGAGATATTGGTATTACAGTTCCTATTATTCCGGGTATTAAACCTATAGCCATCAAACGTCATTTACAAATATTGCCACAAATTTTTAAATTAGATTTGCCAGAAAATTTAGTTATTGAAATTGAAAAGTGCACTAACAATAATCAAGTTAGACAAATTGGAATTGAGTGGGCAATACAACAATCTAAAGAGTTAATAGCTAATGGCGTACCTGTAGTTCATTTTTATTCTATGGGAAAATCAGACAATATAAAAGCGATTGCTTCCGCTATTTTCTAAAATCATTTTTAATAATTGCACCATAAATAAAAGTAATATTACTAATGTTGTTTTGGTAAAATAATTGCTTATTTTTGCATGGATATTAAGAAAATTAAAATTTAAAAAAATATATTATGGCAGTAGAAGTAACAGATGCAACATTTGACGAAATAGTTTTAAAATCAGACAAACCAGTAATGGTAGATTTTTGGGCTGCTTGGTGTGGACCTTGTAGAATGGTAGCTCCAATTTTAGAAGAATTGCATACAAATTATGAAGGAAAAGCAGTTATTGCAAAAGTAGATGTAGATGCAAATCAAAAATATGCAGCGCAATACGGCGTTAGAAATATACCAACAGTTTTAGTATTTAAAAACGGAGAAGTAGTTGAAAAACAAGTTGGTGTAGCTCCAAAAGCAACTTACGAACAAAAAATAAATGCTCATTTATAAAAGCATACCCTTATTTTACAAATTTAAAGCTTGACCTAATTAGGTCAAGCTTTTTTATTTAAAATACTATATTTACCTAAACTATTTTGTTAAGTGGACGATTTAAAAGAAATAAACATAGCAGCGGTACAGAGTATTGAATTATTGGCAAAGCAAATTGTTGAAGGATTTATTACCGGAATACATAAAAGTCCGTTTCACGGTTTCTCAGTTGAATTTGCAGAACATAGATTGTATAATACAGGAGAAAGCACGCGTCATATTGATTGGAAATTATATGCAAAAACAAAGAAATTATTTATAAAAAAATACGAAGAAGAAACCAATTTGCGTTGTCATTTAATTATTGATAATTCTGCTTCCATGTATTATCCGAAGGAAAATGGAAAGCTGATTTCTAATGTGTCAAAAATTAAATTTGCCACTATTGCCTCCGCCGCTTTAATTGAGCTTTTAAAAAGGCAAAGAGATGCAGTTGGCTTAAGTATTTATAGTGATAAAAGTGAATATTACGCTCCTGCAAAGGGAAGTGAAAGCCATAGAAGAAAGTTGTTTGCTCAGTTAGATGTATTGTTAAAAAGTACCTCAAATTCTAGAACGGAAACTTATCAAATGTTACATGAGATTTCTGAAAAAATACATAAACGATCTTTAGTTTTTTTATTTACAGATATGTTTCAAACTAATAAAGATCAAAAAGAACTTTTTGATGCTTTACGACATTTAAAATACAATAAACATGAGGTTATTTTGTTTCATACTTTTGATGGAAAACTAGAATTGGAGTTTAATTTTAATAATTCTCCTAAAAAATTTATGGATGTAGAAACAGGGGAAGAAGTAAAAATATATCCAAAAAATGTTCAGGAAAAATATCAAGAACAGGTAGAGAATTATTTTAAAGAGTTGAAATTGAAATGCATACAATATAAAATTGATTATGTTCCAATTGATATTAGAAAAGGGTTTAACCAACTATTAACTTCTTATTTAATAAAGCGTAATAGAATTTTGTAATATTTTCACTAAAAGTTTTGCTATTAAAAAAAACGCTGTTATATTTGCATCCGCTAAGAGCAACGGTTTGGTAGTTCAGTTGGTTAGAATACCTGCCTGTCACGCAGGGGGTCG
>DGOU01000231.1:0-389 GCA_002390165.1 Lutibacter sp. UBA4458
ACCTATTTTATAAATGCATATTCCATACAACTATTTAATGGTTATGTATTTGGATATGAATTATTAATTGTAAATGGAAGTATTACTTTTATTGGACTTTTGTTACTTCAAAAAAGAAAATAATTAAACTGTAAAAGCCTAACTTCAATCAAAAGATTTTTTATTTTTGCTTTATGGGACAAGACCTTAGTAATTACCGGAAAGTTTATAATAAAAGAGAACTTTCTAAAAAAGAAGTTTTAGAAAATCCGATGGAGTTTTTTCAAAAATGGTTTTATGAAGTGGACGAGTTTGGTGGAAATATTGAACCAAATACCATGACTATTTCAACCATTGGCTTAGATGGTTATCCTAAAAACAGAATAGTATTATTAAAAAAATACACTTGG
>DGOU01000231.1:397-3123 GCA_002390165.1 Lutibacter sp. UBA4458
TTTATTTTTTATACCAACTATAATAGTGAAAAAGGAAAAGCAATTTTAAATAATTCAAAGGTTTGTATATCCTTTTTTTGGAATAATTTAGAACGCCAAGTTATTATAAAAGGAACGGCCGAAAAAATTGCTGAAAATTTATCGGATGGTTATTTTGAATCAAGACCAGATGGCAGTAAGTTAGGATCTTGGGCATCAGACCAAAGTGAAATAGTTCCTTCAAGAAAGTATTTAGACAATAGGTTAGCCTCCTTTGAAAAAAAGTTTGAACATAAAGAAATTCCTAGACCAAAACATTGGGGTGGTTTTATTGTAAAACCAATAAGTATGGAATTTTGGCAAGGAAGACCAAATAGAATGCACGATAGAATAATTTACACCTTGCAAGAAGATTTTGATTGGAAAATTGACCGTTTAGCTCCTTAATTTTTTTATATTTGAAAAGCAACTTAAATTTATGAAAACACTTTATATTGTTAGGCACGCTAAATCATCTTGGGAGTATGATGGAATTAATGATATTGATCGTCCATTAAAAAAAAGAGGTATAAACGATGCTTATCTAATTTCCTCCGTTTTACAAAAAAAAGTAGCTTGCCCTGATGTTTTTGTAGCAAGTTGCGCTAACAGAGCGCTACATACCGCAATGATTTTTAGTTATTCTTTTAATTATCCACTGGCTAATATAAAAATTAGCAAATCACTTTATAATTTTAGCGATGGTTATTTAATTAAAACCGTAAAAGCTTTAGACGATAGTTTTGATTCTGCAATAATTTTTAGTCACGACCACGGAATTAGCGATTTTGTAAACAAATTTGGAAGTAAACAGCTAAACCATGTTTCCACTTGTGGCGTTATTGGAATTAAATTTGACCAAAATCATTGGAAAAACATTAAGTCAGGAGAAACATTTTTAACAGAATTCCCTAAAGATTACAAATAATATGAAAATTGAAAAACTTGCTGGTATTGATATTGGTTCAAATGCAATTAGGTTATTAATTGTAAATGTAATTACCAATAAAAATGAAGACGCCCCAAGTTTTAAAAAATCAGCAATTATTAGAGTGCCAATTCGTTTAGGTGCAGATACTTTTATATCTGGAAAAATTTCAGAGAATAATATTTTGAGAATGCAAAAAGCTATGAAGGCCTTTAAACTATTAATGGAAGTTCATGGTGTAAAAAAATATAAAGCTTGTGCTACTTCTGCTATGCGAGAAGCTTCTAATGGAACCAAAATTGTTAATGAAATTTTTAAAGAAACTACTATTCCAATAGAAATAATTGATGGTAAAAAAGAAGCTGAAATTATTTTTTCAACAGATTTAACTTCTATCATTGACTCTGATAAATCTTATTTATATGTTGATGTTGGAGGAGGAAGTACAGAATTAACAGTGTTTTCTAATGGAAAAATTATAAATTCTAAATCTTTTAAAATAGGAACAGTTAGATATATCAATAAAAAATCTAAACATTTTATTTGGGATGAAATGGAAAATTGGATAAAAGAAAATACACACCGTTTAAAAAGTTTATCCTTAATTGGCTCTGGTGGAAACATTAATAAACTTTTTAAAATGTCAGGGAAACCAATTGGAAAACCTCTATCATTAATCTATTTAAATGCTCAATACAAATTTCTTAAACATTTAAGTTATGAAGAGCGAATTACAGAATTAGATTTAAATCCCGACCGTTCTGATGTTATAATTCCTGCAACTAAAATATACCTATCGGCAATGAAATGGAGTGGAGCAAATAAAATTTACGTTCCAAAAATAGGGCTTGCAGATGGTATAATCAAAAGCCTGTACTTCAATAAACTATAATTCTTTTTTTTAAAGTGACCTTTTAGAAATATATGTGTCAAAAATGTAACGCTTAAAAAGTTTAAGCATAACTAATTCATTTTTAAATACATATTTATGAAAAAATTACTATTACCATTGTCTTTACTACTTATTGGGGTAAGTGCAATGGCACAAGGATTACCAGAAAACCCTGAACCAGGAAAATGTTATGTTCGATGTAAAACTCCAGATATCTGGAAAAACGAAGATGTAACCTTAGAAACAAAAGCTGCCTACAAAAAAATTAATACACATCCAGCAGAATACAAAACTGTTACTGAAAAAGTATTAGTAAAAGAAGCTAGCCAACGTTTAGAAATTGTACCAGCTGTTTATGAAACAAGAGATGTTGTTGTTGTTGTAAAAGAAGCTAGTTACAAATTAGTAACTGTTCCTGGAACTTTTGGTAGCGAAACTATGACTTATACTGCTAAAGAAGATGCTTCTAGTTTAAAAGTTATTCCTGCAACATTTAAATCAGACTCAAAAACAATTGAAACAAAACCTGCATCAGCTGTATGGCAAATGAATGCAAAAGCTCCAGATTGTGAATCTAGCGATCCTAATGATTGTAGATATTGGTGCTATAAACCAATTGACGCTCAAAGCGTTACTATTCCATTAACAGAATTAGACATGGATGCTCATACAGTAAGAAGTGCTGTTTCTGGATTTAATAAATCCTACGAAAAAACAGTAGTTGCTAACCAACCAAGTACAAGAAAAATTGAAATTCCTGAAATTACTAAAGTGGTTAAAAAAACAGTTATGGTTACACCTCCATCTACAAGAACTATTGATATACCTGCTAAATATACAACTATTAAAAAAGTAGTATTAGTAAAAGATGCTTGGGAAGAAGAAGTT
>DGOU01000032.1 GCA_002390165.1 Lutibacter sp. UBA4458
GGAGCGAAGCAGGCTGGTAGGAATAGGGTTGCGGAGTATGTGAGGTAAATAAAAAAAGAGAATTATACTTAAATCGCCCCTGTGCCAGACTAAATCCTTGGCTGACACAGGGGCGGTTTTTAATGAAAATTCTCTTATTGGTACACAACTTCAGAAATAATATTGTCTTTAGTTGGCATTTCATTGAGTTCGAATATTATAGAGCTATCGTTCGTTGAACCGGAGCTGAACTTACAATTAGCATAAAAAACATCTTCGCTTACTATGTGTACTTGGTTTTGTGTATGTTTCGGTAAAAGTATGCCTTTATCAATGACATAGAGCTTACTGTTAGCAGTCGTTTGAATCATTTCAAAGGTAGGAACATCATATTCGCGCAGGCAAAGCTTGGTAGTTTCTTGGAGCTTTAAAACATTATTCTTATTTTGATTTGGACCGAAAACAATTTTATTAATTAGTAATTCTGAATCACCAGAAATATTAATTGGATTTTGACCATTGAAGTATACTGATCCTTTAATTAACATATCGGTATTATTTATTGTAGTAACTTCATTAAAGATGGCAGAATTATTTATTTGTAATTGACTATTTGTAATATTTCCGAAAGTTGAGTTTTGATTAAACTCTATATCATTTGCATATATGGTAATAGCATTTCCACTTAAACTACTATTAAAAGTAACTTTATTTTTTGCGTAGATATCAAAATTATTTGTTGTATTCAAGGATTTTAGTGTTAAGTTCATATTAGACCAGATTCGCAAATTATGGTTTTCTTTGAAATCAATAGTTTCAATTGTTGTATTTCCACTTACATAGTAGGAGCTGTTTTGCTTTGGTTTTAAATTTCCCACTATCAAATCATGATTTACATAAAGATTATTAAGAAAATTAAAGTTTTGATTCAAATTATTTGGTTTCGATATTCCGTGGTAGTATAAATTTAAATTTTTTATATCTTGGAGACTTTCTGATTTAAAAGAAAAATCTTGGGCATTGGAAAAACATGTTTTAATATTATCTTCCGTGATATTAGTAAGCTTTTTACATTCTAATATACTTTCAGCCTTGGTTGTCACTGGGAAAATAGGTTTTTTAATAAGTTCTGGAAAAGTTTTTGGAGATCCAATTGTGTCGTTTGGGTTAGTACTTATAGTTTTTGAGTTTGCAATTGAATTAGGAAAATTAAATTTTGCAATAATTGATTTAGTATCTTTTCTTACTTTACCAACAACTTCAATTTCTAATATAGAATTCTTTGTTACTGGATCTACTGTAATTTTTGGTGGATTTGAACCCTTAAGATAAAAACTTTTGCTATTGGATTCCTCTAAAAAAACCTTTACACCTGTATTGGTGGTAGGTGGTTCATCTGTTTTGAAAGATAGTAGTGAAGTTTTGAGATCATTATATAGTTTAGTAATCTTAGATGTTTTGTCCTCAGCCGTATAATCTGGATTATTAATAATGCTTTGTGTATTAGTTTCAGATGTTTTTATTGCATTAAGTATTTTTACTTTATAATATTCAACCCCCATCTCAGCTATTGCTGTAACTTCATAAGTATTATCTGTCTTTTCTACTTGTTTTTGTTGACTTAAAGCTTTTATCGTAAAAGTTGTAAAAAGTAAGATTACTACAGTTATTAAAACTAATGTTAGGAGAAGGGTGTAGCCTCGTTCATTGTGAAGATTTTTTTTCATTTTTTGCACTCCTTAATTTAATTTACTAAATGTCGTTTCTACTTGAAACTGTACAGAGGCATTTGATGAAGACTCTAAGGTTAGTGAGAATTTGAACTCTTTGCTAGGAACAATTGGAGGCGATTCTATAATATATAGTATGTTTTTATTCTCAAAAACGGCTTTTCTATCATCGTAATAAATGGTTAATGTTCTATTAGAATTTGAGGGAACTATGCTAGTTATTGTCGATTTTGTATGAAGTTGCTGAATTGTATTTACAATCAAATTCGCTTCTTGTTGAAGGTGATTTTTAGTAACTTCTCTATCATTTAGGTTTAATGCTTGGAAAAAGAAACTCCAAATAATAATTGAGATAAATCCAAGTAATACAAGTGCAACCAGTAATTCTACTAATGTGATTCCTCTATCATTTATTCTTAACCTCATAATCTCACCCCATTGCTTAATCACTTCTCATCAATGTACCCGTATGTGGTTGTCAATTGAGTTGAATTATTATCTCTGACAATCAAGGTTACCTGATGTTGTTGAAAAATATCCTCCAAACCTTCATTAGTGAATACCCCAGATTTAGAAATTAAAATTTCAATATTAAAACCTTTATTAATAGATTTAAATATTCCTTTAATTTGAATGTTCTTTGCTGATTTAGTATTTATTACTTTTTCAATTTCTTTTATGCTATTGATAGTAAATTTCTCATTTTCAATTTTCAATTGTGAAGAAGATGCAAGAATCAATCTTCCGTTGTAATCATTGTAAGAATTCTTTTTCACTAAGACTAACAATTCCTTCCCCACATTCGCAGCATTCAGATATTCACCATTTCGATTATTTGTGTTTGCCATTTGAGGGAAGATAGATAGAAATAGTGAAATGATAACTGTTAATAGTATAATGGATGCGAGAATTTCAATAAGTGTAAAGCCATTATTATTAGTAATTTTATTAAGCATGAGACACCTTCCTTTTTAATTAAAAGTATATCTAGTAGAATATTGAATTTTTAGAATATAGTAAATCCGTTTTTAATATATCAAGGATACTATATATAACGACAAAATAATTGAATCTTTGTAAATTACTCAATTTCTTCTTGTAATTGGTAGCTTAATAATATATAAATAAGTATAAAGAATCAATGTATATTACAATAATATAACGAATTATAGTTTTGTTGAACCAAAAGTATTGAAAAAATAATAGAGCGAAAGAGTAATATTACCTATATTTAAGCTTTGTATACTCGATAATAAAAGGGGAAGTAAGAGTGAAAATAATTTGGAAAGCAGTAGTTTTAGTTATATTAACATCCTTCCTACTTTATTTGTGGACTAGTAATTTCACCCCTTTGCAACAACAAGTAAGTGCAGAAAGTGAAGATTCTGGTTCTAGTATAGGAGGTCAACAAGTCGAATCTCTTAATAGAGAAGAGATTATTTCTCTATTAAATTCAAAAGTATTGGAATGGAAGCAGAATCCTATCCTACTAACGGGAAATAATACAGAAATTACATTAGATCCAGATGACTTCACTTTTGACGTAGAGTCAACCGTGGACCAATTTGAAAATCAAATTAGTACAGCCTGGTACGCATTTTGGGAGTCTGAACCAACCATTCATCTTCCATTAAAAGTTTTAATAAGCTCAGAGCTAGTTGCTTTAATTGAAGCAAATGGACATTTGGACACGGAAGCTACTCTTGAAGTTATTAAGAATCAAGTAGAAAAATTATCTTCCGAACCAATAGAGACTGTTGCATTGGATATGTCTTTATTGCAAACGGATCGAATTGCTTTTGATATAGAAAAAATTACGGTTAACACAAATAGTTTAAATGACATTATTTCCGCATTGAATGAACAGGTAATTGGTAGTGGCGAAATATTTTCTTTAAATGAACATCTAGAAACTATTAACCTAGGGTCATCGGATGAAACGATAAATTTTGTAGCCTCTGTAATGTATAGCGCAGTACTACAGACTAATTTCGACATAGTAGAACGCCATTCACAAGGAAGAATACCAAATTATTTAGAGCCAGGTATCGAAGCTGAAATCAGTAAAACGAAAGACTTGAAATTTATAAATTCAAACAATGCACCTGCAAGTATAAAAATTAGTTTAAAAGGTTCTGAGCTTTTAGTGGAAATCTACTCAGTTCCAATGGAGACAGTCGCTAAATATCAGGTCAGTGAAAAACAAATTGCACCGAGAACTATTTATAGGTATTCTTCAGAACTAAAACCAAATGAAGAAGAGCTAATTCAAAAAGGGGAGCCTGGTTTGAGAGTTTCGGTTTATCGGATTATCTCGGATAAAGCAGGTCCATATGAAAAAGAAGATTTAGTCAGTCAAGATTATTATCCGCCAGTAAACAGAATTGTCCTTAAATCATCTGTAGTATCTGAAACTTCACCTACGCAAGA
>DGOU01000076.1 GCA_002390165.1 Lutibacter sp. UBA4458
GTTAGTCATGAATTACGTACACCTTTAACCTCTGTATTAGGATTTGCTAAAATCATTAGAAAAAGATTAGAAAATAAAATATTTCCAGCAGTAACCATTGAAGATCAGAAAATTAAAAAAACAATGAAGCAGGTTAGTGAAAATCTTAATGTTGTAGTGTCTGAAGGTGAAAGGTTAACAACCTTAATTAATGATGTATTGGATCTTGCTAAAATAGAATCGGGAAAAATGGAATGGAATATGAAACCTATTTTTATGCAAGACGTGATAAGTCGAGCTATTGCAAGTACATCTTCACTGTTTGATTCTAAAGGTTTGAAATTAAATAAAAAAATACCTGAAAACTTACCTTTAATCAATGCAGATGAAGATAAGTTGATACAGGTTGTCATTAACTTGTTATCAAATGCAGTTAAATTTACAGATAAAGGGAAAGTGGTTATAGAAGCCTCATTAGATAAAGATCAGATTATGGTGGAGGTTAAAGATACCGGTATAGGAATTGATGAAGAAGATAAACATAAAGTATTTGAACGATTTAGACAGGCTGGAGATACTTTAACCGACAAACCAAAAGGCACAGGTCTTGGGCTACCAATATGTAGAGAGATTATTGAACAACATGGTGGTATTATTTGGATGAAAAGTGATCCAGGTGTAGGAAGTACTTTTTTCTTTACTATTCCTATTGTTGGAAAAACTGGTACGCAAGCCCCTATTCAATTAGATCGAATTCTTAAAAGTTTGAAAAAACAAATTAAGCACTCCTCTTTATCAACTACCCAAGAAACACCTACCATATTAGTGGTTGATGACGATACTCCAATTCGATCTTTATTAAGACAAGAATTAGGTGATGCGGGCTATCAGGTTAAAGAAGCTGCCAATGGTAAAGCTGCACTAGACATGGTTCGATTATCTAAACCTGATTTGATCATATTAGATGTAATGATGCCAGAGATTAATGGCTTTGATGTTGCCGCTGTATTGAAAAATGACCCTGCAACCATGGATATTCCTATAATAATTTTATCTATTGTTCAAGATAAAGAAAGAGGCCTTAGAATTGGAGTAGATAGGTATTTAACCAAACCTATAAATACCGAGCAATTGTTTCATGAAGTAGAAGAACTTTTGGAACAAGGTGTTTCTAAAAAGAAAGTGTTGGTTGTAGATGAAGATGCGTCTGCTGTAAAAACACTTTCTGACGTATTAAGTGCTAGAGGCTATAAAGTAATGGAAGCGAATGCCAAAAATCTTATTGAAACAGCTGCCGAATCTAAACCCGATATCATTATGCTCAATTCGGTATTCAATGGAGATCAAAAAGCCTTAAAGAATTTAAAAGATCAAAAAGGTATGGAAAACGTAATGTTTTTTATATATGAATAAACTAACTAAAAAAATCAAATAATTATTAAAATGGAAAAAAAACTACTGATCGTCGATGACGAATCTCATATTCGAATGCTCATTGAACAAACTTTAGAAGATTTAGAAGATGAAGGCGTTGAATTACTGTTCGCAGATAATGGACAAAAGGCATTAGAAATCATTCAAAAAGAAAAACCCAATTTGGTTTTTCTAGATGTTATGATGCCAATAATGAATGGTATGGAAGTTTGCCAAAAAGTTAAAAAAGAGCTTAATTTAACTGAAGTATATATAATTTTATTGACTGCCAAGGGCCAAGAAGTTGATCGCCAGAATGGATTAGAAATGGGTGCCGACAGGTACATGACCAAGCCATTCGACCCAGATGAAATGCTATCTATTGCAGAAGAAATTTTGAATGTTTAAAATGAGTGACGATAAAAGTATATATTATTTTAAATCTCTAAGAAGCGTATTAAAAAAGAGCCCAGAGACCGTTACCTTATTAGAAGGTCTATCCAATCAAATGAGTTTTGATTTTAACCTAATTGGGTTTAACTCTAAAATACTTTTAGGTTCTGAAAACAAATTTTCATACTCTTTTGAGCTTTCTAACAATGGTGTGGTTTATGGAACCTTAAATTCCACTAATAATCATGGGAAATTTCTTGCAGAATACTTAATGCTATTGGTAAATAAAGAATTAGAAAAGAAAAGAATTGGTAATGAAGTGTTAGGCCTGTATCGTGAGATAAATATGATTTATGATTTTAGTGAAAAAATATCTGAAATTATAGATGAAAAATCTATTGCTAAAATGGCACTTAGTGAAGCTTCTCAGATTATAGGTTCTACGCATGGACTTTTTTTAATTTACGATCCCAATAAAGATAAAGTTGTTGAACTGTCTTCTTTTGGTGAAAATCCGAAACAAAAGAATTTTATAAATAATCAAAATAAAATCCTAAAAGAAATAATAAAAAAAGGCACTTCAACAATAGTAACAAAAGAAAGAATCGAACAAAACCCAGCTTTATCTCACCTCAAAGCTTTAATGCACGCGCCATTAAAAGTAAAACACAAAACTTTAGGAATGGTTATTCTTGGCCATAATAAAGAAAAAGAGTTTACAGCTGCTGAACTAAAATTATTAACTACAATTGCTTTACAGTCAGCAGTAGCTATTGAGAGCGCAAATCTTTATCAAAAAGGATTACAAGAGGCAAAAGAAAGAGAAGAAGCTATTAAAGTTATTCATGAAGCAAGTCAAAAATTTGTTCCTAATGAATTTATTAAATCATTAGGTAAAAACAAACTCACCGAAGTTGCTCTAGGTGATTTGGTTGAAAAAGATGTGACTGTTATGTTTATGGATATAAGAGGGTTTACAACACTTTCTGAAGGTTTGAATCCAAAAGATAATTTTTTGTTTATCAATTCTTTTAACAAAAGAATGGGACCCATTATTAGAAAAAATGAAGGTTTTATCATGCAGTATTTAGGTGATGGGTTTATGGCACTCTTCCCTAATGGTTCACAAAATGCTTTACGTGCTTCAGTCGAAATGCTTGCTGAATTAAAAGAATTTAACAGAGAAAGAGTTGGAAAAAACCGATTGCCTATTAAAATTGGAATTGGTATGCAAAATGGTAACCTAATAATGGGAATTACTGGTGATATAGAAAGATTAGATGCAGCAATTATTTCTGATACTGTAAATACTGCATCAAGAATAGAAGGCTTATCAAAGCATTTCGGGGCTTCAATTTTACTTACAGGTAGTTGTGTGGAGAATCTAACCCATCCTGAAGAGTTTGATTTTAGATATTTAGGACCAGTAAAGGTCAAAGGAAAACAAAAACCAATAGCAATTTACGAATGTATAAATGGTGATAATTCTAATTTATTAAAACACAAATTAGATACTTTAAATACATTTGATAAAGGAATGGAATTGTATTTTAAAAAAGAATTTGCCATGGCAGCTGTCACATTTCAGAAAATTGTAAAACTAAACCGAAATGACCATACTTCAAAACTTTTACTAAACAGAGCAGCTCATCTTATCACACAAGAGATTGGTGATGATTGGATTGGAGTTGAATCTATTACTGTCAAATAAATTATCTCCCGTTATACTTATTAATTTAGTCCGGTTTAATTGGGCCTCTATAATGAAAAACTAATTCTTTTTTACCTTCTGAAACCCA
>DGOU01000085.1:0-1828 GCA_002390165.1 Lutibacter sp. UBA4458
GTAACTAGTTTTTGGGCGCAAGGTGGAGAAATGAACTATTATTTTATTTATGGTCCAAAAATGACAGATGTTGTAAGCGCTTATACGGATTTAACAGGTCGTCCACATCAATTACCACCACTTTGGGCATTAGGTTATCACCAATGTAAATGGAGTTATTATCCAGAAAGTAAAGTAAAAGAAGTTGCTAAAAAATTTAGAGATTTAAAAATTCCTTGTGATGCTTTGTACCTAGACATTGATTATATGGAAGGATTTCGATGTTTTACTTGGAATAAAGAGTATTTCCCAAATCCTAAAAAAATGGTAAAGGAGCTTGCGGATGATGGGTTTAAAACCATTGTAATTATAGATCCAGGAATAAAAATAGATAATAATTATAGTGTTTTTAAAGAAGCTTTAGAAAAAGATTACTTCTGTAAACGTGCTGATGGTCCTTATATGAAAGGAAAAGTTTGGCCAGGAGAATGCTATTTTCCAGATTTTACCAATCCCAAAGTTAGAGAATGGTGGTCCAATTTATTTAAAGAATTAATTGAAGACATTGGTGTAAAAGGAGTTTGGAATGATATGAATGAACCAGCCGTAATGGAAGTGCCTGGAAAATCTTTTCCTGATGATGTAAGGCATAATTATGATGGTAACCATTGTAGCCATAGAAAAGCACATAATGTTTATGGCATGCAAATGGCAAGAGCAACGTATCACGGCCTTAAAAAATTCTCTTATCCGAAACGACCTTTTGTTATAACAAGAGCTGCTTATGCGGGCACACAACGTTATACATCAAGCTGGACTGGCGATAATGTTGCTAGTTGGGAACATTTATCTATTGCAAATGCACAAGCACAACGCATGTGTATGTCTGGTTTTTCATTTATAGGGTCAGATATTGGCGGTTTTGCAGAACAACCAAGTGGTGAATTATATACTCGATGGATTCAACTTGGAGTTTTTCATCCATTTTGTAGAACTCATTCTTCAGGAGATCACGGCGAACAAGAACCTTATTCATTTGACACTAATGTAACTAATATTGTACGTAAATTTATTGAAATTCGTTATCAACTTTTACCATATTTATATACAGCATTTTGGCAATATGCAAATGAAGGCATTCCAATATTAAAATCATTGATGCTTTTTGATCAAAATGATCATCAAACATATTATAGAAATGATGAATTTATTTATGGAGATAAAATTTTAATTTGTCCAATTTTAGAACCTAATGCAAAAGGTAGAAGAATGTATTTTCCTGAAGGTAATTGGTTTAGCTTTTGGGATGAAAAAGTGGTTAAAGGTGGAGAAGAAAAATGGGTAGATGCGGATATAGATAGTATGCCAATTTTTATAAAAGAAGGAGCCATTATTCCAAAATATCCTATTCAACAATATGTAGGTGAAAAAACTATAGAAGAGTTAACCTTAGATGTTTATTTTAAAAAAGGGAAAGAAAAATCACAAGTTTATGAAGATGCATCCGATGGGTATGATTATAAAAAAGGAAGATTTAGCCTTAGAAATTTTAGATTAGTAGGTAAAGAAAATTCACTAACTATTCAGCAATTTAAAGAAGGAAAGTTTATTACATCGTATCCAACTTTTAAAATAATATTGCACGGAGTTCCGTTTAAAATAAGTGATATTGAAATTGATAATGAAAAAGTAGATTTAACTAAATTTAACACAGAAGAAAATAGTATTATTGTAAGTAAAGAGTTTACTGAAATTCATATAATTGGAAACTCAATATAAAAAGTATTGAGTTTCTGTTTTTTGTGAATATATATTTAATTTCTAAAAAATACTATTGGAATAGTAAGCA
>DGOU01000085.1:1876-5098 GCA_002390165.1 Lutibacter sp. UBA4458
ACATTTACATCTGAAATTGTTCCATCCATTTCAACTTTAAAAGAAACTAAAACTTTTCCTCTAGTGCTTGCCGTGCGGCAATTTCTAGGATATTTTATATTTTTTGTTAAATAGTATGATAATTTTTTGATGCCACCTGGAAATTGAGGAATTGAATTTATTTTATTTGATAGGGAAGGTTGTTCAATAGTCGCTAATTTTGAGGAATCTTCTTTTAAAATAGAAGTGTTCTGTGCATTTAATGAAATGGAAAATAAAACTGAAATTAATAGAATAGAAATAGTTTTCATTATTACTATATTTAAATATCTAGTATTTTATTAGCTGAATCACAACGATTTAACTTCTATACAAAATTCGATATTAAAGCAGTTAAAAGATATGATTTATATCATATTATGTCGTTTTAAACTATTTATAACTATTTAACATTAGATAATAAAAACCCGTAAAGAAATATTTCTTTACGGGTTAAAAGTGTATGAAAATACATCTTTTATTGAAGATGTATTAATTTATTTTTTATTTAAGAACAAAGTTTAATCTAGCAAATAAGAAACGGCCACCAACACCAAATTGTTGGGCTCTTCTAGACCAGTCAAATCGACCAGAACTTCTATTAGTACCACCATCAGAGAATTGTTGAGCAGCTCTATCTGGTTCAATATCAAATAAGTTATTAGCACCTACCGTAAGTGTAGTACTTTCAGATACTTTGTATCCAAAAGATAAATCTGTTACTACTTTAGTCCCAAAAACTTGTTGTCGAATAACATTATTTGTTGCTTCTGTAACTTCACCAAAATAAACATTTCTTAGGAAAACATTAAATTTATCCGTAGTTAAACTATGCGATAAATTAATTTTTGTACGTGGCACAGCTTCTTCTAAATATACTCTACTTGCTTCATCAAAATAAGTGTCCACTTTACCAGCATCTATTAATACTTGAGAAGCTTTTATACCTCCAACTCTTTTTGTTTTTGAAAAAGTAGCAGCAAAATCCGTTTTTAATTTTGCAGATTCTCCTATCATAGCGTCATGAGTAATTACAATATCTAAACCTTTGGATTCTGTATCAATGGCATTTGCAAAAAATGCAGCTGCACCAGCATTTGCTTGAGCTAATAAATTATCTAATTCACTGCCAGTCCCAGGTCCTGAAAATCTTCCAGTATAAACTACTCTATCATCAATACCAACCCAATAACCATCAACCGTTAAAGTTAAATTAGCCGAAGGAATTTTAGTAGTAAAACCAGTACTAAGAGATGTTGATGTTTCTTCTTTTAATTGAGGAATACCTAATAATTTTGCAGCTCTACTATCATTTGAGAATGTCCCAACTTCTATTGGGTTACCATCTTGATCAAAAATAGTGGATGTTGAGTTAAAGTTTAATTGATGTAAAGAAGGTGCTCTAAAACCAGTATTAAATGCAAATCTTAGATTGGTATTATCACCTGCTTTAATTCTTGAAGCCAACTTAACGTTTAAGGTAGATCCAAAATCAGAATAATCTTCGTAACGCATTGCACCACTTAATAAAAATTTATCGGTAACATCAGCTTCTACATCTAAATAACCTGCAACACTGCTTCTACCACGAGATAATTCATTTGCAGGGCTAAATCCAGGGAATACTTGAGAACCTCCAGGTCTTGCTCTATCAAAGAAATCTACAGAAGGATCTTGACTAGGAGTAGTAATAACTTGTCCGTCTGCTGTAAATTGAGCATAAGAGCCAAGTTCACCAGCATAAATTTCATATGTTTCAATTCGGTATTCAGCACCAAATGCAACGTTTAAACCAGACATAGTGTCTTCGTAAAATTTACTAAGATCTAAATTAGTGGTGTTTTGTGCGAATGAAAATCCACCAGCGTCAAAAGTAGTGGGAGATGCACCTTGCATTGAAGCATTAAAAGTATTGCCAATAGTATATAAGAATTCATTTTCACCAAAACTATTACTAAAATCTATATCCCATTCCCCAACTTTACCTTTAATTCCAACAGCAAATGACTTATCTGTAATTGTTGAGTTAATTTCAGGTAAAAAACCGTTAATATAAGCAGGAGTATAGGTCCTGTTTTGACTTGGTAATCTGTAAAAACCTGCAGAGTTTCCTTTTCTTGAACTTAAACCAGCAAAAGAGTATAATTCAGTACCATCATCATTTAATGGTAAAGAAAAGTTTGCAAAGAAACGACCACCACGTAAAGCAGATTGACCAACTCTCATGTTATAATCACTTCTAACTTGACCACGAGCAGCTAATTCTGAAGATGTATTATCCGCAGATAATATTGCTTGTAATTCGGATTTTGTTGCATTAGGATCTAAATTAAAACCAGCTTGATTACCAAATTGAATTACATCAGACACATCATCATCTAATAAATTAGTAATATCATAACCGGCATCATTTGCAACTCTTTCAATAGTATTGTATTGATTAAAAATATCACCTTCAAATTCTTTCATTCTGCTGTAAGGATCTCTTACATCAAAATCCCCAGTAAAGTTTAAAAAACCACCTTTATCACCTAATTGTAAACCGTAGTTTGCACTTACGTTAGTTGTTTGTCCATCATTACCACCAGTTTGGTTGTTAGCGTTTTTAGAGTAGTAAGCACCAGTTGTAACATTCATTGTTAACTCGTTAGTACTTCTTTTTAATACGATGTTAATTACTCCAGCAATGGCATCAGAACCATATTGTGCCGCTGCACCATCACGTAATACTTCTATACGTTCAATAGAAGCAGCAGGAATAGCATTTAAATCTGTACCAACGCTACCACGACCGAATGTTCCGTTTACATTAATTAATGAAGAAGTATGTCTTCTTTTACCATTAATTAATACTAAAACTTGATCAGGACCTAAACCTCTTAAAGAAGCAGGGTCAATATGATCTGTACCATCTGAAATGGTTTGTGTATTTGAAGTAAAAGAAGGAGCAACATAATTTAAAATTTGATTTAAATTTACTTGTGGTCCTGCGGTTACTAATTCTGTAACGTCAATAATATCTACTGGAACGGCAGTATCAACAGCAGTTCTGTTTGGATTTCTTGAACCTACTACAACAATTTCATTTAGCGAAACTCCCGAAACGAGAGTAACATCAAATGTTTTTGTACCATCCATTTGTAATTTCTTATCGTTAAACCCAACATAGGAAAAAATAAGATTTTCACTCAACTCAACTTTAAT
>DGOU01000085.1:5119-9365 GCA_002390165.1 Lutibacter sp. UBA4458
CCTGGTAAAGGTTGGCTATTCGCATCTGTTACTGTTCCTTCTACTTGATACGATTGTGCATGAATAACCATAGTAAAAAGTAAAAAAATACCTAGAATAATGTGTTTTTTTTGTTTCATATTAATAATATTTTTAGTAAATAATAAGGCAATGTATGATAAATAATCCAAAAAATTAAGAAAATACATATATAATATGTTGTATAACTGTATTTAGGTTGGTAAAAAAGCAATATAAAAGGTATGAATTTTGTTTAAAAAAAGTAACAAAAAGAAATTCTATCTTTGTTTCGAAATAAAATTAAATAATATCTATTATCATAAATAAAGTGTATAATCATGAATTTTAAATTAAATAAAAAGTTTTTTTCCAACGCTGTTTTTGTTGTAGCAATTGGTTTATTAATTTATTCTCCAACAAGAATTTGGCTACTAAGACAAATTGCCTTTTCTCCTTCTGTGGAAAATGTTGAGGATAGAGTAGCCATTAAAAATTATAATTGGGAATTACAAGGGTTAAACACAGATAATATAAATTTTTCTGAACTAAAAGGAAAAGTTGTTTTTGTTAATTTTTGGGCAACTTGGTGTCCTCCTTGTAGAGCTGAGTTACCAATGATTCAAAAATTATATAAGGATTATAAAGATAAAGTGGCTTTTATTTTTATTACTAATGAAAATTGGAATAAAGTTGCTACATTCTTTAGTAAAAATGGTTATAATTTACCAGTTTATAATTCTGTGTCCTCTCCACCTAATGAATTTTTGAAAACAAATAGTATTCCATCAAGTTTTTTAATAGATAAAAAAGGAAGTGTTTTAATTGAAAAGGTTGGGGCAGCAGATTGGAACAGTAAAAAAACTAGAGCTATTATAGACGAAATCCTAAAAAACTAATATTATTTAATTTTTTAGGATTGAGTAGTGTTGTAGATAAAAATTTAAAATTTGCTTATGCATAATTTATAATGCGTATCTTCTATAGGTATTCCACTGTAAGCGTTTGGTGTTTTTAAAGTTTACAAATACTACTTTTTTTCTGTTTTCCTGTAAGTTTAAATTTAAAGTTGTCATAATAGATAGATTTTATAGTTATTTACTAAATGACGCCTATTCGTAACATTTGTTACTCTATTATGCATAACAAGGTACTATATTAACAAAAAATTAACAAATTTGAAACAAAAATTAATACTTTTCGATTACTATTTCATTTAAACATTCAATAATAATTTTACAACCATTTATTAATTCAGGTTCAGAAATAGTTAGTGGGGGAGTTATTCTAATTGCTTTACCTTCAAACAATAACCAAAAAAGTAGTAATCCTTTCTCTAAACTTTTTAAAATTACTTTAGAAGCTATTTCGCTGGTTTCAACCATTGCAGCAAGCATTAATCCTTTTCCTCTTATTTCCTTAATTAAAGGATGGACTAAAGTTTTTCTTATTAATGTTTCTTTGACTAAAGTTTCATTTATTAAATTCGATTTTAAAAGTGTGGAAAGTGTAGCAAAAGCAGCAGCAGTAATTACAGGATGACCACCAAAAGTAGTAATATGACCTAATTTAGGATGTTCTTTTAAAACACTCATCATTTTATGAGATGCTATAAATGCCCCAATTGGCATTCCGCCTCCCAATCCTTTTCCTGTAACAATAATATCTGGCGTTACATTATAATTTTCAAAACCAAATAATTTACCTGTTCTTCCTATTCCAGATTGAATTTCATCTAAAATTAATAATGCTCCAACTTTTTTACACTTTGCTTTTACCTTTTGTAAATAATTATTTTTAGGTTCAATAAAACCTGCTCCACCTTGAATTGTTTCTAAAATAACTGCAGCTGTTTGTGTAGTAATTTTTGCTAAATCTATTTCATTATTAAAGGTAATAAACTTAATACCAGGAATTAAAGGTCGAAATGCACTATTTTGCTGTTCAGCACCACAAACACTCATAGCACCTTGGGTATTACCATGATATCCATTTTTAGCTGCAATAATTTCAAAACGACCTGTGTAGCGTTTTGCTAATTTAATGGCACCTTCAGTAGCTTCAGTACCCGAGTTGGTTACGTAAACAGTATTTAAAGGTCTTGGTAAGTTTTGAGCTAAAAGTTTAGCTAATTGCACTTGAGGCTTCTGAATAAATTCCCCATAAACCATTACATGAGTATAGGCATCTATCTGATTTTTAATAGCTTGCGAAATTATAGGATTATTATGTCCTAAGGTGTTGGCAGAAACACCTGCAATAAAATCTAAATACTTTTTCCCTTTTATATCATAAATATAATTGCCATTAGCTTTTAAAATTTCTATAGCTAAAGGATTTGCAGAGGTTTGCGCCTGATATTTAAAAAAATCTTTATTCAACTAATCTATATTTTTTAATACTTTCAACTCTTTTAATTCTTTTGAATTAAAAATGGCTTCTTTGTTAATAGGTCTTTCATCTTCACGCCAAATAAATCCTTTTAATAATTTTTCGTCTTCAGGTAATTCTGATGGCGGATAGGTTTTTCCATCAGGTTTTACATTAAAATCTACGGTATTAATTTGGTTTTTCTCTAAAGTGATAAAAATATTATTACTACTTTTCATTTTAGAGATTCCAACTAGTTTTTGATGCTCGTCTCTAATATAAAAAACTACTTCACTATTACCAATGGCATTTAAAGAGGATAAATTGTTATTAAAGAATTTTCCATACATGTTTTTTCCTTTTAATTGGCTAAAACCTGCAGAATCCTTTTGTATCATAAAAGCGTTTCCTAATATTTTTAATGAATCTAATTGCTCGGTTTTGGAATTCGAAATTAAATGTATGGTATCGCCTACAATTTCATTTCCTTGCGCCCATAATACAGGTTTAACCAATAATTTTGTAAGCCCAGTTTTTTCTGTGGTAATTAAGGAATCGCATTTACCTTGCAAATCGGTTTTAAAAAACTTGACATTTCTAAAAGCTCTGACAATTCTATCGTCAACTTTACCAGTTACCATAATAGTATCGCTGTGCATAAATAAAGAATCTTTTTCTACTGTAGAAATTGCGAGTGCTCTTTTAGTAATAAAAACAGAATCTTTTAACTTAAAATACTCGGCATAATTTCCTTTAATTATAGATTTATTTATGGTGTCAATTACTTGAATGTTGTTGGTTGCAGAAGCAAATTGTGTATTTCCGTTATAATATAAACTGTCACCTTCTATAGTTCTATCTTCATAAAATATTTTTGAGTTTTTAATAAAAGTGGAAATATCAGATTTAGAATTATAAATTCCTCGTTCCGTATAAATAGAATCTTTGACTCCTTTAATGGTTGAAGGACCAAATAATTCGGCAATTCCGGTAGAAGTATAATATTCTAAATGATTGGTTTTTAAATCGCTATCCTTATTAGTGACAGTGACATTTTTAGAGGCTTGAAATTTATTTGTTTCAAGATAGTAATTTCCAATTTTACTTTTTAAAACATTTGTAGAATCGATAATAGTACCGCCACAATTATAAAATAACTTTTGATTAGTTCTATCAAACTTAAGCGTATCGGTTTTTAAAGTCATTAATTCGTCTTTTAAAACTACGTTTCCCCATGAAGTTGCTATTTTTTTTATGCCATCATAATCGGTATATTTACTATGTTGAATTATAGTATCTCCTTGATTTACAATAACATTCCCCATAGCTTTTATCAATTTTTTATCTTGATAAATATATGCTTTATCGCATCTTAGCGTAGCACCTTCGTGTTCTACAAAAACATTACCTAAAGAAATGGTTGCTCCTGGAAATTCAGGTTTAACAAAAGTATTATCTGCTTTTAAAATTTTAATTTTTTTGGATTGTGAAAAACTAAAACTAACCACTAGCAAAAAACTTAATAGAAGTATTTTTTTCAAACTTTAATATATTTTGTACAAAACTAACAAAAAAAATGGGTAGAAAATTAGGTTATTACCTAAAATAAAAAAGTGAATTTTAAAAAGTTTTCCGCTTAATTTGTAGCTTTCTTTCTAAAATTCACTTTTTTGAATGCTTTTTATTATCGCATTATGGTTTGTTTTCTATCTGGTCCAACAGAAACTATTTTAACAGGAACTTCTACAAAATCTTCAATAAATTTAATGTAGGTTTTAAGTTGTTTTGGTAAATTATCAAATTTGGACATAGAAGTTAAATCTTCATTCCAACATTCAAACTCTGTGTAATTTGTAGTTACGTTATGCGCTTCAATATT
>DGOU01000085.1:9517-15830 GCA_002390165.1 Lutibacter sp. UBA4458
TTGCCAACTTTAGCCATTTTAGCACCATCATCATCAAATAATTCGGTAGGAAATGGTCCTGAACCAACTCTGGTAGTATATGCTTTAAAAATACCAAATACTTCACCAATTTTACTAGGTGCAACTCCTAATCCTGTACAAGCTCCTGCGGCAGTTGTATTAGAGGAAGTTACAAAAGGATACGTGCCAAAGTCAATATCTAAAAGAGAACCTTGAGCTCCTTCCGCTAAAATAGATTGATTATTTTTTAAAGTATTATTAATAAATTCTTCACTATCAACAAAAGGTATCGTTTTTAAAACGTCAATTGCTTCGTAAAATTCAGATTCTAATTCTTCTAAATCATATTGAACATCAACATCAAAAAAATCTAACATTTTTAAATGTTTAGCTGCCAAAGCCTTATACTTATCTTTCCAGTTGGTAAGTTCTAAATCTCCAACTCGCATACCATTTCTGCCAGTTTTATCCATATAAGTTGGTCCAATACCTTTTAATGTAGAACCAATTTTGGCTTTTCCTTTAGAAGCTTCGCTTGCTGCATCTAATAATCGATGAGTTGGTAAAATTAAATGTGCTTTTCGTGAAACAAATAATTTTGATGGAATGTCTAAATTAAATTTCCCTAAATCGTCTATTTCTTTTTTAAATATTACAGGGTCTATAACAACGCCATTTCCAATAATATTTTTAGATTTTTCATGAAAAATTCCTGAAGGAATAGTATGTAGTACGTGTTTATGACCATCGAACATTAAAGTGTGCCCAGCATTTGGACCTCCTTGAAATCGTGCAATTAAGTCATAATTAGCGGTAAGGACATCTACAATTTTACCTTTACCTTCATCTCCCCATTGTAGCCCAAGTAATAAATTTACATTCATTTAATTATATATTAGTTGTTTGTATTGTTTTTTGTTCCGTAAAAATATAGAGAGTGGTTATTAATTTTAATATCAAAAGTTTCTTCTATGGTTTTTTTAATGATTTCTACTCTAGGATCACAAAATTCTATAACTTCACTAGTATCTGTTAAAATAATGTGATCATGTTGTTTGTCGAAATAGCATTTTTCATAATAAGCTTGATTTTTACCAAATTGGTGTTTTCTAACTAGACCAGAATCTAACAACAATTCAATGGTATTATATAGGGTAGCTCTACTAACTCGATAATTTTTATTTTTCATTTGAATATAAAGAGATTCAATATCAAAATGAACATCTAAATCGTAAATTTCTTGTAAAATAGCAAATCGTTCTGGAGTTTTTCTATGAGCATTATCTTCTAGAAATTTAATAAATACCGTTTTTACGATTTTCTGACTCTCTTTATTCATATAAATAAATTTAAGCTTTTAGCTAAAAATACAAAGTTACTTTTAATTTTTAAATATACTTTTAGTTATTATGGTAGTTTTCAACTTTTAATTGTTAATAGCTATAATTTGTAAATTCTATCTACCTTGTTAATTCCTTCAATTTTTTTAATATGATCACTTAATTTTTGAAGTTGTGCTTTATTTTTAACACTTAGTAATATTTTCCCTTCAAAAATACCATCGTTTCCTGAAATATTTAAACTATGAATATTTACATTCATATTATTAGAAATTACTTGAGTAATTTCATTTACCATACCTACGTGATCTATACCGTGAATTTTTAAAATAGCTTTAAATTCTTGTTTTGTAGAATCTATCCATTTAGCAGAAATAATTCGATATGCATAATTGGATCGCATACTTACTGCATTTGGGCAGTCTGTTTTATGTACTTTAATACCTTCATTTATAGTAATAAACCCAAAAACTTTATCTCCTGGAATAGGGTTGCAACAAGGTGCTTTTTTATAATCTAATTGCTCATCATCTTTACCAAAAACTAAGGAATCAAATTTTTCAGTTACTTCATCTTTATCAATTAATGCTGTTTTTGGGGTTCTTTTGATTCTATTTTTAAAAAAGTTAACAATGGCATTGTTCCTTTTGGTTGCAAACTCTTTTAATTGTTTATTATCAATAGATCCATTACCAATTCTAAAAAATAAATCTTTACTTGTATTTAGTTTAAAATAGCTAACCAAATCATTAACTACTTTCTCGTTTAATGTTATTTTAATATGCCTTAATTTTCGAATTAAAATTTCTTTTCCTTCTTGTGAAATTAATTTTTCATCTTCTTTTAAAGCATTTTTAATTCTAGTTCTGGCACGTGCAGTTACCACAAAATCTAACCATCCAAAATTTGGCTTTTGATTTTTTGATGTAATAATTTCAACTTGATCGCCACTTTTTAAAACGTGGCTTATAGGTTTTAATTTTCCATTTACTTTTGCTCCTCTGCAGCTCATTCCAACTTGAGTATGAATTGAAAAAGCAAAATCTAAAGCTGTTGCATTTTTTGGCAATGCTTTTAAATCGCCATTAGGAGTGAAAACAAAAATTTCTTTTGCGTATAAATTTAATTTAAAATCTTCTACAAAATCAATAGCATTTCCATTAGGGTTTTCTAAGGAGTCTTTAATACGATTAAGCCAATCGTCTAAACCACTTTCACGTTCATTTTGATTTTTATATTTATAATGTGCAGCATATCCTTTTTCGGCAATTTCATCCATTCTAGTGGACCGAATTTGAACTTCTACCCATTTACCTTGCGGACCCATTACCGTAATATGTAACGATTCGTAACCAGTAGATTTAGGTTGACTTATCCAATCTCGTAATCTACTTGGATTTGGTCTAAAATGGTCAGTAACAATAGAATATATTTTCCAAGCATCAAATTTTTCATTTTTTAAATTAGATTGATAAATTACTCTAATTGCAAATTTATCATAAATTTCATCATAGGAAACTCCTTGAGTCAGCATTTTTTTACGAATGGAATAAATAGATTTTCTTCTTCCTTTTATGGTATATTTAAATCCTTCTTTATCTAAAGTTTCTTTAATTATGTTAGAGAACGATTCTATATATTTATCTTGCTCTTCTATACTTTGAGTAATTTTTTGTCTAATATCATTATAAACATCAGGTTCTGTGTATTTTAGTCCTAAGTTTTCTAATTTAGTTTTAATATTATACAATCCTAATCTATGTGCTAATGGAGCGTAGATGTATAGCGTTTCTGAAGAAATTTTTAATTGTTTATAGCCAGGCATTGCATCCATCGTTTGCATATTATGTAAACGATCTGCAATTTTAATTAGAATTACACGAACATCATCATTTAAAGTAAGTAACATTTTTCTGAAATTTTCGGCTTGAAGCGAAGTGTCATTATCTTTCTTTAGATTAGAAATTTTAGTAAGTCCATTTACAATTCTACCAACGGTTTCTCCAAATAAACGTTCAATATCTTCTATAGTATAATCTGTATCTTCTACTACATCGTGTAATAAAGCAGCAACAATAGAGATGGTTCCTAAGCCAATTTTGTATGCCACAATTTTTGCAACAGCTATTGGGTGAAAAATATAAGGTTCTCCTGTTTTTCTACGTTGATTTTTATGTGCTTCAAGAGCAATTTCAAAAGCTTTTCTTATTTCTTTTTTATCAGTTGTGGTAAAAGATTGATAAGCACCTTTAAGCAAATCTTTATATCGCCTGGCAATTTCTTTATTTTCTTCCTCTGTGCTTAAGTTGTACGTCATAGATTAAAAATAGTATTTTAAAATGTAATAGGCAACGACAAAATTATTTTTTTAAATTTTGAATACGTTGTAATAAGGTTGGATGAGAATAATGAATTTTAACATACAGATTATCAGGAGTTAAGTTGCTTAAACTATTTTTCGATAATTTTTTTAAAGCAGAAATTAAATCAGTTGCGTTATAGTTGTTTTTTGCAAAATTATCTGCTTGGTACTCAAATTTTCTGGATAAGATATTCATAAAATAGCTTGTAATTTCAGAAATTGGGCTATATAATACGGCAAATGCAATTAAACCAATATGAAAACTATTTGTAGAAACTCCTAAAGCTTGAGACAAATATAAATTGCCAACTAATAGCGATAAAATATATAAGGTAAAGCCCATTAATAGCACAGATAAAAACATGTTATAAATGATATGTTTGTTTTTATAATGACCAATTTCGTGTGCCAAAACAGCCACAATTTCTTCAGTGGTTAAATCTTTAATCAGCGTATCGTATAAAGTAATACGTTTTTGGCTACCAAATCCAGAAAAATAGGCATTAGCTTTTAAGGAACGTTTAGAGCCATCAATGACATAAATATTTTGAATTTTAAAGCCAATTTTATTAGCAAACTGTTCAATAGCAGTTTTTAATTCTCCTTCTTCTAAAGGTATTTGTTTATTAAAAATAGGTACAATTAATTTAGAATAAAAAAGATTTAAAAAAATGGTAAATACACTAATAAAAATCCAAGTGTACCACCAAAAGTTGTTGGTAGTTATGGTATAAAACCAAGTTATAAGAGCTAAAATTCCGCCACCAATTATAATAAGCATCAACCAACTTTTAATTTTATCGAGAATAAATGTTTTTAAAGTGGTTTTATTAAAGTCAAATTTTTCTTCAATAACAAAAATTTTATAATAGGAAAAAGGAAGGTTTATAATATCACTTGCAAAAAAAATAATTCCGAAGAAAATTAGTGCAATTATAATTTCATTTTGTGAAAAATATCTTGCAATGGCATCTACTAATGCGAATCCATCAAACATAAAAAAAAGTACCGTAATTATTATAGAAAAGGTACTTGTAATTATAGAAAAATTATGATTAGTTTTCTTGTAATTTTGTGATTTTACATATTCTTTTTCTGAATAAATATCGTTTAAATCTGCTGGAATAGCATCGTTAAAATGAGCAGCATTTTTGGTGTCTAAAAAAGTATCAAATAAATATTTAGCCACAATTATGGCTATTAAAATATAAAATATAATAGTAGGATTCATAAAGTTATTTTAAATTTCGTTGTCTAATAGCTTCAAAAATAATAATTGCAGCGCTTACTGAAACATTCATAGAATCAATTTCACCATTCATAGGAATTAGTATGTTTTGAGTAGTGTTTAAAAGCCATTCATCAGATAATCCTGTTGCTTCTGTACCCACAATTATGGCAGTAGGATTTGTATAATTTACTGTGTGATATGCTACGGATGCCGTTAAAGCTGCACCATATAAAGCAATATTGTTTTCTTTTAAAAAATCAATAATTTCTGAAGTAGAACCTGTGGCAATTTGATTGGTAAAAACACATCCAACACTAGACCGAATAATATTAGGATTATACATATCGGTTTTTGGATTTGCTATTAAAACAGCGTCCATACCTGCGGCATCCGCCGTTCGTAATATTGCACCAATATTTCCTGGTTTTTCAGGAGCTTCAGCAACCAAAATTAAAGGATTTTTGTTTTTAAACGTAATATTATTTATAGTTAAGTTTTTTCCTTTAGTTAAAGCTATTATTCCTTCTGTAGAATCTCTTAGCGCTAATTTTTTATATATTTCTTTTGAAATTTCAATAATTTCAACAGAATCATCTATTTCACTCAATAATTTAATAATCAAACTATTATTTAAATATGATGAGATAATTAATAAGGTTTTAATGGTGTAATTTCCTTTTAAAGCTAATTCAATTTCACGTAAACCTTCAATTAAAAAAGTGGCAGTTTTTTTTCGTAAACGCGATTTCTCTTTTAGCTGAATTAACTCTTTAATATATTTATTTTGCGAACTTGTAATTTGTTTGTGCATAGTGCAAAAATAATCTTATTAACTATAATTTATGCGATTTATAATAATTAATTAAAAGGAATACCATTTTATTGTATTCTTTCATTCCTGCTTTTTGTTTGTTTACTTTTAAATAGGAATTATAAAAACTTTTAAAGTATTTTTCGCTCCAATTTTTATACGATTTCCAAAATTCTTGATTTTGCTGTATATCTTTAATAATTCCTTTATTTATGAATGTAGTAAGTAATTTATACTTTTCTGGGTTTTTAGCGTAAACTTCGTATAAACAGTATTTTAAAGCCATTAAATAACCAGCATAATTAAAATATAAATTTTCTGATTTTATGGCAGCTAAATAGCCTACAAAATTAGCGCCACCTTCTGAAGCAATTCCTATTTGATGTGCCATTTCATGACAAACCGTTGCTGGATATGAGTTTTTTGGAATTAAATAATTAACCTGTGCTTCATTTGTAAACGGATTTAAATAACCTGCAAATCCCATATACGTTAAAGGAACACTAAATAATGAACTTTTTACAGAATAATGTTGGTATTTAAAGGTTGTATCATAAATTTCTAATTGT
>DGOU01000091.1:0-289 GCA_002390165.1 Lutibacter sp. UBA4458
CAAACAACTCGTCCTGAGACCGGCGCTGGATGAACTCCAGAAGAAAGGTTAAAACTGATCCAGGAATTCATAAGTGAAGTTACTTAATCATATTGGAGTGGGAGCAATCCCACTCCATTATCAAAGGTTTAAAATGAGTATCAATTTTAAAGAAAACTATACAAGCAATCCAACCAAACTTCTTTTTCATACAGCCCGATTAAACGATATAAAAAAAGGAATCTTTAAACCAATATCAATGCACTTTTCTTTAACTGATAAGTGTAATCTTGATTGTGACTTTTGTTCA
>DGOU01000091.1:334-10557 GCA_002390165.1 Lutibacter sp. UBA4458
GCAATATCAGTAGAGTTTACAGGTGGTGAACCCACTTTACACAAAAGCATCAATGAAATAATTTCTCATGCAAAATTAATTGGGTATTCTATTGGATTAAAATCAAATGGAGTGGATATAAAAAAACATCTGACAGAAGATACTATTAAAAATTTAACATGGCTCAGAGTATCATTAAACTCTATTGATTACACTTCAGAGGATAAACTCAATTTTACAAATATATCAAAACATACCTTTCTTGGATTTTCTTATGTCTATACTGATAAAACTGATGATAGTACATTTAGAAAATTAAAAGAGTTTAAAGATAGATTCAATGGAGAGTATATAAGGATCATTCCTGATAACTCTTATGATGCTGATAAAATTCGTGTGCTGGATAAAGTAGTAAAACTAAATTCAATATTTAATGAAGCTGGAATTTTTTGGCATGAAAAGAATTATTCTATTCCAGAAAAATGCTGGATGATGTGGATAAAGCCTTTTATCAATACCGATAAGAACATCTATTATTGCTGTGCTACTCAAATGTTTGAAAGAAAACTAATACCAAAGTATAAACTTTGCACAACCAATACTGAAGATATAATCAAAACCTGGATGAATCCAATTGTTTATTCTGGAAAAATGTGTGAAGGAGGTATTTGTTACTATAAAAATCATAATGAAATGATTCAGCAGATCGTAGATGGAAATCCTCATTCAGATTTTATTTAAGGAGAATCAATGAAATATTTTATTACGATGCGAGTTGTAGACCGATCTCCGAAAGAAAACTACATACATACCACTATGAAAAGCCTGATTAACTCTGGATTGTTTAATTCTGAGATTCCATTTGAATTTCATCTATTTGATGGCAAACCCAATTCTTCTGAATATTTAAATAAATATGAATCATTAAAAAATCTAACTATTCATAGAACAGAAAAAGAAATAACCAGAAATGAAAATTGGTTACGATCAATAGAATACTGCAAAGATAAAGATTGTAAGTATGTTATTCAATTAGAAGATGATCTTTTATTTTGTAAACATTGGTTAGGATCAATTGATGCTTATATAACAAAAAATCAAAAATTTGTTAATAAAGTTCCAATGGTTACTTTTTATTCTGCCTATCAAGAAGTAAGAAGAAAGACTGAAGCAAAAAGAGAATATTGGAATCAGTCCTATCAACAGTTTTACGGTACACAATGTATTTTACTTAGAAAAGACATTGCTTTAAAAACAGTAAAACATATTATAGATGGTATTGAAAATATTGACAAATATATGTTTAAATTTCGTGAAAAAGGACATAAACCTGCTGGAATGAAAGGTGCTTGTATCGATCTATGGTTGCAGGAGTGGGCAGTACATGAATATCCTGATAAATACTTCCTTGTTTCCTGTCCTTCATTTGTTCAGCATATTGGAGAGACAGAAGGCAAACACCTTCATCAATCTCATTTCTTAGGTGAGAATTGGTCTTATAAAAAAGGAATATAAAATGATTGTAAACGTTACCCCAAAAATTCCAACAATTGAAGTACAAGACCTTGGTAGAAGACCTACAAGTAAATTTGATATTTCAGCTTTACTCTTTTTAATGAAACAATCATGTAAAAAGAATTTTATTGAAATTGGAACGTGGTATGGAAAAACTACTTATGAGATAGCAATAAAATTTCCAGAAAAATCAATTTTTACAATGGATTATATCGGAGAAGATTTAGTCCTTGACCCTGCTTCAAATAGAGCATTGATAAAAAATAAAGATGATCTATGTAAATTTGCCCACCACTTACCTAATGTTCATTTTATCTATGCTAATTCTCACACTTATAATTTTAATAAATTTAAAAATCTACTATATGAAATACCCGATTTCTTTTTTATCGATGGTGATCACTCATTTGATGGAGTTAAAATTGATACAGAAAAAGCAATTGCATTTTTAAAGAAAAATGGTGGAGGTAAAATTGCTTGGCATGATATTCATACTAAAAACTTAACTCAAGTACCTGATTATATGCAATATCTTTCTAAGACAGAAGATATTTACTACATCAAAGATACAAATATTGGTTTTATGAATGTAAAAGGAAAGTAATGCAATTATTAATTAGTATAACTACCAAAGCGAATACAAAAACTGATTTAAATGATTTGTTTTATGTTTATGATACAGATAGAAAACGAATTGTTCATAAATTGGATTTTAAAGCACATACTCGAAAAGGAGCCAATGCTCATAGAGCAACGGGAATGTGTTACTATAAAAACTTTTGGTATTCAGGTATATTCTGTCCTAAACACAGAGTTGGTAGTAAATTATTAATTGTAGATTTAAATAATGGAAATCAAATAATTAATGACCTTTCTTTGACCAAAGCGATTCATTCAATCACTCCATTATGTGAATGCAAGATCTATAACATGATCCTGGCCTGTTCTACTCAAAACGATTGTATTTCCGTTATTACTACTCACAATACAAGAGTAGTCACAGAAGATGTTTATTTTGATTATCTTGATTCTGATAAAAGATTAGAATTAGATTGGAGCAAAGAATATGTTTGGGATGATCTGCTACATGCCAATAATGTCTGCATAAATAACGGAAACACATATTCATGCATGTTTTTAGATTATAATATCTGTAATAAAGATTTTATAAAAAGAAAAGAAGAACATGAAGAAAAGAGAAAAAATTTAAATCGTCCTGTTGAAACATTAAGAGCAGAAATGGCTAAAAAAAGAATTAATTGGAGAACACATAAAGAAGAAATGAAGGGGGCAGTTTATGATCTTACCAATCAAAAATTATTAAGACATACTACTGCCCCTCACTCATTAATTATTAACCAGTTTAATGAAAAGGTCTTTTGTGAAAGTGGAACCTTTAAAATAATCAATATCGATAAAGACCAAGAAACTCAATGTGATGGCTTTACCAGGGGTTTGTATGAAGATAAAAAACGTGGAGGTTATTGGGTAGGACTATCTTATCATAGAGTCTTCAGTCACAAATTAAAAGGAGCAACACTACAGTTTGTCTCATATGATATGAAGCTTGAAGAAACCATTGATTTGTCTCTTACTGGTAAAGAAATTTTTGATATAATTCCATTTAAGAAAGGGGTATGGAAATGAAAAAAAGTTTTATTAAAAGAATACTTGAAACAAGTGATACCAAAAAAGAAATGATTGACCGATTAAAAAAACGTTATAGGTATCTCAGATCAAAAAATTACAAAGAAGAAATATCCAACCAAATGAAATACATCAAATTCCATTTGAGGAAGTTAGGGGTTAAAGCATGAAAAGAGGAGGAATCAGAACAAACAAAAAATATGTTACTGAGGATGGAGAAAAAAAAATTAAATTTGAAATTCAGGGTAAAAAGAATGGAACCTGGATTCCGGTAGTTGAAAGGGATAATAAGACAGGAATACAAACCCCTATGATCTATAATACTATTAAAGAGGCTGAAACAAAGCTAAAGGAAATTGTTAGACAAATAAGGGGAAATGTGAGAAAATGAAACTGGAAGATGCCAAATTCTTATTAGAAGAATTAAAAAGTGATGAATGTGCCTGTGGTAATTATAAAAAACCTGGAAATTCATTTTGTTATAACTGTTATACCAGTTTACCTAATGATCATCAAAAACCATTGTATAAAAGATTTGGCAATGGTTATGAAGAAGCATATGAAGAAGCTACTAAATGGCTTAAAGCATGGGAATGGGATTAAAAATTTCAATTCCGGTTATTCCAGTTATACTTTGGCTTGAAATAAATTATTTAGGCAAGAGTATATTACCTGAATTATTATTTTTGTCATATACTCTATTATATATAATTTTAAAACTCTCATGGAGGAAGTATGAAAAAATTCTTTTTAATTATTTTAATTCTTTTACTTAATTATTTACCGGCAAGTGCTGCCAGAGTAACAACAGATTTAGTTGTTTTGTATGACTTTACAGAAACAAGTGGTACAGTAATATCAGATAAATCAGATATTGATCCTAAACTTGATTTAACTATTTCCGATCCATTAAAAGTAACATTCTTAGACCCAGGATTAAGTGTCACCGCAGCAACCGTTATAAAAACCGCTGTTGCCCATACTAAATTAGCTGCTTCTGAATTTGCGAATGGATTTACAATAGAAGCATGGATCAAACCATTAAACAATACTCAATCGGGGCCAGCAAGAATTATTACTTTTTCACAAGATAGTGCAGATCGTAACTTTACCTTTGGTCAAGCAGCAGAACATTGGGATATGCGTTTTAGAACCAGTGATAATCCTGGCAATGGTAGTACCCCAAGTACGGCAACCCCTGCTGCAAGTATTGCCGCAACTCCTGTATTACAGCATGTTGTCTATACCAGAAATACATCAGGTAACGCAAAATTTTACATCGATAAGGTTGAAGTAGCAACTCAAACAATATCTGGAGATCTTTCCAATTGGGATGAATCTTATGAGTTTGGCTTATTTAATGAGATGTCATATCCTACCGATGATCGAACATGGTTGGGTGATATATATCTGGTAGCTATTTATAAGAAAGCTTTAACATCTACTGAAGTAGGAGCAAATTATGATAGTGGGTATTTACCTCCTAAACCCCCTATACTATTACCTGCTGTAGAAGAATATGGAAATATTACAGGAGGTGATACCGAACACATTGAAAAAGTAGATTATAAAATTCCATATGAGATAAGAGGAAATTTTTATCTTGAGTATGAAATATGGGATTCTGATTCAGATGGAGAAATTGAAATTTCAGTAAATGACAAAAAACTTGTAGATGTAGCAAGTGCAGGAAATGAAGTATGGTCTGCAAAACGCAGAGTAAAAATTAAAGATATTTTATTATGTGATGACAACTTAGAAAATATCATTACTTTTAATAATACAAACAATCCCCCAAACAGTTATTTATGGGGAGTTAGAAATGTTTCTCTGGTAAAAGACGGAACTATAAGTGGTTTAACTTTATACCAGGAATCAACTGATAAAGATATGACAATTGCATGGGATGCTGTTGTCGATGACAATTATCCTGATATTCATTATGACTTCTTTTTATGGAATCAAGGAGAAGAAAAAAAATATTTAATAGGAGCAACCCAACAAATAGAAGTTACCTTTAAACTTCCACGTACCGGACTCTTTGCTTTTTATGCAAGGACTTGTGATAGAGCAAAAACAGAAACAGACAGAATATGCTCTCAATGGGCGCACAGCGCATTGGAAAGAGAGGATGGAACACTTTTTGGTAGAATAGCAGATCCAGCTAATCCAGGCGATCATATTCCTGGTAAATGGATGATATACGGTCACGTTGCCGCACCTACTGGTGGTGGGATAGACTAATCTATCTCAAAACTAATAAATATATAAGGAGAACAAATTATGCCAGATGAAAGAAGAATTGTTGAACCAAAACCAGATGTTTGTATGCCACCGTATTATCCTGATGAGGATAGACAATTGGCAGCAGAATTGATGGCACTTGCTGGTCAACTAATGGACATTGCAAGCAGGGTGATTAAACCAGACCATTACTGGATTCAAAACCCTCCACCACCTCCAATTGAACCATTTGAAGATGCCTAATAACCAATAACCAATAACCAATAACCAATAAATTTATAAGGAGAAATAAAATTATGGGAGCAAATTTAAAATTTAAACCAAGTGGATCAGCAGACTTGGCGAGATATGAGCTTTATTACAAACCTCATGAAGCCGGTGTTCCGTTAACCCCTAACAACTCTGTTGCCAAGGTCGATCTTGGTAATCCAGCAGTACAGGCAGATGGTTTCATTCATGTTCCATTGAATACCATTGCCGAATTGCAAAGCCTTGATGGTGAATATGATCTTGGTGTTGCAGCAATTGATGATGCTGGAAATGTTTCACCGTTACTGACTCAAGGGCTTGTAAATATAAGCCTGGATTTTTTAGCACCAAACCCTCCATCGGAAGCGAGCGTATACTGGAATTGATTGATTTTTATATCGATCTCTGGTGGACTTGTAAATCAGATAATCCAGTTGGAGAATTTCTGCATTTAGTTATAAAACATAATAGGAAACAGCAGGAATTTAAGGATTACAGGAGGGATTATTTACATTAGATTTTAAATGGTTTGCGTGGGTATTGCTTATTAAGGAGGGTTTTACTTGAAAGGTGCTGCTCCTCCTTGCGTACCCACGCAATTAATAAATGAGGGGGATAATTTTTAAAAGGAAAAATTATGCTTTTGTATGATCCAAGATTTAATCGTAAAATAAAAACTGATAACCCTGCTATTGTATTAGCAAATGAAGTAGTAAAAACCAGATTTGTAAATCCCGATGAAAATTTTTGGGATAGAATAAAACAACTCGCTAATTACTGCGATTTTGATATGAATGAAGATGCAAAGAAAAAATTGGTCAAGAAAAATCTGGTTCGATCCCAAACATCGAAAATTAAAAAGACATAGATTATTATTCTATTGTCCTAAATATAACTGGATCTTATCAGGTTGTGATTTAGCCTGTGATCCCTGTCCAGCATTAAGATATAAGAAGGAGGAAAAGAAAGGAGAAAAATAAATGGAAACTGCATTCTTTATTCGGTTATCGTTGATTGCATTGCAGCTTTTACTTCAACAACATGGTGGTTCCTATGGTGTAGCCGATCCTGACGTTTTTTTTCTTGAAGGAAACAGGATAGTTCTTACAGGTGAGTTTAAAGATGTAAAAAAGATAATTTTATGTGATGATAAGTTTTTAAATAAGTGTGGTCTTAGAAATGAACAAAGAATATTGATGAAAGGTCAAACTCAAATACTTCTTGAAATCTCAACCCATCCCTGGAATATTGGAGAACCAGTTTGGTATCATACTGTTCCCTCAACAAGAAAAAAGGGATACCGATTTATAATTGGTATGATCTACAGTACAATTACGCCAATTACAGAAGGGGGATATTGATGAAATCAAGAAGATCAAAAGCAACAGCAAAATGGTTGGAAGATACAGATCCAATCAAAGTAATGATCTATCATATTTTAGTTTATTTTAAATTTCTTATTATCACTCTAATTATTTATGTCTTTATTCTCACCTTATCTGAATTTTTATTTACAGTCGAAAACATAGGGGGTGTAGCAAAAGGAAGTTATACCTATCATGAAAGAAAATTTAATAATATCTTATTGTAAAAAATGTGATAAGTATTGGCAAGATGTCAAGTATTGTACCAAATGGAATAAATTTTCGTTTAATTCCAACTTTGATGATATAATTAAAAAATGTGTAAAAAATTAAAAAGGAGAAATTATTATGCCTAAACCACCGCCGAATGTACCACCAATAACCCCATCGAATATGATCCCACCTGGACAAGTAAACTTTTCAAAAGAAGCAATCAACTCTGCTATTGAAATGAAATGTTTAAATGAAATCAAATTTAATGACTCTGATGAAATAAAAATTTGTGGTGGTCAGATCTTTGTTGAAGCAGCACGATTAAGGTATATCTCACCGATTATGTCACCAACCGGACAACAGACAGTAGCTACAATTAACGTTGGTAAGCTCTGTATAACCTGTGGTAAGATCTTTCAACCTGATGAATGGTTAAAGAAGCATCATGAGGAGGAAAAGGCCACAAAAGGCACTATTCTTGATAAAAGCGGTAAATAAAGGAAACAGTCATGCTTGAATCAATGAAAATATATTCTTGTGCAGTATGTGGTAATGCGTTAGTAGGTATGGAATGGGAAGATTGCCCCGATCCCCAAAGTTTTTTCACTTTTCAATGTAAATCATGTGGACATAATTTCAATGAAGAAGAACTCTACTCAGAAGACGGCCCCAACACCGGATAAAAGAACTAAACAATGTCCTATATGTGAAGGGCCAGTAAAAGAAGAAGACCACGGCAATAGTGTATCAGTTATTTGTTATAATTGTAATGTTTCCCCTACTGTTATTGGATATTATAGGAAAAAAAGAAAAACTGATTCGATTAAGAAATGAAAATAACCTTAAATATAAATGAGTTACCTCGATGGAATCGTATTGCAATTATTGGAAAGGAGAGAATACAAATGATTAAAGAAGTTATTGATACTGTTATCGGCAATGAAGCATTTGATGCTGTAGTTTCACTTAATGATGAAATTGATGATTGTTTTTGGAATGACAAATCACTTTCAGAAGAACATCAAAATAAATTACAAGAAACCATATATAATTACAAATTGGAATTTTATTCCGATGGCAATGATTTTTGCATTGAATTTTTAGGAGTACAAATTTGGAACTCTGAAGATGATGAAAGAGAGTATGACGATGACAAGGATGATTACGCAGAATCAATAAAGGCGTATGTTTACAGGACAATGGTTGAAACAATTATAGACTTAGACTTGGTTAAAAACTACTTACTAAAAAAAGGAGAATAAAGACCATGCCAGAAGAAAAAAATCAATTAGAGGAATTAGAAGAAGGAATTGAAAAAATTGAAGAAAAAATGGGTTTAAATGATGCTGCTGAAATAGCCGATTTATCTGATGATCTGGTCAATCAAATGAAAGCAGCACAAACATCGATTCGACCAATTCCCTCCGTATTTACTTTCCCCCTTGGCACAGAAGTCAAAACCCGTAGTGATGAAATTGGATATATTGAAATATGTGCAATTGATTTTCGGGGGGAAATTTATCTGGTACATTTTAAAAGTGATAACTCCAGTTGGTATTCTCCTGCCGAATTAAAAAGAATAGATACAATTGCCCCCTATCATAAAGATCCAGTTCCCCCTGCTGAATCAAAACCAAAAACTGATTTTCCAGAAGAATTAAATGAGGGAGGTTGATTAATGCTATTATATAAAACAGTTTATCAGACAGAAATTGAAAAAATCGTTCAAACCCATAGCAAATGGCATGGATCTGCCAAAGATGCAGGATCATTTCGCAAAACCTCCAGACAAAAATATGGTTATATCCCCAATTCAATCCAATCAGCTAAAATCATTGTACCCACCAATAAAACAGATATGATAAAGTTTTTAAATAGTAATCTTATTAAAAGTATCTATTAAAGGAGGGAGGTATGCCAAAACCAAATGATGATGAAACAAGACAAGAATGGATGGCCCGATGTGTTCCTGTTTTAATTAATGAAGGCAGATCTCAAGCTCAAGCTGTGGCAATCTGCTCCTCGATGTGGGATGACAAACTTTTAGAAGAAGTTGAATTAGAGGACTAATGAAATTAGATGGTTTCAAAAAATTCATTCATAAAGGTGGATCTTATATACCAAAGGTATGTATTCGCAAAAATGGTCAAATATCATTCAATGCAGGTGCTGTCAATAAATTCGATCTTGATATATTTAAATTCGTCATGATTTACATATCAGAAGATAAGAAAAGAATAGCAATCAAATTCACCAATAATGAAAAAGAAAGTGGTTTATGCGCCATTCAGAAAAGACCAGGAAGCTTTGCCTTCTCAGCAATCAGTTTTTTAAGAATGAACGACATTCCTTTTGATGAAACCATCAATTTCGACTTTATATGGGATCAAAAAGAAAAGATCGCCTTTTTTAGACCTCTTGATGACATTGACATTATAAAAAATAAGCAATTATATGATAAGAAAGGAGCATAGAGCGATATGAATAAAAAAAAAGATCTATTAGATATATTAAAAAACCTTACCATTGTCTTATCAGTATCAGGAACAATAACATTAGCCTGGGATGCGAATACCGAACCTGATTTATCTGGTTATAAGATCTATTATGGACTTGAATCAAGAAATTATACCAATACAATCGATGTATCTCAAAAGGATTTTGGCCCCGATTGCACTCCATACGATCCATTTAAAACTGAATGCTGTGAAGTTACATTAGAGGGATTCACCAAAGGCAAAACCTATTATTTCGCAGCAACCGCATATGACGAAGAAGACAATGAATCAGCCTATTCTGAAGAACTAACCCATACCTTTGATGGAACCCACAAGACAATTCAAATGCCAGGAGGTTATAAAAAGAAATGAGTCAAAGTCAACGAAGTTTCCATATACATATATATCAAATCAGTGGAATGTGTGAATTGGATGTTGAAGCTGATAATAGCAATGAAGCAAGAACTAAAGCTATGAAGATAGTCTTGGAAAAGCATTATGGTATGATGTTTCC
>DGOU01000038.1:0-1460 GCA_002390165.1 Lutibacter sp. UBA4458
GTTGCTTCATTAACTTTTAAAACAATATCTTTTGAAATTGTTTTACCACCACCTGTACCAATAACAGATATAACATAATTACCTGCTTCTACAGAACCAATATTACTAATGGTTAATAAAATTGTGCTTGTAGAAGATATATTATTTGTACTAAATGATGCCGTTGCGCCTGTTGGCAAACCAGAAGTAGAGAATGTTGTTGAAGATGCGTAACCACCAAGTGTTGTAAAATCAATGTTATAAATAGCATCATTTGGCTTACAACTTGTAACTACGCTATTTGTTAGATCAATAGTAAAAGTTTCATTTGTTTCATTTGTAAACTGTCCTGTAAAAGTTCCTCTACCATGTGTTGTTGCTAAAATACTATTATCCGAAGTTCTTAAATCTAAATCTACCACTTTAACATCACGCATTCCATTATTTGAACTTACCCAATTTGGAGTATCTTCATTAAAGTTTTTAGAAGACCAAATACCCAATTCAGTTCCTAAAATTACCTCATTTGGAGCTAATGGATTTTGAAGAATACATTTTACAGGAAAGTCTGGCAAATTTCCCTCTTTATTTTTCCATGTAACTCCTCCATTTGATGTGTACCAAACACTAGTAACTCCATAATTATGAAAAGTTACCATAATTTCATTTTCAGAAACTCCATATTCAACTGCTGAAATACTTCCTATAAAGGAACTTCCAGAAATATTTTGCCATTCAATATTCCCTTCTGCTCCATTTGCATTGGTTAATTTTAGTAATTTTCCATTATCTGTTCCAACTAGTAATGTTGTGGATGTAGTGGTGAATGGAGATGCCTTAAAAGCCGTTGGTGAACCATCTAATAAAGCATTGCTTAATTGTGTTTTAGCTGCACCATTACTTCCTAATATATATCTGTTAATTTGTTTTGTACCAGTAGAACCATTAGAATACATAATATTTAAATTATGATCTAATCCTGCCGATGAAATAAAATCTCCTTCATTATTATTAGTATCAATCTCATAACCTGAACCATTGTATGGTAATTTAAGATAGGTATGATTACTATACACATAAGAAACAATCATATAATTACCATCTTTATCAATGGTACTGTATGCTCCATCACCTTCGTTTACTTTAGTACTTGAATTTACTCCAGAAGTTGCTCCATTAATAAATTGAGAACCATTATCCTGAGCTCCAGCAACTATTAATTCATTAGATGTACTTTGTCCGTAACCACCATAATAAAATTGGGTTACGTTATAATTAGTATTCATTTCAGTAAAAACATCTGAAGTTGCCGCAGTAGATAAACTAGAGGCATAAAAAATTCCTCCATCACAACCTATAACCGCTTCATTATTTGCTCCAGGTCTAAATGAAAATGCTTGTTGATCTGCATGCACGTACGAACAATTAAGAGTATTTAAATTTGCATAATTTGACCATTTAGAAATTTGTTTCCATTTAGA
>DGOU01000038.1:1499-4130 GCA_002390165.1 Lutibacter sp. UBA4458
TATATTATCATTAGTTGGATCAACTTTAATTACTAAATCGTAATATGCTTGATCACGAGTGAAATCTTCAGCAGGAATATCTGTATCCGCATCGTTTGGTTTCGCTAATTCTGTTACCGTTGAAAAACCATCAGTAGTACTAAATATATGTGGTCCAGCTGAAGTTGTACCTTCAGTTAAGGCGTATATTTTATTTGCATTGGTAGCAGAAACTGCTAATTCTACCCTGTTTGAATTTGTCAAAGGCGATGCATTAGCTTCAGTCCAAGTAGTACCATCGGAAGAGCTAAGAACTCTACCTCTTCCAGAAGTACCTGTTAAATAAGTGGCAATAGTACCCATCCAAAGTGTATTGTTTGCAGAAATTGCAAAATTATTAGGAATATAATAATAGGTATTACTAATGTATGTATATTGCATGTTTACAGACTCTATCCTGCTCCAATTCTCGCCATTATCTGTAGTTTTATACAGACCTGCCGATTGATATCCTAAAGAGTTTGTAGGATTCACAGAATCACCATAAATATGAGCTCCTACACCAATAAAAACTTCTGTATTACCTGCGTTATCCCAAGCAATAATATCATTAATATAAAAAATTCCTGCTAAAAAATTACCAGAATTGCCACCTCCAGCCAATTGAACTGGAATGTTAGTCCAATTTACTCCTCCATCTGTAGTTTTATATACTCCATTACCAACTGCTGCGCCAAAAGTATATTGTTCTCCGGTTCCAATATACCAAGTATTTGAATTATTAGGGTCAACTGTTAAACACGAAATATTCATATTACTTGGCACTCCAGAAACTAAAGACCAAGCAGAACTTGCATTAGTAATATCTTGATTTACCCATAAACCACCACTTACTCCTCCTGCATAAACTCTTTTATTTGTAGTGTCATTTGGATCAAATAAAACTACCCTTGTTCTCCCTCCAACATTATTAGGACCTCTTTCAACCCAATCATTTCCAACGGCTCCATCTCCAGGAGTTCTATTCGCATAAGATTTATTATGAAATTTCTTTTGTAATTCTAAAACTTTATTTGGCTCTGGTTTTCCAGTTGCGGGGTTCATAGTTAACTCCCATTCTCTTTCATAATATTTATTTGGAGGAATGCTTAAAGCCTTTCGCTCTTCTTTAGATAATTGTAAGGTCTTTTTGAACGGACTATTTAGTAAATAGTTTTTATAACTCTCTACTAAATTTTCCTTTTTAGATAATACTGTTTTTGAGTTTGATTTAAAAAAAGTTGTTGTACTTATTTTAATTCCTATTGAAATTATAAATAAACTTAAAAATATATATAGTGATTTTTTTTTCACAATTCGTATTCATTAAAGATTACAATATTTTTATTATCCCTTTATTTTATGATATAACTGCAACGCAAATCCATCAGATAAACTTGCTACAAAATTACAAACAGCTAGAGTTCTAACATACAAGGATTCATAATTTTTATCTGAATGATTAGGAAATAAAGATAAAATTAATTTATCATAATTAGAAACTTTATTTTCAAATTTATTATTAATTGCCGTTAAAAAAACATCTAATAGTTTTGAAATAACACTATAACCAAGTATTTCTTTTTCAACTACTTGCTTACTTTTATATATTTTCTCTACACTTATTTTAATAATATCATTTATTTGAGCCTCGTATTTACATTTATCTAATAAGGCATATGGATAAGTTCCTTTTAAAATAGTGGTTTCATTTTCTAAAAACATTTTAGAAGCTTCGTTTATTAAGGTTCCAATTGCTAAAGCTCGTAAATAACTTAACCTGTCCTTTTTATTAGGTAGGTTATAATATTTTTCGGTATTAATAGTATCTTTTACTAACTTAATTAAATATTCTAAAGCAAAATCTTCATCAATTAAACCTAAATTAATGCCATCTTCAAAATCTATTATAGTATAGCAAATATCATCTGCTGCTTCTACTAAATAAGCTAATGGATGTCTTTTATAAGCAATTTCATTATCACTTCTAGACGATATTAAACCGAGCTCTTTTACTAATTCATTAAAAAAAGATAAATCCGATTGGAAAATTCCAAATTTTTTATCGGCAATTTCATTGGTAGGTTTTTTAGGAAGCGATTCTTTCGGATATTTTATAAAGCTTCCTAAAGTTGCGTACGATAAACGCAATCCGCCATTAACGCCATTTATACTTTCTGTTAAAATTTTAAATCCGTTGGCATTTCCTTCAAAATCAATTAAATCTTGCCATTGCTTTTTGGTAAGTTCGCTTTTATATTTTTGTCCGTTTCCATTTTTAAAATATTCACCAATTGCTTTTTCACCGCTATGTCCAAAAGGAGGATTCCCAATATCATGAGCTAAAGCTGCACTAGCAACAATTGCTCCGAAATCATTCATTTTATATCCTTTTGCTACTAAACTTGGATATTTTCTCAATAATTGTTCCCCAACAATTCTGCCTAAAGAACGAGCTACAACACTTACCTCTAAACTATGAGTTAACCGTGTATGCACAAAATCGGTTTTAGATAATGGTACTACTTGCGTTTTATCTTGTAAACTTCTAAAAGAATCCGAAAAAATAATTCTGTCATAATCCACTTCAAACCCCAAACGAGTTTCATCTTG
>DGOU01000236.1 GCA_002390165.1 Lutibacter sp. UBA4458
GGTCGCGGGTTCAAATCCCGTCTTTCGCTCTACAATATAAAAATACCAATGCTGAAGTGGTGGAATTGGTAGACACGCTGGACTTAAAATCCAGTGGGCTGTAAGGCCCGTACGGGTTCAAGTCCCGTCTTCAGTACTAAAACTCTTGTTAATCGTTTGATTTTCAAGAGTTTTTTAGTTTTAGACTATATATCTCAATTTAAATGTTGCCTAAACAACCATTCCATCATTTGTTTATCTGAATAGGCTCTTAACCAAGAAAAATGGCCAACTTCAGGATATTGGGTATAACCAATGTGAGCTCCTGCTTTGGTTAAGGCGTTAAACATATCTAAAGAATAATGTGGATTTACGGCAGCATCTTCTGCTCCATGAAAAATCCAAATAGGAATATGTGCTATGGTTGAAGCCTTTGAACTATCTCCTGCGCCACAGACAGGAACTGCAGCAGCAAATAAATTTGGGAAACGCTCAATAATATCATACGTGCCATAACCACCCATAGAAAGTCCTGTAATATAAATTCTATTGGTATCAATTGCATATTTTTTGACTAATTGATGAATTAAATCAACCAATAATTCCATGGTTTTTGTAGGATTAGGTTTGATTGTTAAATCTCCAGTTTTATCATTTACGGTGTAATTAGCCCAACTTTTATTTTTAGGACATTGTGGAGCTATAATAAATGTAGGATGTAAACTTAACGCTTCATCTGTTGCAAAATTTTGAATGCCCCATTTTAACTGTGCTTTATTGTCGTTACCACGTTCACCTGAACCATGTAAAAAAACAACCAAAGGAAATTTCCGAATGGTATCATAATCTGGAAATACCATTCTATAGTTTAAACTTTCTCCTTTAGTATTCGTATATTTTTCAAAACTAAATTTCGATGTTTGAGCGTTTACTGTAAAACCTACAACAAACAGCACTAATACTATTTTTTTCATTTAATACCTTTATTTGAGAATTAAAAGTACAATTTTTAAACTTTTTAATTGAAAAAAAATAAATTTGTATAATTGTTGTTTATAACTACGTTAACTTGTAAAAATATTTAAGGCTTTTTTTAATGAAATTATTACTAGGTTTATTTTGCTCCGTATTCTCGTTATTTACCATGCAAGCACAAAATTCTGGTTTAAGCACAACCAACAATGAAAATGCCATTACTGTTAGAAATAATTCTTTTCAAGCTTTTACACTCAATAAAGCAAAATCTACTTTTACGGTTAAAGGAACTACAACCTCACATAATTGGGAAATAGTTTCAAGAACTATTGCTGGAAATATAGTAACCGTATTAAATAATGATGAATTGAAAATTAAATCTATTAATTTAAAAACTGCTTCTAAATCTCTTAAAAGTGGTAAAAAATTAATGGATAAAAAATGTTATAAAGCTTTAAAATCAGAAATTCATCCAACTATTAGTTATCAACTTAATTCTGTTAAAAATATTGAATTAATAGCCAAAAATAGTTACAAAGCAACCTTAATTGGTTCACTTACTATTGCCGGAATTTCTAAAATTATTACTACAGATGTTAAAATTGGATTAAAATATGGAAATCGTACTATTAGTGGATTTAACATAAAAGGAAATAAAACCTTAAAAATGTCTGATTTTAACATTACACCTCCTTCTGCATTTTTTGGAATTATTAAAACTGGAAATGACATATCTATTGTATATAACTTATTCTATAATAACAAAACTTTATTAAAATAACATTATGTTTTTGTGAACATTAAATTTCAAAAGGAAATAACATCTTTAAAAAAGAAAAAAATTGTACATTTAAATATCATTTTTATTAACTACTATGGATTTTAATTTACCCTTATTTGCAGGTGTAATTGCTGCGGTTGCCCATGTAATTTCTGGACCTGATCATTTAGCTGCGGTTACTCCTTTTGCTATTGAAAGTAAGAAGAAAGCATGGAAAGTAGGTTTGTTTTGGGGAACAGGACATTTATTAGGAATGCTATCTATTGGGGTTTTATTTTTGCTTTTTAAAGAATTTATTCCTGTTGAAAAAATATCAGCACATAGTGAAAGATTTGTTGGAATTTTATTAATTGGATTAAGTATATGGATTTTTTTTCAACTTTTCCGAAAAGAAAAAAATCATACGCATACTCATGTTCATACTGAAGAAAATCATATTGTACATAAACACCCGCATAAACATAATTCTGAAAAAAATCACCAACACACTCACACAAATTTAAAACATAACAACATTGCTTCTTTAACTTTTGGATTTGTACATGGCTTAGCTGGAATTGCTCATTTTTTACTGTTTTTACCTGTTTTAGGTTTTACTTCTAAATTAGATTCTACACAATATATTATTGGATTTGGAATTGGAACCATACTCGCCATGGTTTCTTATGCTTTTGTGATAGGAAATATTTCCCAAGTTTCAAAAAACAACCATAATAGCAACTTTTTTAAAGGTATTAGATTTGCAAGTGGTTTGTTTGCACTTATTATTGGTATTTACTGGACAATCTCTAATTAAAAATTTAGAGGTCAGTAGATAGCTTCATATTTTACTCCTTATTTATATGATTAACTGTCTGGTCGAGCGCAGTCGAGAGCTTCTTTGAAACCTATACCGTTCTCGACTGCGCTCGTATTCTATGATTAAACCAAATAAAAACATTATAAATTTATTTAGCTAATATTCAATATTTTAAATATTGATTTTTCTATGTACTTATCTACTGACCTCTATAAAAACTTATTAATTATTATTCAAATTTTGCTCACTAAAGTTGATTTTAAACACCCCTTTTGGAGGTTAGGAGGCTTAACAAATTCTAGGTAATTGTTCTCCCATTAAAGGAGTCACAATTCGTTTTCCTCCAATTAAACTTTCCATTACTACTTTATTTGGATGTTCCTTAGTAAATTCACCAATAAGAGCAGCATTTATTCCTTTTTCATGATTTTTCATAAATTGCAAAACTTCTTTTTCAATACTAGCATCTACCACTACTATAAAAACTCCTTCATTTGCCACATAAAGCGGATCTAAACCCAACATTTCGCAAGCTGCAGCAACTTGTTTTTCTATTGGAATATTAACTTCTTTTAAATCTACTCCCTTAGAAATATCGTTTGCTATTTCATGTAATACCGTACCTAAACCGCCTCGTGTAGGATCTCTGAACATTTTAATTTTATCTCCAAATACATCCAATAAATCCTTTACCAAAAAGTTTAAATTTGTGGAATCACTTTCTATGGAAGATTCAAATTGTAAACCTTCTCGTTCGCTCATAATAGCCATTCCGTGTTGCGCAATAAATCCGTTTACTATTATTTTATCCCCATCCTTTATATTATGAACCGAAATATTTGCCTTTGAATGCATTTCTCCAAAACCGGTAGTATTAATAAATAATTTATCGCCTTTACCTCTTTCAACCACTTTAGTATCCCCTGTAATTATTAAAACACCACTTTCATCTGCCGCTTTTTTTATTGAAGTTACCACTTTTATAAAATCG
>DGOU01000117.1:0-1436 GCA_002390165.1 Lutibacter sp. UBA4458
AACAGATTACTTCAGTCTTTCCTCCTTCGTAATAACGAAAAAAAATTGCTTCACTTTAGTCTGTATTTTAAATACATTCTAAAATGAAGCAATAATTTAAATAATTTTCTTGTATTTATCTCAAGCTACAAGGTTTCTTTCAGCCATTTGTAAAACTCTCGTTCCCAAATTAAGCTGTTTTCATTATTTAACACCCAGTGATTTTCTTTAGGAAAATACAATAGTTTACTTTTAATTCCTTGTAATTGTGCTGTTTGAAAAGCAGCTAATCCTTGTCCAACAGGCACTCTATAATCTATACCTCCTTGAATAATCATAATTGGTGTATCCCAGTTTTGAACTTTTTCAGCAGGATTAAAGTCATGATATGATTTTTGAGCAACAGCATTATTTTTATCCCAATAAGCACCACCTAAATCCCAGTTTACAAAAAATAATTCTTCTGTAGTTCCGTACATACTTCTCCAATCAAAAATTCCATCGTGTGAAATAAATGTTTTAAATCGTCCTTCATGAATACCAGCTAAATAATAAATAGAATAACCACCATAACTAGCTCCAATTGCTCCTAATCTGGTAGTATCAACATAAGGTTCTTTGGAAATATCATCAATAGTACTTAAATAATCTTGCATATTTTGTCCGCCATAATCTTTACTAATTTGCTCATTCCATTTTACACCAAAACCAGGTAAACCTCTTCGGTTTGGAGCAATAACAACATAACCGTTTGCCGCCATTAACTGAAAATTCCATCGATAAGAATAAAACTGACTAACTTCAGCTTGTGGACCGCCTTGGCAATATAATAAGGTTGGATATTTTTTAGTTGCGTCAAAGTTTGGAGGGTAAATTACCCAAGCAAGTAATTCTTTGCCATCGGTAGTTTTCACCATTCTTTTTACCACTTTGCTCAACTTAATTTTATTATAAACAGCATCATTTGCGTGGGTTAATTGCACCATGCTACCATCTTTTAAATTAACGGTGTAAAGCTCTGTTGCATGGTTCATATCTCTTCGGCTAATAACCATAGTATTTTTATATTGCCCAACAATACTTCCTACATCAAATTGACCAATTGTAATTTGTTTTGGGTTTTCTATCTTTTTTGAAGAAGTTGGCACTTTTACTTCAAATAATTGAACGGTTCCTAAAACTGGAGCTACAAAATAAATTTTATTTCCTTTTTTATTCCATTTAAAACTACGTACTGTTCCGTCCCAATTTGCAGTTAAGTTTACTTTTTCATTCTCAATTTTAACAACAATATCATTTTTATCAGATTCATAGCCGTCACGTTTCATTTGTAACCAAGCTAATTGTCCTTTGGTTGAAAATGCCGGATTTGTATCATATCCTTTATTTTCTGAAGTTAAATTTGTAGTGGTTTTAGTTGCTAAATCATAATCATAAATATCCGAATTTGTACTAAC
>DGOU01000117.1:1469-6465 GCA_002390165.1 Lutibacter sp. UBA4458
CTCCAAACATAATCTTCTGAACCTCCAAATGGTTTTTGAGGGCAATCAAAAGGCTCTTCTTTCATTATATCAATCGGTTTGCTATTCTCTTTAGTAGAAGCGTACATAACGTGGCTAAACGCTCCATCTTCCCAAGTATCCCAATGACGATAGTTTAAAGATTTAATAATTTTTACATTAGATTCTTTTAGGTTTGGATAATAATCTTGTCCTGTAATTTTTTCCAACTTTACATCTGAAGTAGATATTTTGTAATTTCCATTAGGTGAAATTGCTTTGTTAGCAACTAAAGATTTATAATCCGTTATCTCTAGTGCTTTACCACCGTTAATAGGAATTTGATAAAACGTTTTAGCGGTTTTATTAGCTTCAATATTATATTTTGAAACTCGATAAACTACATTATTACCATCTTTTGTTAATCCAATTCCTGAAACCCTGTTCAATTGAATTAGCTTTTCAGGCGTCATTACATCTTGAGCAATGGTACTCAAAAACATAAATGAACATAAAATACTCACTATTATTTTTTGCATAATTTTATTTATTTAGGTTGAAATATTTGCTAGGCAAATTTATTATTTTAATTCTAAAGTATCTCTTAAAATTTTCAAAAACAAATGCGAGATTTGTTACCAAGATTAGCTAGAAAAATATCCAGAAAAAGTAACTTTAACATAATTTAAGTTAATAAAACAGTTAATTAAAATATTATATTTTTTAATTTTCACAGCTTTAAACTATTCAATATCATACATTTATATAAAGTATTCCGTTGAAGATTTAATAATTTTTATTAAAATAAATATCGATTCTCGGTTAAACATTTGTTAATCAGCTTTAAATTAAAAGAAACCAACCGTTTTCATAATACATTTGATATATCAAAATAAATTATAAATTAAAACCTACTATTATGAAAAAAATGATTTTACTGGCTTTAGCCTTAGTGATTAGTTCAGCAAGTTTATTTGCAGCAAGTGGTAATAATCCAGTTGAAGCAAATAAAGAAATTAGAAACCAAATTGTAGATTTGTTGAAATCTCCGCAGTTTACGGTTGAAAAGGATATTAATGTAACTTTAACCTTTACTTTTAGTTCTTCAGGAGAAATTGTTGTTTTAGATATTGATTCTGGACATCGTGATTTATTAAACTATGTTCGTGAACATTTAAATTATAAAAAACTTAATGTACCTGGAGATCACAACCAAATTTATATTATGCCGTTAAAAATTAAAACAGGATGATATTTAAAACCTAAAAAAAGCTATATAAAAAGAAAATAAAATTAGTTCTGTCAAACTGAGCCCGTCGAAGTTATTGTTAATTAAACACTAATTAAAATATTTCAATAGGCTCAATATGACTTAAATTTTTACTTTTTAAACATCTTTTTTTAGTTCTTTTTTAAATAAACATATACCGGAAAATGATCGCTAAAACCACCTTGGTAACGTTTTCCTACAAAAGTTCTAAACGGAGTTCCTCTGTATTTACCTTTCCATTCTTGCAAAAAGTATTTATCAAAAACTTCTGCATATTTAAACGAATGTTTTGTTGGCTCAGCATCAAAAAAGTTTTTCGATAAAATTATTTGATCAAACAAATGCCATTTTCCATGATGTCTTAAAGTACCTTTTCCTTTATCTAGAATACTTTCCATTGGGTTATAAAAACTATTATTTACCAAATGCTCTTTTACACTTGTATTGGTTGGGTCATCATTAAAATCACCCATAATAATAATTTTAGCTTCTGAATTTTCTGAGCTTATTTTATTAACAATAGTAGTTGCTAATTCTGCTGCTTTTATTCGTTTGCTTTCTCCTTTATCTTCTCCACTTCTTCTTGAAGACCAATGGTTAACCACTACATGTATTCTTTCTCCGTTTAAATTTCCGGTTACCAATAAAATATCTCGGGTATAATCTCTATTTCCATATTCATCTTCTAAATATAATGGAAAGGTTTCAGAACTTATTAATTCAAAAAGTTCTTTTTTGTACAATAATGCAACATCAATTCCTCTTTCATCGGGTGATTCGTAATGCACAAAATCATAATGTTCATTTTTCAATTCTTTTGAATTTATTAAATCTGTTAAAACACTGTCATTTTCAACTTCAACTACTCCAACAAGCGCAGGAGAAAAAAAAGACTTTTCTGTTCCTAACTGAGTAATTACACTTCCAAGTTTTTGAATCTTTTTTTTATATCGTTTAGTATTCCAATGTTTTTTTCCTTTTGGGGTAAAATCGTCATCCAAGGTTTTTGGATCATCTGTTGTATCAAATAAATTTTCTAAGTTGTAAAAAGCTACGGTAAAAGCATCTTTATTTTTACCATTTAATTTAAAATATGAAAACATGTATTTCTATTTTTACTAAATTGTTGGGAACAAAAATACATATTTATAGGTTAAAAAAATGAATATGATAATAACCACTTTTTTTAATAAAAAATTGTATTTTTAACCTAAATTTAATAAAACCTAAACCAATACGAATTAATGCCTCATAGAACTAAATGGATATGTTTATTAATTTTATTATCCTTTAATTTAGCACATACACAAACTTTTAAAGACAGCCTATTATTTAAGTTAAATGTAGCAAAGCAAGATACGGCTAAAGTTCAGCTATTGATAGATGCTGGTGATAAGTTTTTCTATACCCACATTGACACTGCCTATACGTATTATAAACAAGCTTTAAAATTGTCAGAACAAACACAAAGTAAAAAATTTAAAGCGTTAAGTTTACTTAATATTGGTTATTATTTTGAAGAAAAAAAGCAACACAGAAAATCGTTAGAATATTATTTAAAATCTATATCTATATATAAATCCATAAATAACGAACAAGGTGTAGCAAATTGTTATAATTATATTGGTTATAGTTTTGCTTATTTAAATTCTTTAGAAAATTCTATAAAATATTATTCTAAGGCTTTAAATATTTATAAAAAATTAGGGGATAGTTTAGGTATAGCAGATATTTACATTGCTTTTGGTAATATTCATTATGATCAAAAAAATTATAAAAAAGCAGAAAATTATTACATAAAATCTTTAGATATATATACCGCCTTAAAGGATAAACCAGGTTTATTAGCTTCTTATATTAATGTTGGTAATACTAAGGCAGATATGGGAAAGTTGGAAGAAGGATTATTGTATTATTCAAAATCTATAAAATTATGTGAAGAATTAAACGATAAAGAAGGGCTTGCCATTAATTATGTTAATATTGGAGAAACATTAACCGATAAAAAAGAGTATAAAAAAGCAAAAGAGTCTTTAGATAAATCTCTTGAAATAACCAACAAAATTAATTACACTTCCTTATTGCCTTTAATTTATGCAGATTATGCAAAAAATGATTTAAAATTAAAAAAATATAAAAAGGCAATTATAAATGCTGAAAAAAGTCTTGAATTTTCGAAAAATGTAGATTGGGTAGATAAAGAATACGATGCGCATGCTTATTTAAGCGAATCTTATGTTGCAACAGGAAATTATAAAAAAGCCTATGAAAATCAAAAACTTTACACTTCATTTACCGATAGTATATTTAATTTAAAAAAAATTGAACAAGTATCAAAATTAGACGTACTAACTAAGCTCGAAGACCAAGAAAAAAAGATTGAACTGTTAACTGAAAATGATAGGATAAAAAAGGCTGAACTAAAAAATAAAACAACTATAAATAAAGTTTTAGGGGGTTCTATTGTGCTTTTTTTAATATTAATATCCCTTCTTTTTGAACAACGGAAAAGGAGAAAAAAAGCGTTTAATTTATTAGCTGTTGAAAAAAAGCACGCAGAAGAAAGTGATAGATTAAAATCAGCCTTTTTAGCAAATATGAGTCATGAAATTAGAACCCCAATGAACTCTATTATTGGTTTTTCAGATTTTTTGAAAGATCCAGAGTTAGAAGTGGAAAAAAGAAATAAGTTTGTAGAGGTTATCCTTAAGTCTGGAGAGCGATTAATGAATATTGTAAATGACATTATAGATATTTCTAAAATAGAAGCAAATCAATTAAAAATTGAGGTACAAGAGGTGAATATTACAAGTACTTTAAATGAAATTATTGAAATTCAAAAGGAAACAAATCATCAATTTGAAATAAAAAATGTAGATTTAAAACTAAATGCTAATTTAAAAGATATCTTTATAAAAACAGATGAAAATAGATTCATTCAAATAATAAATAATTTAATAAACAATGCTATAAAATTTACGGATAAAGGATACGTAGAATTAGGCTATAGTTTAAAACAACATGCTAATAAAGAATATGTAGAATTCTACGTAAAAGATACGGGAAGTGGTATTGGTAAAAATAAATTTAATCTAATATTTGATAGGTTTTCACAAGCTGGAGATAAAGATTTTAAAACAGGAAATGGCTTAGGTCTTAGTATTTGCAAAGGAATAATAGAATTATTAAAAGGAAAAATTTGGGTGGATTCTGAAATTGGTGTTGGAACAACCTTTTATTTTACACTACCTTATTAAAATAAAAATTCTTTCGTTTTTTAAAATAAACTTATTCGTAAATTTGCCAAATGATAGATCCAATAAAAGTAAACTCTGAAGAAGCGGTTTTAATAGGTATTATTACTCAAAATCAAAATGAAGAACACGCAAAAGAATATTTAGATGAGCTAGAGTTTTTAACACTTACCGCTGGTGGTGTGGCCGTAAAACGATTTACTCAAAAATTAGAATATCCAAATCCTAAAACTTTTATTGGTGCAGGAAAACTAGAGGAAGTTAAAGATTTTATGGAAACTCATCATATTGAAACTGCCATTTTTGATGATGAACTTTCCGCCGGGCAATTACGAAATATAGAAAAAGTACTTAATTGTAAAGTATTAGACAGAACTAATTTAATTTTAGATATTTTTGCTCGCAGAGCCCAAACTAGCTATGCTCGTACACAAGTTGAATTGGCTCAATGTCAATATTTATTACCTAGATTAAC
>DGOU01000213.1:0-1786 GCA_002390165.1 Lutibacter sp. UBA4458
ACATAATAATTTAAAAAACTATAAAATTGAAACCGAAACTATATTTAGTACCAACACCTATTGGTAATTTAAACGATATTACTTTAAGAGCTATAAAAGTTTTAAAAGAAGTAGATTTAATTTTAGCAGAAGACACCCGTACAAGCGGTAAATTATTAAAACACTTTGAAATTGCTACACATATGCAAAGTCACCATATGCATAATGAGCATAAAACAGTGGATAATATTGTAAATAGAATTAAAAATGGAGAAAGTATTGCATTAATTTCTGATGCTGGTACTCCTGCAATTTCAGACCCAGGATTTCTATTATCGAGAGCTTGTATAGAAAATAATATTGAAATTGAATGTTTACCCGGGGCAACTGCTTTTGTCCCTGCATTGGTAAATAGTGGTTTACCAAATGATAAATTTGTTTTTGAAGGATTTTTACCCGTAAAAAAGGGAAGACAAACTCGGTTAAAATTTTTAGCAGAAGAAACTAGAACTATGATATTTTATGAATCACCACATAAATTATTAAAAACACTCACTCATTTTTCTGAATATTTTGGGGAAGAAAGGTTAATATCTGTTTCTCGTGAACTTACTAAATTATACGAAGAAACCATAAGAGGAACAATTGCAGAAGTTACAATTCACTTTACAACAAAAGCTCCAAAAGGCGAGTTTGTAATTGTTGTTGGAGGAAAAAAATAAATATTCTAAAATATAAAAAAAGTCAGTCTGAATTTTTTTACTTTTCAGACTGCCCTTTTTTAACCTAAGCTTTAATTTTATTTTTCGGCATACATAAATCCTTCTTTTAAAAGAATATTATTAGAAGCATCTCCTACTAAAATATTAAATTGACCACTTTCTGCTTTCCAGCTTTTTGTGTTTACATCATAAAACGATAAATCTTGTGGTGTAAGCTCCATTTCAACTTGTACACTTTCTCCTTTTTTTAAGAATACTTTTTTAAATCCTTTTAATTCTTTTAAAGGTCTAATTACTGATGCTTCAACATCTTGAACATATAATTGAGCCACCTCAGCGCCATCCACATTTCCTGAATTGGTAACTGTAAAGGTTACTGTTATATTTTGATTTCCTTTTATTTTTTTGGAAGATAGTTTTAAATCAGAAAAGCTAAAAGTTGTGTAAGATAAGCCATGACCAAAAGCATACAATGGTTTTATTTTTTTAGTATCGTACCATCGGTATCCAACCAATACACCTTCTTTATAATTAACGTCAAAAATAGGATATTTCATGTCCATATCGGGATTCCAACCTGTGTATAGTATCTTACTTCCTTTTGGTAAATAGTTAGCACCTGGAGAGTCGGAGAATTTTTTTTCTATAGTTATTGGCAATTTCCCTGAAGGGTTTGTTTTGCCTGAAACTATTTCAGCTAAAGCGGTATTTCCGTTTTGACCAACATACCAAGAGTAAATAACACCTGCAACTTTATCATTCCAAGGTGTCATTTCTAAACCACCACCAGCATTAACAATAACCACGGTATTTTTATTTTGAGCAGCAATGTTTAAAATTTTATCATTGGTTGCTTTAGGTAATGCAAAAGGTTTATCCCAACTTTCACTGTCCAGTGTTCCAATACTTACTAAAACAACATCCGCTTTTGATAATTCTTCCTTCGTTGGATTTTTACTATAGATTAAATTATTCCCAAATTCGTTTTTAAAAGCATCAAGCATGGTTACAATATTATAGCCATCTACTTCAGCAGAACCTAAACCTCTAGCCAACGTTTCCACATAATCACCAGTTATGAGTAC
>DGOU01000213.1:1851-5674 GCA_002390165.1 Lutibacter sp. UBA4458
CCTTCTTTAGCTGTTTGTAAAGCAACTTTTTCATGTTCAGGAAATTTTGTTAAGTAGCTTTCATCTTTAATTTTACGTTTGTCTAATCCCATTTCTAAAGAAAGAGCAATCACATGTTGTGCCATTCTATCAATATCACTTTCTTTAACTTTTCCTTCTTTTAATAAACGTTTTGCATTGGATCGTACATAAATATCGCCCATAGCTAATAAATCTGGATTATCTATATGAGCATCTCCAGGCATTTCTAAATCCATTCCAGATGTCATGGTTTTTACTGGATCCCAAACTGACCACCAATCGCTCATAACCAATCCTTTAAATCCTAATTGATTACGTAATAAATCGGTAATTATATGTTTGCTTTCTCCTGCATATTCGCCATTCACCATATTATAAGAAGTCATAACTGCAAGTGCACCAGCATCAATACCAGCTTGAAATGCAGGAGTGTAGATTTCACGTATAGTTCGTTCATCTACAATAACATTGGTTCTTCTGCGATGAAATTCATTGTTATTACATAAAAAATGTTTTAAGGTAGAAATTGTTCCTGTGTTTTGAATTCCAACAACGTAATTTTCTATATTTCTTGAAGTTAAATATGGATCTTCGCCAAAATATTCAAAGTTTCTTCCGTTTTGCGAAATACGATAAATGTTCATTCCCGGAGCCAATAATACTGCAATGCCACCAGCTCTACATTCTTCACCTACTGAAGTAGCAACTTGTTGGGTTAAACTAGGATTCCATGTGGCTGCCATTAAAATTGGACAAGGAAAGGCAGTAGACTTTTTCAATTGACCAGGTAACTCTTTTCTTATATGTACTCCCTGTGTAGCATCAGAGAGGTACAATGGTGGAATATTATATTTTTTTACACCATTTACGAAAAAGAAATCATGTCCTCCAATTAAGTTTATTTTTTCGTCAATATTTAATGTTTTTAATAAGGTATCGGCTTTTACTAAACCTTCTTCAAAACTCATAGTTGGTTGAAAAGGTGTTACAGTAGTTTCTTTCATAATTTTTAAATTACTTTTTTCTGTTTTATTGCAAGAAATCAATAATAAAAACAGAATTAATGTAGATGCTAAATATTTCATGATATTTGGTTTGATTAAGTATATCAAATCTACAAAAAAATCATTTTAAAGTTATTATCTTTTAATACTAACTTTAAAATGATTTAAATAAAAATCTGAAATTTACCTGACAATATTTTAAGTAAATATTATTGAATAGTAATGTTTTAATATGCCATTTCTACAATTTTCTCAACATCTGTTGGTGTAACTTTACCTCGTTCGCCTAAACCTTTCCATCCTCTTTCTTCAAATCGTTTTGAAATTAGTTGTGCGGTTCCTTTATAATCATCTGTATATTCAGATAAGGTTGTTTTAATGCCTAAGGATTGAAAAAACGCCGTTGTTTTTTTAATTCCTTCCATTGCTTTTTCCTCAACAGAACCTCCGGTTATATTCCAAACACGAGCTGCATATTGAGCTAATTTTTCTTTTTTATCTTCTAAATTATACTTGTAATGGCTTTCTGCAATAATAGCTAAAGTTCTGGCATGGTCTATTCCAAACAGAGCGGTTAATTCATGTCCCATCATATGTACAGCCCAATCCGAAGGAACACCTTTTTGAATTAATCCATTTAAAGCCATAGTACAACTCCACATAAAATTAGCAGCAGCGTCATAATTTGCTGGGTTTTTCATAATTTTTGGAGCAACTTCAATAATAGTTTGTAAAATACTTTCGGCAAATCTATCTTGTAAATTAGCATGTGCTGGATAGGTCATATATTGTTCTAATACATGAGTGAAAGAATCTGCTAAGCCATTTGCAATTTGGCGTTGTGGAATAGATGCCACTACTTGAGGATCTAATATGGAAAACTGAGGAAATAATCCAGGACCACCCATTGCAAATTTTTCTTTAGTTTCTTTTCGGGTAATCACAGCTCCAGAATTCATTTCAGAACCAGTTGCAGGTAATGTTAGTACGGTTCCAAAAGGAAACCCTTTAAAAGTCCTCTCATTATTTTTTAAAATGTTCCAAGGGTTTTCACCTTTATACAAAGCAGCAGCAGATAAAAATTTAGTTCCATCAATAACAGAACCTCCTCCAACAGCTAATAAAAAGGTAATTTTTTCTTTTTTAATTACTTCTAAAGCATCCATTAAAACAGCATATTCTGGATTTGCAGGAATTCCACCAAACTCTACAACTTCAAAATTTTGAAGTGCTTTAATTACTTGCTCATAAATTCCATTCTTTTTAATACTTCCGCCTCCATAAAGCATTAATACTTTTGCATTTTTTGGAATTTCGTTGGTAAGTTTAGAAATTTCACCTTTACCAAATATAATTTTTGTTGGGTTTTGAAAATCGAAATTATTCATAATTGTAAATTTTAATTTTATTCTATTATGGTTACTAAATCTGAAGTGCTTTTTCTAACTTTTTTTAGGTTTACTAGCCAATCTTTTTCGGTATCTCTGTAACCCAAAGTTAGCATTACGCAACTTCGTAATCCTTTTTCTCTTAACTCTAATATTTTATCTAAATCTGCTGGTTCAAAACCTTCAATAGGAGTACTGTCCACTTGTTGAAAAGCTGCGGCAATAATGGCAGCACTAAAAGCAATATAAGCTTGTTTTGCTGCATGATTAAAGTTTTCTTCGGCATCTTTTTGTGGGTAATACCCTAATAACATTTGGCGGTAATTTTCCCAACCTTCATTTTTAAAACCTCTAATTTCATTAGTTAAATCGAACATTTTATTAATTCTATCTTCGGTATAAGTATCCCAAGCAGCAAAAACTAATAAGTGAGAACAGTCCGTTACCACAGATTGATTCCAAGCTATTGCTTTAATTTCTTCTTTAATTTTTTGATTTTTAACTACAATTATTTCAAATGGTTGTAAGCCACTTGAGGTTGGTGCCAAACGTGCAGCTTCAATAATTTTATCAACTTTTTCTTGAGATACTTTTTCTCCATTCATAGATTTTGCCGCGTATCTCCAATTTAATTTATCTAATAATTCCATTTTTTTATGATTTTTAATTAATAGTTTGCTATTTGTTTTATGTTCTCTGAATTTATAAACTGTTTTGTTGAGGTGGTATTAGCCAAGTTTATCATTGCTTTAGCAATATGTTCTGCCTCTGTAATTCTATATTTTTTTAATTTTCCAAAAAATAAAGGTTGCAATAATTTAAATAATACTAGTCCAATTTTTTCGCCAATTCTAGTTTCATTTCTGTTTCCTCCAATAATGGAAGGTTGTAATAGGTACGTATTTTTAATCTTTTGAGAAAGGACAGCTTGTTCCATTTCCCCTTTCGTTTTATTATAAAAAATGTTGCTTTTAGCATTTGATCCAAGAGCAGAAACCACTAAAAATGTTTGAATTCCATTTGCTTTTGAAAGTTTAGCTGCAGCTACTGGAATTCCATAATCAATAGCTTTATAATTAGTTTTATCAGGTGTTTTTTTTGCAGTAGTTCCAATACAGCAGTACACTTCATCTCCGGTAAAATCGTTTTTGAAGTTTTCTAATACTAAAAGATTTCCTAGGGATTGCTTTACTTTTTTAGGTAAACCTTTAATTTTTGTTCTTGAAAATAGTTTTATCGTTTTATAACGGTTATCATTTAATAATTTCGTTAAAAGAATGGAACCTGTTAATCCTGTTGCGCCTAAAATAATTGCTGTTTTTCCCATTTTTAAAGTTTTATACTGTCCCAAGCGGCTTCAAATGTTTCTTCTAATTTTTTTTCAGATAAGGTAAACTTATTTTTTTGTTG
>DGOU01000080.1:0-713 GCA_002390165.1 Lutibacter sp. UBA4458
AAGATATATCGTTGTTAGTATCTTTAGCTTCTATTCCTAACAAAACTAATATTCCATTTTTAATTTCACTAACTATTTTATTTTCAATAGTTACGGATGCTTCAGAAACGCGTTGAATTACTACTCTCAAAATTTTATACTTTAATTATTTAGTTATAAATATCTACTCTATAATTTTCAGAATCACCTTCCATAATTTGTAAATAATTTTTATATCTAGATAATGCAATTTTTCCATTTTCTACTGCCTTTTTTACTGCACATTTTGGTTCATTTACATGCAAGCAGTTATTGTATTTACAGGCAGCACTAGTTTTAAAAATTTCAGGGAAAAAGTGCGAAATTTCCTGCAAATCAAAGTCAACAACCCCAAATCCCTTTATACCTGGTGTGTCAATAATAAATCCACCAATAGTTAGTGGAAACATTTCAGCAAAAGTTGTGGTATGAATTCCTTGTTTATGTTGTTTTGAAATTTCGCCAACTTTTAATTTTAAACTTGGTTCAATAGCATTTATTAAAGTAGATTTTCCTGCTCCTGAATGCCCAGAAAACATGGTAGTTTTATCCTGCATCATTTTTTCAACTACAGCTATATTTATTTTTTTAGTGGCAGAAACTTTTATGCATGTATAACCAATTGCACTATAAATAGTTATTAATTCTTCTATCTTTTTTAGTTCTTTTTCGGCATAACTATCTATTTTATTAAA
>DGOU01000080.1:728-3427 GCA_002390165.1 Lutibacter sp. UBA4458
GCCTCAGCAGTAGCTAAAAATCGATCTATAAAACCAGTAAATGTTGGCGGATTGTTAATGGTAATTACTAAAAAAGCAATATCAATATTAGCAGCAATTATATGTGTTTGTTTAGAAAGATTTACGGATTTTCTGATGATATAATTTCGGCGTTCCAAAATACTATTTATTATTCCAGTATTTTTATCCTTTTCTAATTCAAAATTTACAACATCACCAACAGCAACCGGATTAGTACTTTTTATCCCTTTTAACCTAAATTTTCCTTTTAACCTACAATCTATGATTGTACCATCATTTTTATAGACAGCATACCAACTTCCAGTAGATTTTGTAACAATACCTTTCACTATAACTTACTTTAATTAAATATTAGGCTTAAATGAGTACTAAATATCGACAAATATAATTTAATTAAAACTATATTTGAGTTCAATTACTAATCTATAAAGAATATTTTATATGAAACGAATTTTAATAGTAGCAGTAGTAGTTTTATTTTCATTAACAAACTTACAAGCACAAAGTTATGAGTACAAAATAATAACTAGTGTAGAATCTATTGTAGCAAATGGTTTAGGACGATCTAGAATAATATCAGCTAATGATAGTAGAGATTATAAAAATTATACTACTACCCAAACCGAAGAAAACAAAGATAGAAATAAATCTAAAAGAGGAGATATGAGAGTTAAAGGATTTGATGAAACCAAACTTTTAAACTTTTATAATTTAGGCGGAATTCGTTTTCAGAATATTGCAACCAATGATGCATTAATTAGCTCTAAAATTAACACGATGGTTAGCGAAGGATGGGATTTAGCTTTTGTAACAAGCGCTGTGGAAAGTGACTCTGGTAAAGGAGATGGAAAAGGAATTTTTATTACTCGCTATATTTTTAAACGATTAAAATCATAAAGATTTATTACAAAACTAACTAATAGAGCTTATGAAAATACCATAAGCTCTATTGTTTTTTTGTCAGTCTGAGTCTATCGAAGACTTTTTTAAAGCTTGTTAAGCCAAAACACTTCGACAGGCTTAGTGTGACAATTGGTCATGTATACCTCTTCTTGTCACAAAAATATTATTTTACGTGGTGTTGAATTTTTATAGATTCCACATGAATTGCCTTAAAAATTTGCTCCACAAATTCTTTGTCTAATCCATTTTTAGCTCCTTTTTCAATCATATTTCTTAAAATATCTGCCCAACGAGTGCTTTGTAAAATAGAAACATTTTCTTTGTGCTTTAACGTACCAATTTCTACCGAAATTCCCATTCTATCTTTTAATAAATCAATAAGATTAGTATCTATTACATCTAACTCTCTTCTAAAAAGATTTAATTTTTGTTGAAACTCTTCTTTACTACTATGTTTTTGCCTTATTTTTAATTCTTTGGTAATTTCATCCAATCTAGCAGGAGTAATTTGTTGTTTGGCATCACTCCAAGCATTATCAGGATCTAAATGAGTTTCAATCATAAATCCATCATAATTTAAATCTAATGCGGTTTGAGAAGTATCTAACAAGGTGTCTCTTCTTCCGCATATATGTGATGGATCTAAAATTAACGGTAAATTCGGAAATTCTTTTTTAAGTTCAATTGCTATTTGCCATTTTGGTTTATTTCTATACTCTGTTGATTTATAGGTTGAAAAACCTCTATGAATAACTCCTAACTGGTTAATTCCATTAGCATAAAATCGTTCTACAGCACCTAGCCAAAGTGGTAAATCTGGATTTACTGGATTTTTAACTAAAACAGGGATATTGACTCCTTTTAAGGCATCTGCAATTTCTTGCACAACAAATGGGTTTACTGTAGTTCGAGCACCAATCCATAAAATATCTACATTATGTTTTAAAGCTAATTCTACGTGATGTGCATTTCCAACTTCAGTGGTGGTCATTAATCCGGTCTCTTCCTTAACTTTTTGTAACCAAGGCAGTCCAATTTCACCTACTCCTTCAAATCCTCCTGGGCGAGTTCTAGGTTTCCAAATGCCAGCTCTAAACACATTGGTATCCGTGTTTTTTAATAAATGAGCTGTTTTTAAAACCTGTTCTTCTGTTTCTGCACTACAAGGACCTGCAATTACTATTGGGTGCGACAAATTCATTGCATCTAACCACTTTCTGTTTTCTTTTTGTATTTCCATTTTAGTTAATTTTCTATTCGTTATTTAATACCATTTAAAATGGTTTTTATATAATTTGTATGGTTCATCGTTTCATTTAAACCGTTTTCATTCTCAGTTTCTAATAAGTTTTTAAATTCCGAAAGGTTTTTAATATACTCCTCTAAAGCTCGTAATACATTTACTTTATTTTTTAGAAAAATTGGTGTCCAGGTACTTGAGGCACTTTTTGCCAAACGAACGGTAGATGCAAAACCAGTACTTGCCATATCAAAAATATGTTGTTCATTTTTTTCAATTTCTAAAACTGTTTTTCCTAACATAAAAGAACTTACGTGTGATAAATGAGAAACATACGCAATATGCCTATCATGTTCTACTGGATTCATCATTTTTATTCTCATATTCAAAATTTTAAAGATGCTAATTGCTTTATCTAACACTTTCCAATCGCTTTTATCCGTTTCGCAAATAATGTTCACTTTTTCATCAAATAAATTTAATATTGCCGCTTCAGGTCCTGAAAATTCCGTTCCTGCCAAAGGATGAGATGCTA
>DGOU01000080.1:3586-8086 GCA_002390165.1 Lutibacter sp. UBA4458
TCTATACCATAAATGGTATATTTTAATCTTTTTTTTAGATCCAATGCTAATGATCCACCGATTAATCCTAATCCTATTACTACTAATTTTTTCATTTTCTATTTAACAATTTTTAATCGTTGTAATACTTCCTTTAATTTAGCTTCTGACACACATAAAGATGCTCGGATATACCCTTCTCCGTTTGATCCAAAAATTGCTCCTGGCGCAATAAACACATGATTTTCCTTTAATAATTTATCGGTAAAATCTATGGCGTTTTCATTTTTTGGTAATTTACCCCAAACAAATAATCCGGAACTGTCTTTAGCATAGGTACAATTCAAAACCTCCATAATTTCCCAAACTATCTTTCTTCTTTTCTTATAAATTAAATTTAGATTGGTAAACCATTCTTCTGGTGTTTTTAAAGCAGCTATTGCACCTTTTTGAATTCCTAAAAACATACCAGAATCCATATTGCTTTTTACTTGTAAAATTGCATTTACATACTTTTCTTTTCCTGCAACCAATCCAACTCGCCAACCGGCCATATTAAAAGATTTACTTAGCGAATTTAGTTCTAATGCAACTTCCTTAGCGCCGTTAGTTGCCATAATGCTGATGGGTTTTTTATTAAGTAAAAAACTATACGGATTATCATTTATTACTAAAATTTTATGTTTTTTAGCAAAGGATATAATTTTTTGAAATATTTCTGTAGTCCCTTTTGCGCCTGTTGGCATATGTGGATAGTTTATCCACATTACTTTTATTTTTTCTAAATTTTGTTTTTCTAATTCTTCAAAATTTGGAAGCCAATTATTTTCTGCATTTAAATTATAAGAAACAGGTTTAGCACCAACTAATTTTGTAACCGAGGTGTACGTTGGATACCCAGGATTCGGAATTAAAACTTCATCTCCAGCATTTAAAAAAGCTAAAGAAATAAGCATAATTCCTTCTTTTGAACCCATTAAAGGCATCACTTCATTATCCTTTAATTTTACATTATATTTTTCTTTATAAAAATTACGCATTGCCAAACGCAATTCTGGAATGCCTTGGTAGCTTTGATAACTATGTGCATTATCTAATTTAGAAGAGGTTTCTAAAGCTTCTACAACCTTTTTTGGAGGTTGTAAATCGGGGCTTCCAATAGCCATGTTTATAATTGGTTTTCCTTCTTTTTCAAGTGTTCCAACTTCTCTTAATTTTTTTGAAAAGTAGTATTCTTCTACACTATGTAATCGCTCTGCTTTTGGTATCATTATCTTTTACTTTTTGTGTATTCGCCAAGAACTTGCAAGGTTTCTACTTTATGTTCTACTTCTTCTAAGGCATTAAAATAATCGGCATAACTATTAAAAATAAAATCTGCAAAAAAAGCGTACTTCCAAGGAGTTTCTATTACTGGTAGGGATTGTATTTTAGATAGGTTTAAATGATGCTTTGCTAAAATTGTAAGCACTTCTGCTAAACTTCCTGTTTCATCACTAACCATAAATTTAATAGAAGCTTTATTAGCAGAAACACTATGTTTATTTTCTGATTTTGTTAAAACAAAAAAACGAGTTGCATTATTTTTAATGGTTTGAATATCTGTTGCTAAAATTTTTAATTCATAAATTTCTGATGCTGTAGTGCTTGCAATGGCACCAATTCCTTTTAATTTTTGTTTTTGAATTCGTTTTGCCACAGATGCAGTATCTGTATCCTCAATTAATTTAATTTTAGGGTGTTTTTTAAAAAACTCATGGCATTGTAATAATGCCATTGGGTGAGAATATACTTCCTTTAAATCCTCTATTTTTTGATTTTCTAAAGCCATTAAATTATGGCGTACCGATAAATAATATTCTCCAGAAATAGTTAAGTTATGTTCATCAATTAAGGCATAGTTGGGTAAAATTGCTCCGGCAATGGAGTTTTCAATAGCCATAACTACTACTTCTGCTTTATTGTTATGTAACAAAGTTGGTAATTTGCTAAAGGATAAACATTCTACTAATTCAATATTTTTTCCAAAATAATGTGTTGCTACCAAATGGTGAAATGAACCTTTTATGCCTTGAATTGCTACTTTCATATTTTAAAATTTATTCAAAAAAAAATCCCGATTAAATCGAGACTATTATATTATTTATTAAAAATTAACACACAACGCCTCATCTTTTATCGCTAAAATAAAAGTAAAAATAGAAGCTATTCCAAGTGTTAGTATTTCTCATTATTCTTGTTTAAGCAACAAATCTATACAATAATTTTAAAAATGCAAGTACTTTTAAAAAAAAGTGTCTATTAATTTTTTTATAAACAATAAAATATTGCTAATAAAAACTTTGCAATTAGTAAATTGTTTTTTTAATTCATTTTGTTAGCAATAACGTTGATATGTTGTTACTAAAGTATTTTTATAAAGTTTTGAGATAATTATTTTGTTGTTACTTTGTAAATGTTGCTTCAAATAATTCAGAAAAATGTTTTAAAATTTTTTCTTTTACTTCTTCAATAGAAACAGTTCTGTTTATTTCAGCAGCTAATGATGTAACTGCTTTACCTTTTATGCCACAAGGAATAATATTATCAAAATAGCCTAAATTAGTATTTACATTTAATGCAAAGCCGTGCATGGTAACCCAACGACTAGTTCTAACTCCCATGGCACAAATTTTACGCGCAAAAGGTGTTCCAACACCTAACCAAACGCCAGTTTCTCCTTTACTCCGTTCACATTTTAAACCATATTCGGCTAAGGTTCTAATAATTACTTCTTCTAAAAAGCGTAAATATTTATGAATATCTGTAAAAAAATTATCTAAGTTTAAAATAGGATAGCCTACTATTTGCCCAGGACCATGATACGTAATATCACCACCACGATTTATTTTATAAAAGGAAGCTCCTTTTGCAGTAAGTTGTTCTTCATTTAATAGTAAGTTGTGAATGTCGCCACTTTTACCTAAAGTATAAACGTGTGGATGTTCAACAAAAAGGAAATAATTTGGAGTAGTTTTTTTTATTTCAGATTTGCGATTTTCAATTTTAATATCAATTATTTCCTTGAATAGATTTTCTTGAAAATCCCAAGTTTCTTTGTAATCTTTTAAACCTAATTCTAAAAGTTGAATATTTTTCATTAATTATTTGGATTATTATTAATTACAAGTGCTGCAATAACGCCAGGAATCCAGCCTAAGCAAGTTAAAATAAATACAATTAATATAGAGCCACAACCTTTATCAATTACTGCTAAAGGAGGAAATATTATACAAAGTAATACTCTAAAAAAGCCCATTTATCTTAATTTTACTATTTAATAATCTGTAATACAATTATATAACGATTGTGTCTTAAAATTGTAACAAACAAAAACATAGTTTTCAAAGGTCTTAAAAATAAATAATATCTACAACGATAAGCAATAAAGAGTAGAATTTAACCTATTTAAAAATAAGTTGTCCAACATTTTGTACATCTACATCAACCAAAGGAGGTCTGTTATAAGAAATTACATCGCCAACTGAATGAATGCCACCAGTTAAGCTTTCGAGAGGAAAAATTAGCATGTCATTAGAGCTTACTTGATTTACATTAATATTATTTACTTTAAAATTTTCACCTTCAAAACGAGTGTTTCCATTTCCAAATTTAATATCTAAATTATTGGTGCTTCCAGTTAAATGTAATGTTGCTACTCCATTACTTAATATCCGAACATTAGTATTTTGAATAGATAAATTAAAATCACCAACTGCTAAATATTTTCGTTTGTCACCAAGTGACATTAAATAGATAGATGGATAGGTGAGCGTATTTGTTGAAGTAATATTTTGCTCTGATGCATTTCTAATTTCTGTTAAATTTGGAGAAGTAACATGAACTTTGGTAATGCCATAATCTCTAAAAAAATTACAAGTATTGTTGTTAATTAAAACTAAACGATTATTTACTACAGAAACATTAATATCCGGCATTAAATTTTTGCCAGTTTCCACCGTTACTTTTTGGATTGGACCATCTGTAATAATTAATTCAATTTTGTCATGAATTACAACTTTGGTAAAGTTATCTACAATAAATTCTTTTTGAATTATTTTACCAGTAGTTTGCAAGCAATTGCTAGCTTTTTCAGAGTTGCAACTAATACTTCCTATTAAAATAAAAATGTACAATATTCTTTTCATAAGTACTTTTAAAATTTATAACCTAACCCAATTTCTAATCCTTCCGCTCTAAATAAATTTGCTTTTAAGGTAACTTCAGAAAACAAATGTTCACTAATTTTATACTTAAATCCAAATCGTTCATAAATTCTACTAACATATGGAAAAGGATAATACGCATAATATCCAATTTGAGATATAAAAGCAAAATGATTTTGGGTTAGTTCGTGGCCAATAAAAATTCCAACTCTATTATAATCATTTTCATTATAATTTTCTCCAGAAGTTGTTTCCTCATTCTTTATGTATTCTTTTAAGAATTTAGAATTAAAATAATCTGTACCTAAGGTTATTG
>DGOU01000080.1:8151-13799 GCA_002390165.1 Lutibacter sp. UBA4458
TTATAGCCAGTTCTAACCATTACATTATAATTCCATTTATCAGTTGTTTTTAAAATTAGTTCAGCATCTGATTTGGGTTTTTTAATAGTTGTATTTTGATATTTTAAACCAAGGTGAACCGAAACGGTATTTATACCCAAATTCGGATTTTTAAATGCAATATTTGAAAAATGTACTAAGCTAATTCCTGAAGAAATAGTAAGATTATTATTTAGGAAATAATTAAAATAATTTAATTTTAAAAATGCAGAAACTAACAAATGAGAACCCAATGCGAAATTTTGATTATTTGCAATGGTATTATAAGGCTTATTTGCATAGCCTAATCCAAAACCTGTAGTGAGTTTAAGTTTGTTTTTTAAGGAGTAAGTATAGTGTCGGTAACCTCCAATTGCCTTCCCTAAAATAGAAGAATTATAATTTAAATACAATAAAGAAAAACCTTTATCTGGATAATTATATAAGCTATTAAATTTAGAATTTTGATTGTTTTTGGCGTTTAATAAAACCATAAAACCATAACTATTTCCTTGAATAGCTTGGTTAAGAGATTTATCGTGTTCAATATTTTTACCAATAAAAAAATCACCCTCTATACTTTTAAAAAAAGAAGAGTTTTGTGCAGAAATGGAGCTGCTTAAAATTAAAAATAGTATGTAAATCTTTTGTTTCATATTACATTCTAATTCCAATTCCAAATTCAACCGTTTCCGCATTAGCTGCATGTGCTTTTAAACGAACGGTTGCAAACCATTTTTTATTAAAATATCGTTTTAAACCTAACGTTTCATAATAAACAGCTTGGTAAACGTAAGGTGTTTTTATATAATATGCGAGAGAGGTTTCTACAGATATTTTATTTATAAATAATTCATGGCCAATAAATAATCCGATTCTAGAAAATTCATGAGCCTTTTTTAAATGGGTTCTTTCAATTGTAGAATTGATTTTGTAAAAATCTTTTACTATAGGAGAAATATATAAGTCTAATCCAAACTGTAAAGCAGAAATTCTATTAATTCGTTTATCGGCATACACAGAAGCAACAAAAAAAGGTCGTTGTCCACTACCTATTATTTCGGATTCATTAATACCACTACGTACCGCTACATTTAACTTAATTGGTTCGGTAAATTTTTTAGATTCATTAGAAGGAATAAAAGAATTATTTTTGAGATTTGGATCTAAATCATAATTTAAACCTACTGTAAAAGCCCATAAATTAACGCCAGAATTTGGAGATTTCACATTAGAATTAGACGCATGAATAAAGGTTAAACCAGTGTTAAACCCAATTTTTTTAATAATGTTTTCGTGTTGATAGTATAATTTAAAATAGGTGCTTGAATTTAAATACGTACCAAATGCTGTATTTTTATTATTTGTTACTTTGTTATACGGGTGCGTATTATAGGCTAATCCAATTCCAGCCCTAACAATAAGTTGGTTTTTATGCAATCGGTTTAACAAATAAAAATTGTAATGTCCATAAACGGCATATAATTTTCCTAATATTTTAGAATGATAATCGTAATATCCTAATGAATATCCAAAATCTGGATAATTAAAATGTTCTTGCCATTTTTCTTCGCCAAAACTACGTTGGTTATAACTTATAATAACTCCTGTTGGATGCCCTTGTAAAAAAGCAGTTGCATCAGGATTGTGAGCAATAATATTTCCATACAAATAATCCGCTTGGATGTAAGTGGATTTTGTTTGCGCATAGTTTGACAAACTAATAAGTGTTAGTAATAAAAATAAAATCTTTTTCATTGATTAAAGCGAAACTAATTAAGTTTAAAATGAATTTGTTCTTTTTTTAATTTTTCTAATAATTCATTAGAAATATTCACTTTAAAACTTCTGCTTGGCATCGTTAATTTTAAATTTTCTTTGGGTTCAAAAATAGTAAATTGTATTGGTTTTTGACCTTCAAAATCTTTTAAAACAGTATTTATTTTTTTAATTTTATTTGTAGTAACATCGCTATTTAATAGATTGATTGTCAATTTTTTAGTGAATTGCTCTAATATGTCTGTTAAAAGTTGAACATTGGTAAATGAAAGACGAACATCTGTTTTATTCCAACTTGGGCGACAACTAATTTTCATATATAAAAAGGAATTCATCACTAAAAAGTGTCTGAATTTTAAATATTCTTCTCCAAAAATTCGAAATCCGTATGACCCAGAAAAATCTTCTAAAGTAAACATTGCCCAACCGTTTCCTTTCATATTAGTACGGTGCTCAACACTAGAAACAATTCCGCCAATAGCAACATCTTTATTAACTAAGGTTTCTAAATTTTCAAATTGGGATAGACGTGTTTTGCAGTAAGTTTCAATTTCTGTTTTAAAGTCGTCTAATGGATGGCCAGAAATATATATACCAATAACTTCTTTTTCTTTGGATAACTTTTCCATAATTCCCCAATTAGGACAAGAAGGTATTTCAGGTTCAGGAAACTGAACTTCCGAAGTTTCTCCAAATAAAGAAACTTGGGATGAGTTTTTATTATCTTGATATTTATTTCCAAATCTAATAGCTTTTTCAATAAAAGAAACATTGCGGTCATCTTTTAAAAAATATTGAGCTCTATTCGTAGAGGTAAAAGAATCTAATCCTCCAGCCAAAGCTAATCCGTCAAATGCTCTTTTAGTAACGGTACGCAAATCTACTCGTTTAGTTACATCAAAAATGGAATTAAAATTTCCATTTTTCTTTCTTTCATCTACAATTGCAGCTACAGCACTTTCACCAACGCCTTTAATTGCACCCATTCCAAAGCGTATAGCACCTTGTTTATTAACAGCAAATTTATAATACGATTCGTTTATGTCAGGTCCTAAAACCTCTATTTCAGCACGTTTACATTCTTCCATAAAAAAAGTAACTTGCTTAATGTCTCTCATATTATTTGAAAGCACTGCTGCCATAAATTCCGCTGGATAGTGTGCTTTTAAATAGGCAGTTTGATAGGCAATATAGGCATAGCAAGTAGAATGCGATTTGTTAAAGGCATAAGCGGCAAAAGCCTCCCAGTCTTTCCAAATTTTTTCTAATGTTTCTTTTGGATGATTATTGGCAATACCACCTTTAAGAAACTTAGGTTTAAGTTTTTGAAGTAATTCAAAAATCTTTTTTCCCATAGCCTTTCGCAATTGATCTGCTTCACCTTTGGTAAAGTTTGCTATTTTTTGGGAAAGTAACATTACTTGTTCCTGATACACCGTAACACCATAAGTCTCTTTTAAATACTCTTCCATTTCAGGTAAATCGTATTCAATAGCTTCTTCTCCGTGTTTACGCATAATAAACAACGGAATATATTCCATTGGTCCTGGTCGATACAAAGCGTTCATGGCAATTAAATCGGCAAATTCGGTTGGTTTTAAAGACTTTAAATGTTTTTGCATTCCTAAAGATTCGTACTGAAAAACACCAACAGTTTCTCCTTTTTGAAACAGTTCAAAAGTTTTAATATCATCTAAAGGAAAATCATCAGGAATTAATTCTTTCCCGTGAATTGCTTTAATAATTTTAATGGTGTCTTTTATTAGCGTTAAAGTTTTTAAGCCTAAAAAGTCCATTTTAAGTAATCCTGCACTTTCCACAACACTATTATCGTATTGCGTAACGTACATGTCAGAATCTTTAGCAGTTCCTACAGGAATTAAATTGGTAATATCTTCTGGAGTTATGATAACTCCGCAAGCATGAATTCCAGTGTTTCTAACCGTGCCTTCAAGTTTATGAGCTTGATTAATGGTGCGAGCTTCTAAGTCATTTCCTTCGGATAGTCTGATTAATTCGGTAACACAATCGTAATCTTCTTTACGAAGCTCTTTTATTTTTGTTTTGCTTTTTTCGTCCTCACCAAAGATGTTTTTTAGTTTAACATTTGGAATAAGTTTTGCAATTCTATCAGCATCAGAAAGAGGCAAATCTAATGCTCTGGCAGTATCTCTTATAGAAGATTTAGCAGCCATGGTGCCATAGGTTACTATTTGTGCAACTTGATTTGCACCATATTTTTCTATAACAAAATCTAAAACTTTTTGTCTTCCTTCGTCATCAAAATCAATATCAATATCGGGTAAAGAAACACGATCAGGATTTAGAAACCGCTCAAAAAGGAGGTTGTATTTAATTGGGTCAATATTGGTTATCCATAAACAATAGGCAACCACAGAACCCGCAGCAGAACCACGTCCAGGACCAACAGAAACCCCCATTTTACGTGCCTCTAAAATAAAATCCCAAACAATTAAAAAGTAACCAGGATAGCCAGTTTTTTTAATAATTTCAAGCTCAAAGCTTATTCGTTCTTCTACTTCTTTGGAAAGGTTTTCTCCGTATCTTTTTTTAGCACCTTCAAAAGTTAAATGTTTTAAATAACTGTTTTCTCCTCTAACGCCCCCATCTATTTTATCTTCCGAATTTTCGAATTCATTAGGTATATTAAATTTTGGAAGTAAAACATCGCGTTCTAAATCGTAAATTTCAATTTGATCTGTAATTTCTTGAATATTTGTTATAGCTTCAGGAATGTTAGAAAACAACATTTTCATTGCTTCTTGCGACTTAAAATAATATTCCTCATTTGGTAATCCGTTTCGGTAACCTCTTCCTCTGCCTTTAGGAGTAGCAAATTTTTCGTTTTCTTTTACGCATAATAAAATGTCGTGAGCTTCTGAATCTTCCTGATTGGTGTAAAAAGTATTGTTTGTAGCAATTAATTTTATATTGTGTTTTTTAGAAAATTGAATAAGCACTTCATTAACGTGATTTTCATTTTCTTGTTGATGACGCATAATTTCTAAATAGAAATCCTTTCCAAACTGTTCTTTCCACCATAATAAAGCTTCTTCCGCTTGGTTTTCACCAATATTTAATATTTTATTGGGTATTTCGCCGTTTAAATTTCCAGATAATACAATTAAATCATCTTTATATTTCTTAATTATCTCTTTGTCAATTCTTGGTACATAGTAAAATCCTTCGGTGTTAGAAAGAGAAGACATTTTAGCTAAGTTATGATAACCATTTCGGTTTTTTGCTAAAAAAACTATTTGGTATCCATTGTCTTTATGTGTTCTGTCTAAATGATTTTCACAAACATAAAATTCAGAACCAACAATTGGTGTAATCGTATTTTTTTCTTTTTCTTGTTCCGATTTGGATTCATTAAATGTAACAACAGTTTTGTTATAGTTTATAGCATCTCTAATAAAATAATAGGAACTCATCATGTTGCCAATATCCGTAATAGCAACTGCAGGCATATTAAATTCAATTGCCTTATTAATTAGTTGTTGAACATTAGATGTAGATTGAAGAATTGAAAATTGAGAGTGACAATGCAAATGAGAAAAGGAAGCTTTTTTTAGCTCATTACTAAAAGCAATGTTTTTTGAGTTTTCCTTGGATTTATTCTGAGTTTCTTCTTTTAATTTTTTACTAGCATTTTTAAGGTTTACATGCTTTAACCCAATAACTTTAATTGGAGTTGGGTTTATGGTTGTAAATTGTTGAAAATAATCAGAATCAGCTTTAAGCTGTTCTAATGTATAAGCTTTTTGACGAATTAATTCTAAAAAACAGCGCGTAGTTGCTTCAACATCGGCTGTCGCATTATGAGCTTC
>DGOU01000027.1 GCA_002390165.1 Lutibacter sp. UBA4458
TAAATGTGCTGCTGCATAATATGGAGAAGTTTGTGCATCATACCTTTGTTTTATAGAATCTAAAATTTCCTTTTCTTGTTTAGCAGAAATTTTTTCTCCTTTCTTTTTTAAGGAAGCGGTTTCAATTTGTAATAACACTTTTGCAGCTTGTTCACCTCCCATAACGGCCAATCTTGCAGACGGCCATGCAACAATTAGTCTAGGGTCATAAGCTTTACCACACATAGCATAATTTCCAGCTCCGTATGAATTACCTATAATAATAGTAAATTTTGGAACTACGGAATTACTAACAGCATTTACCATTTTTGCACCGTCTTTAATAATACCACCGTGTTCACTTTTGCTGCCAACCATAAAACCAGTTACATCTTGTAAAAACACCAAAGGAATTTTTTTCTGATTACAATTAGCTATAAATCTTGTTGCTTTGTCTGCACTATCCGAATAAATAACACCGCCAAATTGCATTTCTTTTTTTGCGGTTTTAACTACTTTGCGTTGGTTTGCTACAATACCAACAGCCCAACCATCTATTCTGGCATAGCCACAAATTATGGTTTTACCGTAATCTTTTTTGTATTCTTCAATTTCCGAATTATCCACTAATCGTTTAATAATTTCGTGCATATCATATGGTTCGGTGCGTGTAATTGGTAAAATTCCAAAGATGTCGTCTGGATTTTCTTTTGGTTTTTCAGTTGGTTCTCTATTGAATCCAGCTTTATCAAAATCTCCAATTTTTGATACAATATTTTTTATTTTATCCAGTGCATCCTTATCGTCTTCAGCTTTGTAATCCGTTACTCCACTAATTTCACAATGTGTAGTTGCACCTCCTAAAGTTTCATTATCAATACTTTCACCAATAGCTGCTTTTACCAAATAACTTCCTGCTAAAAATATGCTACCTGTTTTGTCCACAATCATGGCTTCATCACTCATAATTGGTAGATAAGCGCCACCAGCAACACAACTTCCCATAACTGCTGCAATTTGAGTAATTCCCATAGCACTCATAACGGCATTATTTCTAAAAATACGACCAAAATGTTCTTTGTCTGGAAAAATTTCATCTTGCATTGGTAAATAAACCCCAGCACTATCTACCAAATAAATAATAGGTAATTTGTTTTCCATAGCAATTTCTTGTGCTCTTAAATTCTTTTTCCCAGTAATTGGAAACCAAGCACCTGCTTTTACGGTTGCGTCATTAGCAACAACAATACATTGTTTGCCTTTTATATAGCCAATTTTAACTACTACACCACCAGAAGGGCAGCCGCCGTGTTCTTTATACATGCCATCTCCAGCAAATGCACCTATTTCTATGGAATCTTTATTAGTATCTAATAAATAAGTTATACGCTCTCTTGCTGTAAGCTTACCTTTTGCTTTGTGTTTTTCAATATTTTTAGTTCCGCCACCTTTATAAACTTTTAAAAGTTGCTTTTTAAGATTGCTATTTTGAAGTTTATTATAATCTTCGTTTTTATTGAAGTTAATATTCATTTATAATTGCTATTTAGGTAATGCTAAAGTACAAAATGAATGTGAAACAAGCTTTATTATATACCTAGCAAATAAATACCTAGGTAAATAAATATATTTCACCTATCTTTGCGGTGTATTAAACTAAAAAAATATCAATTATGACAAAAAATATTGTAACCATTGGAGGAAGTAATAGTAAAAAATCAATTAATAAGGTATTGGCTGAATATGCAGGAGGATTATTAAAAAATGTAACCCTTACTAAAATTGATTTAAATAATTTTGAAATGCCTCTGTTTTCGGTAGATATAGAAGAAGAACAGGGTTTTTCTGAAGGCGTAAAAAAATTAAATGAATTAGTTGAAAAAGCAGATGGATTTGTAATTTCTTTAGCAGAACATAATGGAGCATATTCCACAGCTTTTAAAAATGTTTTTGATTGGTTATCTAGAATTAACGGAAAAGTATGGCGAAATAAACCGATGATTTTATTAGCAACTTCACCAGGAGAACGAGGAGGGCAAACAGTTTTAGATATAGCATTAGGCAGATTTCCATATATGGGAGGAAACATAGTTGGAAGCATGCCATTTCCGTCCTTTTATGAAAATTTTAAAGATGGCGATATTGTAGACGAGGAATTAAAATCGAACCTTTTGAAACTAGTAGAAAACTTAGAAAATGCTTTGTAGTTATGGGCGATATTTCAAAAGATATAAAATCTACATTTCCTAGCGAATTTACCAAAGCACTTATCAATATAAAATACACCGCTAATTGGTTAGATTCTATTGGGAATAGCATTTTAAATCCTTATAAAATCTCTATACAACAATATAATATTTTACGAATTTTAAGAGGTGCAAAAGAGGCAATTACAGTGAATGCGGTAAAGGAAAGAATGATTCAAAAATCTCCTAATTCAACCAGATTAATGGATAAATTATGCGATAAAAAATTGATTGAACGTACACGATGTGAAAGCGATAGAAGAGTTGTATATGTACAAATTACGGATAAAGGTTTGCAATTATTAAACAAAATAAACATTTCTGAATTTGATGATTATATGAGAAATATATCTGAACAGGAAGCTAAAACCATTAACCAAATTTTAGATAAAATTAGACACTAACATTATGCTTACTTTTTTTAGAGAAAACGATAGAGGAAAGGCAGATTACGGTTGGCTACAGGCTAAATATTCTTTTAGTTTTTCAAATTATTACCATCCTAAAAAAGTGAATTTTGGAGCATTACGAGTTTTAAATGATGATATAATTAAAGGAGGGATGGGTTTTGGAACACATCCTCATAATAATATGGAAATTATTTCCATTCCATTAAAAGGAAGTTTAAAACATAAAGATTCTATGAGCAATAAATGGATTCCTTTACTTACCGGAGAAATACAAGTTATGTCGGCAGGAAAAGGTATTCAACATGCTGAAATGAATAATAATGCTCACGGAGATTTAAATTTATTTCAAATTTGGATTATTCCGAATCTTCAAAATGTAAAACCGCAATATGCACAAAAAGAATTCGATGCAGCAGCACGTAAAAATAAACTGCAAATATTAGTTTCTTCAAAAAAGGAAAAGTTTGAAGGTTCCTTAACCATTCACCAAGACGCAAAAATTTCAAGAATAGATTTATCTCAAAAAACCACTTTTAATTACTATTTAAAAACTGAAAAACATGGTGTTTATCTTATGGTGATTTCTGGTGAAATTTCTATTGAAAATAAAATTTTAAATAAAAGAGATGCTATTGGAATAACTGAGTTGTCAGATTTTGAAATTACTGCAATTAATAATTCTGAATTATTATTTATTGAAGTGCCAATGTCTTTTTAATTAATTTTTTGCAACATATAATTTTTTAACAGACTATTGATAGTGTGTTTTTTATATACTAAGTAAAAAATTACGATATTTGCACACTAACAAAATTAAAATAAATAACTAGTTACTATGAATAAAAATACAGTTTTAGGATACGCAACTTTAATAATGATAATTGTAGGTTTAGCGCTAATTGCTTTAGGAGCTTTTAGATATGATGATGTTGCTGGATGGGGCTTTGCTGCTGTTGGAATTGGGTTTTTCGCTGTAGCTTGGGTTTTTAATGCATTAAAAGGAAGAGTTTAAATAATTGAAAATATATCTTAAAATTGCAATTTTTGTAAATTCTATTGAGGTATAAAGGCATTTAAAAATCAAAACTAACCACTAAAAATTAGTATAATGGCTGACGATAAAAAAGTAATATTCTCCATGTCTGGGGTGAGTAAAAC
>DGOU01000100.1:0-9061 GCA_002390165.1 Lutibacter sp. UBA4458
TGTCAATATGGTCGTCATCCGTAAAATGATTAATAGTAGGAGGTACAATTCCATGCTCAATAGCTAAAATTGAAGCAATAGATTCAATAGCCCCAGCAGCACCTAATAGATGACCTGTCATTGACTTTGTAGAGTTAATATTTAAAGTGTAAGCGTGTTCTCCAAAAACTTCTAAAATAGCTTTTGATTCGGCAATGTCGCCAAGCGGAGTAGAAGTACCATGCATATTAATAGCATCTACATCTTCAGGTTTTAGTCCAGCATCATCCAAGCAATCTAACATTACTTTTTTAGCTCCAATTCCTTCAGGATGTGGAGCGGTAATATGATAAGCATCTGCAGACAAGCCTCCGCCAACCAATTCGGCGTAAATTTTTGCTCCTCTAGCTTTAGCATGTTCATATTCTTCTAAAATAAGGGATCCAGCACCTTCTCCTAAAATAAATCCATCTCTATCTTTATCAAATGGTCGCGATGCAGTTTTAGGGTCATCATTTCTAGTTGATAAAGCTTGTAAAGAATTAAATCCACCCATTCCTGCAATGGTAATTGCAGCTTCTGATCCTCCTGAAACCATAACATCTGCTTTTCCTAACCTAATGTAGTTATAAGCGTCAATTAAAGCGTTTGCTGAAGAAGCACAAGCTGAAACTGTAGTGAAATTTGGTCCTTTAAAACCATATTTAATAGAAATTTGCCCTGGAGCTATATCTGCAATCATTTTTGGAATAAAGAAAGGATTAAATCGAGGAGTTCCGTTGCCTTCGGTGAAATTAATCACTTCATTTTGAAAGGTTTCTAATCCTCCAATACCAGCACCCCAAATAACACCAACTCTATCTTTATTAATTTTCTCTAAATCTAATTTTGAATTTACAATAGCTTCATCGGTTGCCACCATAGCGTATTGTGTGAATTTATCCATTTTTCTAGCATCTTTTCTAGAAAAATAATCCGTGATATCAAAATTTTTAAGTTCACAAGCAAAACGAGTTTTGAACTTGGACGCATCAAAATGAGTTATTGGAGCTGCCCCACTAACTCCGTTAAGGAGGCTATTCCAATATTCATTCACATTATTACCTATAGGTGTTAATGCACCAAGTCCAGTTACTACTACTCGTTTCAATTCCATATAAAAATTACTTTTTTGCTTCTTCTATATAGCTAATTGCTTGACCAACAGTGCCAATGTTTTCAGCTTGATCGTCTGGAATTTGGATATCGAATTCTTTTTCAAATTCCATGATTAATTCAACAGTGTCAAGTGAATCTGCTCCTAAATCGTTTGTGAAGCTTGCTTCTGTTGTTACTTCATTTTCGTCAACGCCTAATTTATCTACAATAATGGCTTTAACTCTTGATGCAATGTCTGACATAATTTTTTAATTTTAAATTTAATTACTTGGCAAAAATATAAAACTTTATTGAAATGAAAATATTTTAATTAATAAAAGATGATTTTTGCTCGTTTAAAAATAAATAAAGTTTTAAAAATAGGAAAGGTAAAGTTGAAAATATTTTCCTTAATTTGTACATTAATATAAGTAAATTAACACTTATGATACGTATCGCTATTCTTGCATCTGGTTCTGGCACTAACGCAGAAAACATTATAAAATATTTTAAAAATAATGTAAATATTAAGGTTTCTATGGTGTTAACCAATAACGCAAATGCAAAAGTGTTAGATAGAGCAAAAAAATTGGATATTAATTCGGTTATTTTTACCAGAAACGATTTTAATAATTCAGATTCTGTTTTAAAAACATTAAAACAGCAGTCTGATTTTATTGTTTTAGCTGGATTTTTATGGAAAGTACCTGATTTTATTTTAAAAGCCTTTTTAAATAAAATAATTAATATTCATCCTGCTTTATTGCCAAAATATGGAGGAAAAGGAATGTATGGTATGCATGTACATAAAGCTGTTGTTGCTAATAAAGAAAATGAATCTGGAATTACGATACATTATGTAAATGAAAATTATGATGAAGGAAACATTATTTTTCAGAAAAAATTTAATGTTTTAAAAAGTGATACAGCAGAAAGTGTTGCAGAAAAAATTCATACTTTAGAACAAGAAAATTTTCCAAAAGTTATTGAAAAAGTTATTTTAGAAAATGAGTAAAAAAAAGTTTTATGTAATTTGGAAAGGTAATAAAATTGGTGTTTTTACGTCTTGGAATGTGTGTAAAAAGCATATAAAAGATTTTAAAGGTGCTCAATATAAGGCTTTTGTAAACAAAGAAAACGCAGAAAAAGCTTTTAAAGGAAATTATGAGGATTATGTTGGAAAAAACACACAAAAAGTGCAGCTTTCTGAAGAAGAATTAAAATTAATAGGTAGTCCAATATTAGAGTCTTTGTCCGTAGATGCCGCTTGTAGTGGAAACCCAGGTAAAATGGAGTATAGAGGTGTAAACACCAAAACAAAAAAACAACTATTTATTCAAGGTCCATTTGAAAACGGAACCAATAATATTGGTGAGTTTTTAGCATTGGTTCACGGTTTGGGGTATTTAAAAAATATAAAGAGTAATATTCCTATATATTCAGATTCTAAAATTGCTATTAATTGGGTGAAGAAAGGTCAATGTCGAACAAATTTACCAATAACTAAAGAAAATAAATTATTATTTGATTTGGTTAAGAGAGCTGAAATTTGGCTTAAAGACAATAAATATTCCACTCGTATTTTAAAATGGGAAACCAAAGCTTGGGGCGAAATTCCTGCAGATTTTGGAAGAAAATAAACGGTTTTAAAACCTTATTTTAAATTTAAGGCATTAAAAAGAGTTTCTATTAACGGTTTTAATTCTTTAGGCGGATTTCCATGGTCAAATGTTTTAGAAACATAAGTTTTAGCATTTTTTGTTATACTTAAGGTAGCATGTAATGCTGCATCCACTTGTCTATCACTTGATGGTGGTGTTAAATTTTCTATTTCTGAAAGGTTTATTGGCTTTACACAGTTTATAACTTCTTGCCAAAACTTAGAAGTGGTATTTATTTCTTTAGTTGTTTCTCTGTCTTTATAGGATATTTTGTTGGATGTAGCTACAAGCGTAATAAAGCTACCTCTAGTTTTTGCATTGTAATTTATTACCATAGTATCTGTATTGGTTTGGGCTTTGCAGCTATTAAGAATAACAATAAAAAATAAATATTTTATAAATTTCATTTAAGTAATGTTTTGTAGTTTAAAGATAAAAAAAAAGGAGCTTAAAGCTCCCTTTTTTTTATCTTATTCATTATGCATTATGGTAATACAAAGCTTTCTCTAGCTCCGCCTGAAGCAAAAAGAGCTCTCATTCTATCATTTTGACCGTTAGAGAACATATACATACAATCGTCATCTACATAATCCATATAGTTCATAGTCATATCATTAGATTTACAGTGAACCGTTGGATAAGAAGGGCAACCATAATTAGCTCTATCAGAACTTGGAGTGTCAGTAACAAAATCATCTTGACGACATCTTCCATCTCCCCAAATATGACGTAAATTTAACCAGTGACCAACTTCATGAGTAGCAGTTCTACCATGTCCATATTGTCCACCAGCAGTATTTTCTCCTAAGAAATCAGAACCAATTACTACACCATCCGTTGCAGCAGCTCCGCCAGGAAATTGAGCGTATCCTAAAATACCACCACCAATTTCACAAACCCAAAGGTTTAAATTATGAGCAGGATCGGTTGCATCCCATCCACCTTGGCTAGAATTTTTCATACCATCACTTGTACCCCAAGTTGATTTAGTGGAAGCTTTTCTGTTAACAGCAGCTAAAGTAAAAGTTATGTTAGCGTTTGTAACTGCACCAGCAAATTCTGAAGGAATGCCACTTGTGTTAGGATTGTTGTTATTATAATCTGCATTTAAAATAGCTATTTGAGAATCGATATTTGCTTGCGTAACTGGGTGAGCAGGGTCTTCTAAAATATTTACTACAACTGGTATGGTTATCGTTCCAGTATATGGAGTTGGAGGAGGTGTTCCTCCGCCACCGCCGTTATTTCCACCACCAGGATTTCCACTCGGTTTTTTTGCAGAAATTAAAGTTCTGGTATGTTTTTCAATGTTGAACATACGTTTTTCTAAACCTGGATGCTCTTTTAATTCTTTGTTTAGTACTTTCATACTAACACATCTTTCTTTAGTGGTTTTGGTAGCTTTTGGAGAAGTGTCATCTGTGTACACATAAAAATCGCTCATGTCAACAGAAGCAGTTTCTTGATTTGGAGTGATTTTGTCAGAATTTGGCTGACACGCAACTACGGCTAATGCTAAAGCTGCAAAAGAAAAAATTAGTTTTTTCATTCTAAAAATTTGATTTTAAAAATTAATAAATAGGGTATTATCTTTAATAAAAGATGGCCGAATATATTAAAAAAAAGTTAAAAAACTAACAAAACAAAAAATAAAATATTAAAAAATTGATTAATTATTAATAAAAATAGGCTTTTAAACGAAATAATTCAGTTTGTTAAATAGGTGAATCTACTATTTTTCTGATTCCTATAAAAATTAAAATCATAAAGGAATAACTAATAAAAAAGGGTATAATAAATTCTTTGTATTCTAAAATTAATAGTATTGAAATAACTAATAATTGAAAGCCAAGTCCAAACGTTGAAATGGCTGTCATTAACCAATTAGGAAATGTATTACTTTCAACAGCCTTTTTATCTAAAAGATAAATTATTTTATCAAAGCCACCATATAGTATTTTATACAGACGAAAAAGTATGTCAACATTTTTTTGTTTTTCCCCTTTTAAAGCGATAGGTGTTTTATTTTCAAAAACACGACTTGTAGTATCACCATTATATTTATTTCTTAAAATAACGTAGTAATAGTTATATAAAGTTCCTTGTAATTGGATTCCTAAAAAAGAAATAAAGGCTATTATAAAGTTATAATGCGTGACATAACTTAAGGTTGTAAATATTAAAAAATTTAATAAGATATCTGAAATAGAATCAAAATAACGACCGGTATAAGAAGGTGTATTTCTTATACGAGCCAATTCGCCATCTGCGGCGTCTAAAATTGATTTCAAAATTAGAAAAAATGCAGCTGCCCAATAATAAGCATAAAGTATGCAGCCTATGGCAATTATTCCTGAAATAATGAACCAAATAGTAACTTGTATAGGTGTAACCGTAGTATTTTTTAGAGAATTTGCAATAATTCTAGCAATGGGTCTTCCATAATCTGAAAGATCAATAAATTTATTTGCTTTAGGTAATTTAGACATGTTGCTTTATCTATTAGCATGTTTTAAAATTTAGGAGCCTAAATTTTAAAAAAGTACATTTATTGTATTGCAAATGTAAGTTTTATTCTATCATTTTGTATTCGTAATTTCTAGTCATAAAATCTTATAACTTAGGTTAGCATAGCTTTTGCTCTTTGTAAAGCGCTTACTAACAAATCAATTTCTTCAAAAGTATTATAAAATGCAAATGATGCTCTGACCGTTCCAGGAATTTTGTAAAAATCCATAATTGGTTGTGCACAATGGTGTCCTGTTCTAACTTCTATTCCTAGTTTATCAATAATAGTTCCAATATCATACGGATGAATATTTGCTATATTAAAGGAAATAACCGAAGTTTTTTGTTTGGAAGTACCGTAAATACGTAAACCTTCAATTTTTAGTAATTCTTTAGTAGCGTAGTTTAATAATTCTTTTTCATAAGCAGCAATGTTATCAAAACCTAATTCATTTAAATAATCAATGGCAACACCAAAAGCAATTGCTCCTGATATATTAGGTGTTCCGGCTTCAAATTTATAAGGTAAATCTGCATACGAAGTATGTTCAAAAGTAACTTCTTTAATCATTTCTCCTCCACCTTGATAAGGAGGTAATTTTTGTAACCATTTTTGTTTTCCATATAAAATACCAATACCGGTTGGCCCGCAAAGTTTATGTGCAGATGCTACATAAAAATCGACATCTAACGCTTGTAAATCAGGTTTTATATGAGGACTAGATTGCGCGCCATCAATTAAAACTGCAGCATTAAATAGGTGTGCTTTATCAATAATATATTTTATAGGGTTAATGGTACCTAATGCATTGGAAACATGGTTTACAAATACTAATTTTGTTTTATTGGTAAGTAATTTATCGTATTCATTTATCAATAATTCCCCTTTTTCATTCATAGGAATTACTTTTAAAACAGCTCCAGTGCGTTCGCAAAGCATTTGCCAAGGAACTATATTAGAATGATGCTCCATTGCAGAAACTATAATTTCATCACCTTTATTTAAAAAGGGCGTAAAACTAGTTGCCACCATATTTATACCTTGCGTGGTGCCTGCAGTAAAAATTATTTCAAAACTATGTTTTGCATTAAAATGTTTTTGAAGTTTTATACGAGATTGCTCAAAAGCATCGGTTGCTAATTGGCTGAGTGTATGAACTCCTCTATGAATATTTGCATTGTATTTTGAATAATAATCAACAATACTATCAATTACAATTTGAGGTTTTTGTGAGGTAGCGGCATTGTCAAAATATACTAAGGGTTTTCCGTTTACAGTTTCTTTTAAAATAGGAAAATCAGTTCTTACTTTTTTAATATCTAACATGTTCTTTTTTTAGAATGATTCTAAATACAAAATTACAAAATTGAGGTTATTTATAGCTTTTAAATTAAATTTATTGGTTAACACAAACTGCTTTTAACTCTAATTTTACTTTTTTAATTCTTTTTGCTGGAATTTTTAACACTTCTAATAATTTCATATTATTTTTTAAATCTGTTACCAGCACTATATTTTTTTTGATTAATTCCAGTTTTTCCCATTTTTTTAAGCTGATTAGCGCTGTTACAGGGTATAATCCAAACCTATCTATAAGATCTTTAATGCCGTTTCCTTTAGGATAATCCCAACTAAATAGAGATAAACCAACACATTTTGCATAGGAGACGGCATCTTCTGTAAATTTAGTATTGGTAACTAACCAACCTTGTTTTAGGGTAGTTTTTTTTGATTTATCGTTATTCCATTTTTTTTGAATGTCTAAAAATCGAGAATTAATATATAATGGTATTTTAACATCGCTTCTGTACTTTAATTTTGAATGGAATTTACATTCTATTGCATAAGTGCTGTTGTCTTTTTCAGCAAGTACATCAATTTCATGGGTAACGCATTCGCCAGGCAAAATAACACTAACTTGTGTTTTAAAACCTTTTTGTTTTAATATTTCTGCTACTAATTTTTCAAATAAAAAACCAGTTGGTCCTAAAGCTAAAATGGCTTTTTTTAAACTGTATTTTGTAGCGCAGAAATGATTATGTTTTTTTAATAAATCAAAAGCTTTTTTATAAATTATTTTAGTGGTTATGCCATTGTAAAGTTGCGGTTGAAGTTTTTGAATAATTTTTGCAACCACTTTTTTTGAAGCACCACTTTTATAAAGAGAGTTTTGTAATTTATCTATTGAAAAAGGTTCTAATTCTCCTGAAAACTTTTTTATTTGTATGGTTTTATTTTCCATGGTAAGGTTTTATTTTAAAATAAATAATTTTTAGTATTATTTATTCCATTTGATTGTGATTAAATAAGCCGAAAATGTAAAAATAGCGGTTGTTGTAATTCTAAAAAATAATGCTCCAATGGTTTTGGTTTCATAAAGTCCTCCTAAATTAATATGAATAAATAAACCTATAAGTGCTAAAATTAAAATTAAGATGGCAGCAAGTAATGGTTTTATACTCCATTTTTTCAATTTTATAATTCCGTAAATAGAAAATAAATAAAGGAAACTGCTTATAAGATTTGCCCAAACCACAAATAATACATAATTACCTTCTTTAGCTCTAATGCCAAACCAATTAAAAATTATGGAACTACTTAAAAATAAGGTTAATAATGTAAATGCAATTAAAGTAATTAGGGTAATATATTTAATTATTTTTTTCATTGGTATAAGATTTTAAGTTGTTTTTCGGTACCCCCAAACAGCTAAGCCATTCATAACAAAGGCATAAATTAAAGTTTTAGTAAACTGCGGAATTATATCGGTAAAACTAGCTCCTTTTAACATAACCATACGCATTACTTCAACAAAGTATTTAATAGGGTTGAAATTGGTAATTTGTTGTGCCCAAACAGGCATACTCTCTATAGGTGTAAATAAACCGCTCATTAAAATAAAAATAACCATAAAAAACCAAGCAATAAACATAGCTTGTTGCTGCGTTTCTGTAAAGTTGGAAATAAACAACCCAATACCTAAAATTACTAAAATATAAATTGAAGTGTAGGCGTACAGTAAAAAAATGTTTCCAATAATAGGAACATTAAATAATATTTTTGCAATAAGAAGCCCTATGGTTAATAATAGCAATCCTAAAGCCCAAAAAGGAAACAATTTCCCGATTATAAATTGATGTTTTTTAATTGGAGTAACATTAATTTGCTCTAAAGTTCCTATTTCTTTTTCGCGAACAATATTCATTCCTGACAAAAAAAGCGTAATCATAGTTACTAATAACACTAAAATTCCGGGAACCATAAATGTTTTATAGTTAAGGGTTTTGTTATACCAAAAACTTGGAATACTACTTATACGCTGATACTGATTTTCATTTTTATGTAAAGGCAACAAATTTACCGTAGCATGTTTATTAAATTGTTGTACTATTTGATTTAAATACACATTTTCTACACCTGCCGCAGCACCATCAATGGCATTTATGGTTGCTGAAATTGCAGCGGAATTGTGTTTTACCAAGTCGCGTTCAAAATGTTCTGGAATTTCTAAAATAACATCTATATTTCCTTTTAACATTTCAGATTTTGCAATTTTATTAGAAGGAAATTCATTTATAATATTAAAATATTTAGAGGCTTTAAATTTATCCACCAATTCTCTAGATAATGAGGTTTTATTGTGATCGATAAATGAAAATTTTATGTTTTTAATTTCAAAAGTTGCCGCATTAGATAAAATAATAAGTTGAATAAAAGGCATGATAAAAATAATAGGAAGCATTCCTTTATTTCTAAATATTTGTTTGAATTCTTT
>DGOU01000100.1:9183-10540 GCA_002390165.1 Lutibacter sp. UBA4458
CTCCCATTTCAGAATAAGTGAACTTTATTCTAATCTTATTTTATACTTTTTAATACTTAAAACAATAAAAAACAAAGTCATTGCGGCTAAAATCAAAGTTTCTTTCCACACAAAGCTTATTCCAACCCCTTTTAGCATAATTCCTTTTATAATTATCAGAAACCATTTTGCAGGAATAACGTTACTTATTGCTTGTAAAATTAATGGCATGCTTGTTATTGGGAAAATAAATCCAGATAATAAAATAACAGGCAGCATTAATCCCATTAAAGAAATCATCATGGCAGTTTGTTGCGTTGTAGAAATGGTGGAAATTAAAATACCTAGTGATAAAGCATTGATAATAAATAAAACACTTTCAAATCCTAATAAAAATAAACTTCCTTCAACTGGCATTTTAAAAATGAAAATGCTTAGTAATATTATTACGGTTGCATTTATTATGGATAAGAAAATATAAGGAAAAACCTTACCAATAATTACTTGAAATGGTTTTATAGGTGAAACTAATAAAATTTCCATAGTTCCTAATTCTTTTTCTCGAGTAATAGATATGGAAGTCATCATAGCAGAAACTAGCATTAATATTATAGTCATAACACCAGGAACAAACATAAAAACACTTTTTAATTCCGGATTATAAACCATGTGTGTTTTCGTTATAATTTGATAGGAAGAAGGTATGCCTTTATTTATTTCTTGTTGATATTTTTGCAATATAGCATTTACATAATTGTTAACGGTATTTGCTGTATTTGGATCGGTTGCATCCGTTATTATTTGAATGGTTGCATTATTTTCTTTGCGTAATTTTTTGCTGAAATCCTTTTCAAAAACCAACACAGCTTTAATTTTCCCTTTTTTAAAAACTGATTCAATTTTAGATTCACTTTTAATAAATTGCTGATTACTAAAATATTTTGAGGCGCTTATTTTATTAATAATCTTTTCGGTGGTAGCATCTTTAGATTTATCTAAAACGGCAATATTTACATTGTTGATTTCGTTTGTAATTGCAAATCCGAACAGCAAAATTTGAACAATTGGCATTCCAAATAAAATAAACAAAGAGCGTTTATCTCTAAATATATGGTAAAATTCTTTTTTTATAAATCCTATAAATCGTTTCATAAGTTTTGTTGTCATAACGAGGAGCGATAGTGACGTGGTTATCTCATTATTACGGAGAGATTGCCACACTTCACTTTGTTACGTTCGCAATGACATTTTCATTATTAATTATTGTCATAACGCGGTGTAATTGTTAGGTAGTTCTCTCATTTTTGATTTAGAGATTGCCACACTTCACTTTGTTACGTTCGCAATGACATTTTTATTATTAATTATTGTCATAACG
>DGOU01000100.1:10562-11073 GCA_002390165.1 Lutibacter sp. UBA4458
CTTTAAACTGTTCTTTTAATTTTTTTGGAGAGTTTAAAGCTTCAATTTTACCATCTACCATTATGGAAACTCTATCGCAATATTCTGCCTCATCCATATAATGTGTTGTTACAAAAACCGTTGTTCCATTATGAGCTGTTTTATAAATCATTTCCCAAAACTGACGTCTAGTAATCGGGTCAACACCACCGGTTGGTTCATCTAAAAACACTACTTTAGGGTTGTGTAAAATTGCCACAGAAAATGCCAGCTTTTGTTTCCAGCCTAAGGGTAATGAACCAACCAATTCAGTGGCTACTTCTTGTAAGTTTAATTCGGTAATTAAAGCATTTGATTTTTCTTTTATTATGGCTTTTGGCAATCCGTAAATTCCACCAAAAAAGGTAATATTTTCTTTTACAGTTAAATCGTCATATAAAGCAAATTTCTGACTCATATAACCAATATTTTTTTTGATGCTTTCAGCGTTTTTATAAACATCAAAATCTGCTACATTAGCTTCGCCAGATGT
>DGOU01000170.1 GCA_002390165.1 Lutibacter sp. UBA4458
CAGTTTTTTTCTTCTTTCTGAAATTGGTTTGTTGGCAATCTTAAACTGATTTTCTTTTTGTTTGTTAAATAGGGCTTGAATTTGTTTTAAACTTAAGGTATCTTTTATTATTTCCATGGACTTGAAAAATCTTTTAATTAACGTAAATTTACACTTTATTTTATTTAAATTATGAAAGAAACAAAAACAATTAATACCCTAGAAGTTCTTAAAGAAGTTTTAAAAACAGAAATTGCTGTTTTGTTATATTTTAACACTAATTCATGTAATGTTGGAGAATCTTTAGAGCCTAAAATTAGAAACTTATGCAATACTAATTTTCCAAACCTTAAATTTTATACCGTTGATATTAATTTTTCTCCAGAAGTAGCGGCAAAATGTAATGCATTTGTTGAACCAACTATTGTAGTGTATTTTGAAGGTAAAGAAACCATTAGAAAAAGCAGAAATTTTGGATTGCACGAATTAGAAAGTTTAATTAACAGACCTTATCAATTAATTTTTGAATAATTACTTGTAAAATGTTTTTTTAGTTTTATATTTGCACACCGAAATTAATACGGGGTGTAGCGTAGCCCGGTTATCGCGCCACGTTTGGGACGTGGAGGCCGCAGGTTCGAATCCTGCCACCCCGACAAAAGTTCATTTTTTCCCAACTATTTAATTATTAATGGTTAAACTTTAATTAATTAAAAGCCGATGTAGCTCAGCTGGCTAGAGCAGCTGATTTGTAATCAGCAGGTCGTGGGTTCGAGTCCCTCTATCGGCTCAAAATAGATTATCTGAAAAGGTAATCTATTTTTTTTTGTAATAAATTTAAAATTTGAAGACAAGTTTTATCTGATTAAAACAGAAAGAAACCTGTTTATTTTTTAGAATTTTACAAAAAAATATTCATCCCTTTTTTATTTGTTTTTTAAATAACCTTAGCTAAATTTGTTGTGCCAAAAGCCTACATAGCTCAGTTGGTAGAGCAGCTGAATCGTAATCAGCAGGTCGTGGGTTCGAGACCCTCTGTCGGCTCATTTATTTTCTTTAAAAAACTTCTTTTTAAGTTTTATATAAAAATTTCAGCTTTCAATTTATTCAAAAAATTATTTCCTAAATTTGTATAAATATAAATAAAGTAAATATATGCTTATAATAGGTATTGCCGGAGGAACTGGAAGTGGTAAAACTACTGTTGTTAATCAAATATTACATGAACTTCCCGCCGATGAAGTTTGCGTAATTTCACAAGATTCTTATTACAATAAAACTACAAATCTTACTTATGAAGAGAGAACTAAAATTAATTTCGATCACCCAAAAGCCATTGATTTTGAATTACTTGTAGCTCATTTAAAAAAATTGAAAAATGGAGAAATTATTGAACAACCTGTGTATTCTTTTGTAACTCATAATAGAACTTCCGACACCCTAAAAACTCACCCTAAAAAAGTAATTATTGTTGAAGGAATTTTAATTTTTAATAGCAAACAATTACGAGATTTATTCGACATTAAAATATTTGTTCATGCAGATGCAGATGAACGATTAATTAGAAGAACTAGAAGAGATATTGAAGAACGTGGTAGAGATATAAATGAAGTTTTAACCAGATATCAAAGCACCCTAAAACCAATGCATCAACAATTTATTGAGCCTACTAAAAACTATGCCGATATAATTATTCCGAATGACAGATACAATACTGTTGCGGTTGATATTGTTAGAACCGTAATTAGTCACAAATTATAATATATGACTTTTAAGCAATTAAAGAATAAACCTATTGTAAAGTTTATAACCAATATTTATGTAATTGTATTGGCTTTTTTTATAGTATGGATGGTTTTTTTCGATGAAAATTCTTTGTTAATTCATTACGAATTTAATAAAGAAATAAAAAAATTAAAAACAGAAAAAAACTATTTTAAAACGGAGATTGCAAAAGATAAAAAAATAATTGACAGTTTAAAAAAACCAGAACAGTTAGAAAAATTTGCTCGTGAAAAATACCTAATGAAAAAAGAAAATGAAGATATTTATATTATTCAATACGATACCATAAAATCAAAATAAAATGGCAGTTTCTTTTCTTAACGATTTTAAACCGAGCAGCTCTACAGAATGGAAACAAAAAATTCAGGTAGATTTAAAAGGTGCCGATTATAATGAAACCTTATTAACAAATACCTTAGAAGGTGTTACCATAAAACCTTTTTATCATTTAGATACTTTTAAAAAGCTAACTATTCCAACTCCAACAACCAACTTTAAAATTTGTCAAAACATTCAAATTAATACAGAAATTGAAGCAAATAAACTAGCTACTAATGCAATAGTTAAAGGTGCTAATTCCATCAAATTTGTTGCAAAAAAGAGTTTTAACTTTGTACAACTTTTTGAAAATTTATTGGGTAAAAATTGTCAATTTCATTTTAATTTTAGTGATTTAGACCAAAATTTTTTAGTAGAATTATCAGCTTTTCTTAGAAATGAAACCTTTTATTTAAACATTGACCCTATTGGTAATTTAGCCAGTACTGGAAATTGGTTTTATAATTATAAAAAAGATTTTGAAATTTTATCTACTTTATCCTCTAAAATTAAAAAGCCCTATTTGTTGGGGGTAAATATTGATTTATACCAAAATGCTGGAGCAAATATAGTGCAACAAATTGCTTATGGTTTAGCTCATGCAAATGAATATTTAAATCAAATTGGTGGTGAAATTGCTAATCAAATTCAATTTAATATTGCCATTGGGAACAATTACTTTTTTGAAATTTCAAAAATAAGAGCTATTCGTTATTTGTATAACTTAATTACAAATACCTATAACCAAAATACAATTGCACAAGTTTTTGCACAACCAAGTTTGAGAAACAAAACTATTTATGATTATAATGTAAATATGTTACGAACTACAACGGAATGTATGAGTGCTATTTTAGGAGGAGCAAATACCATTGCAAATATTTCTTATGATGCTGTTTTTCATAACCCAAATGATTTTGGAGATAGAATTGCCAGAAATCAGCTATTAATTTTAAAAGAAGAAAGTTATTTTAAAAACGCTCAAAATATTGCTACTAATTCTTATTATATAGAAGAAATAACAAATCAATTGGTAGAAAAATCGCTTTCACTTTTTAAAGATATTGAAAAAAGTGGTGGCTTTTTAAAACAATTAAAACAAGGCACAATTCAACGAAAAATTCAGGAAAATTCAAAAAAAGAACAACAACTTTTTAATGAAAAAAAAATAATTTTAGTTGGAACAAATGCTTTTAAACAAGAAAATGAAACCCTAAAAAATAAATTAGAAAAGCCTATTTTTCCTAAGAAAAATTATAAAAAAACCAGTATTATTCCAATAATTCCAAAAAGATTGTCCGAAAATATAGAACAAAATAGACTAAAAAATGAAGCGTAACAATTTTTCAAATCTTAAACCTGCCTATAAAAACTCAAAGGAAGAAATTTTTAGTCATGAAAATTTTATTGCAGGAATTGCACCTAATTTAAGAGGTCCATATTCCACAATGTACGTTCGCCGACCATGGACAATTAGGCAATATGCAGGATTTTCAACCGCTGAAGAAAGCAATGCTTTTTA
>DGOU01000049.1:0-2203 GCA_002390165.1 Lutibacter sp. UBA4458
GAATCAGTTTGGAGTAGATGGTATTTTATTATCGTTAGCAAGAAAAACTAAAAACGTGGATAGTATCCTAAACATGTTAGAACACCTTCCGTTAGTTTTATTTGAAAAAGTTTCTACAAAAGTGCCTTGCACTCAGGTTGTAATTGATGATGAAGATGCTGCTTTTAGGGCTGTTGAACATTTAATTAATACAGGAAAAAAAAGAATTGCTTTAATTAAAGAAACTGAAAATTCTTCCACTTCTGAAAAAAGATATTTGGGTTATTTAAGAGCTCTAAAAAAATATAATTTAGAAGTGGATGAAAATATTATTTTAAGCACTGAAGATATATCAATGTTGCAAGGAAAAAGACTTGCCACATTATTATTGAGCTTAAAAAAAAGACCAGATGCTGTTTTTGCCATTACAGATGATGCGGCTATTGGCGTTATAAAAACCCTAAACAAAAATAATATTAAAATTCCTAAAGAAATGGCTGTAGTTGGATTTAGTAATTCAAATAATTCAATAATAATAGAACCAAAATTAACAACTATTGATCAACCTGGAAATAAGATAGGAGCAATTGCAGTGCAGTATTTAATTGATGAAATAAATGAAGAAAATGAATTAAATAATAAAACGGTTGTAATTAAAACCAATTTAATAGTGAGAGATTCATCTTTTAATACGATAAAAATATAAAAACTATTGTTTGTCTTGTTTTTTAATTGTGCTACCCTTTTTAATTGCCTTGTAATTTTCATAACAAAGTAAAACCGCTTCAATTAGCTGTAAATCACTAGCAGATTTTATAAAATAATCAGAATAATTACATTGGTTTAACAAATCATTAAGTTCTTTAGCATCCATATCTAAATATTCCATCATTAATTCTCTGTTAAATTTAGCTTCTAACATAGAACGTAAATGATCATCATCTTTAAGCTTTTTTAATTTTTTAAGCTGTTTAGGTTTTTTACCAAATAAATTATATACAAAATCAATTGGTCTAAAAAGTGCATCTACAGGAGAATTAAAATTTTTGCTTTGCCTAACACCAACTTCATATGTTTGAGGTAAACCGTTAATGTGAATTCTAGCATATTTATCTTTTGGTACATTTTTAGCATCAATTTCTAAAACCCCAATTAGTTTATTAGCATTTACAACAACTTCTTTTAAATTCTCCGTTTTTTGATGTAATTCAATAACTAATTCATTCCCTTTTAATAAATCGTGCGTTATTTTTAATTTAATAGATTGAAATCCTAAATAAGATATATATATAGTGTCATTTGCCTTAGTTTCTATTTCAAATTTACCTAGGTCATCAGAAACTTCTCCTACAACCGAATTCAAATTAAAAATATTTGCGCCAGACAATGGGTTTTTAGTTAGATTATCTATTATTTGTCCTTTTAATGCAACTGAAAAAGGTAAAGGGTTAATACTATCTTTAGGTTTGGTATTCTGAGAAAATCCATTTAAAAAAGATAATAAAAAAACGAAGTATGTAATTTTTTTAAGCATATGCAATTATACTAATTAATAGGGAAATATTTGTTAAAGATAATTTAAAGTAATTCAAAAATTAAAATCGATATTTTTATATAAATAAAAGTACAATTTTAAATCTTGCTATATATTAAGTTTTTATGCTTTTTATTTGTAATGAATATAAATAACAGTATATTTAGTAAATTTAGATGGATAATTTTAGTTTTTAACTAATTGATTTTAAGATAAAAACATCTTTTTAAATTAAAAATAAAGGTTTTATTTACCATTAAAATAAAATGGTTTGAGATAGTATATTCAAAATAAAAATGACAAAAATTCCTATAAAAATACTTATTGTTGAAGATGAAATGATTATTGCTGCAAACATTTCTTTACAACTTAGCAATTTAGGTTATGAGGTAATTGGAATTTTTCCGCGAGGAGAAGATGCTTTATTGCATATTAAAGCTAATCAGCCAGATATTATTTTATTAGATATAAACTTAAAAGGAAAATTGGATGGCGTTGAAACTGCTTTATTAATGCAGCAAGATTATAATATTCCTGTTATTTATTTAACTGCAAATGATGATGAAATAAATTTTAATAGAGCAAAAGCTACAAATCCTTTTGCTTTTATTTCTAAACCTTTTAAAAAAATAGATTTACAACGAGTTTTGGAGTTGGCAGTGAACAGAATATTTTCTGAAAATAATTCAG
>DGOU01000049.1:2301-2900 GCA_002390165.1 Lutibacter sp. UBA4458
ACATTAAAAGATATTGATGAAAAATTACCAAATAAACACTTTTTAAGAATCCACAGATCCTTTATTATAAATATTTCTAAAATTGATGAAGTAGCTACAAACCATCTGGTTATTTCAAAAAAAGCAATTCCAATAAGCAAATCTTTAAAAGAAGAATTATTTAAACGTTTACATACTATTTAATCCGTTATTATTCCATTTAAATTCAAATATAAAATGCGTGCCATTTGTAGTGTCGTTTTTCATTTTTCCGTTAAGTTGTTGGGTAAGTAGGTTTATAAGTTGAAAACCAAATCCGCTTCCTTGTATATTGCTAAACACTGCTCCAATACCATTATCAAAAACTTCAAGTAATAACAAATTTTGCTCTTTTTGTTGTAAATGAACAGTAATCCTTCCTTTTTTATTTTTAGGAAATGCATATTTTAATGAATTAGTAACCAATTCATTTACAATTAAACCCAATGGCACTGCAGTATCTACATCTAATTCAAGTGCTTTCATTTCACATTTATAGGTTATATTTTTAACACCAAAGGAATCTAGAATATGTTCTCCTAAATTAATTAAATACGCCTTCATTTCTATGGATGCTAAAT
>DGOU01000049.1:2941-6402 GCA_002390165.1 Lutibacter sp. UBA4458
CATAATATTAATGGTATTGGCATCTTTTAATTTTGAAGATTGTAACGCTAATAAACTAGATACTATTTCTAAATTATTTTTTACGCGATGATGAATTTCCTTTATAAGAAATTCCTTTTCTTTATTTTTCTTATCCAGTAATATATTTTTAATTTTATTTTTTCGATAGGTTATAAAAAGAATGGCCAGCATAATAAATAATAAACTTGCAATAATTATAATTAATGTTTGTAATGTATGCTGTTGTTTTATTTTTATTCCTTGATGCTTTATGGTTTCTTCTTTTAAGGCAACGTCAAATTCAGTTTGCAATAAGGATATTCTTTGATCGGCTTTTGCAGTAAAAACGCTGTCTTTTAGAGAGATATGCTTTTTAAGTGAAACATAAGCTTTATCAAAAACACCTATTTTAGAATATGCTTCACCTAAGGATTCATATGCTTGATTTAAATAATATTCATCCCCAAAATCTTTGGTAGCTACCTCTATGCATTTATTTAAACTAGTAATTGCTTTATTATAATTACCCTCTAAATTTTGTAATTTACCAATGGTTAACCAAGAGCGCATAATCATAAAATTATTATGTAGTAAAATGGCATAATGCACTGCTCTTCCGCCTGATTCATTAGCCTTTTTATAATTACCTAAATAGGTATATAAATCGGTTAATGAAATATAAATATCACTTAAATTGTTATAAAAACCGTACTGTTCTCCAATACTTTTTGATTGTTCAAAATATTCAAGTGCTTTATCGTATTTTTTCAATCCTAAATAGTTATTCCCTACAACATATAGCGTAAAATCATAGTCTAGATCTTTAATTTTACGTGTTTTAAATAACTTCAAAGACTTTAAGCCAAACTCTACACCTTTACTAAATTTACCTTGTTTCCAAAATAAATTACTTAAATCGCTATAAGCTAATGCTTGTGCTTTTAAATCATGAAGTTCTTTACCTAATTGCAACGATTTTAGTGCATAGTCGGCTGCTTTATCCAATTGCCCTTTTCGTTCAAAAACATAACCTAATTGTGTGTTTAAAAAGGCTAAATCTTTATTTTTAACCTTTTGTTTAGCATCTTCTAAAACTATAAAAGCACTATCTAGTTTTTCTTGTCGTAATAAAATAGCGCCTTGTGTTATTTGAAATCGACCTTGCCAAATAGAATCTTTTTTATTCTTAGTAAGCTTTAATCCTAGGTTAGTATAATATAAGGCTGTATCTAAATTACGAGTATGCCAATAATATGCAAAATCGTTAAGTATAGCGTATTTAATCCTATTTTGTTTAACCTTATTTAAAGCTTGTTTTAAGCTATCTAAATAGGAAATTCCAAAATTATCCGTTTCAACAAAAACCTGTTTATAGGGTTTAGCTCTATTAAAATCTATAATTTGAGCTTTAACCAAAAGTGAGGAACTTAATAAAATAATAAGCACTAAAAATTTCATAGATATTTTTTATTCTGGTTAATGTTTTGAATTTAAAAATGTAAATTTTTTAAAACGTATACTTAAAACATTCATTTATAAACAAATATAAATGAATTTTACTTAAAACAGCTTTTCTCTAAGAATGTTAAAATTCTTCGATAATTAATTTGTAGCATTCGGACAACAAAACAAGCACTTAGTCCTATTTCAATTTATTATACGGATAAATTGTTTTTAATTTAGAAAACACTAACTAAAAAAATATTGAAAATGAAAAAATTATTCTTATTATTTATTGCAACCCTTTTATTTACTGCTTGTACTAACAACAAAGTACGTTATACACAAAACTCCCCTGAAATTGATACTTATAAAAAAGTAATTGATGATTATGATAAACATAATTGGGAAGATATGGTTATACATTATGCAGATACTGCTAAAATTTTAAATAACACTACCAAAAATGGTGCAAAATCTATTACAGAAGAAGTAGCTAGAAACAAAGAAGATGCCAAACTATTTACTTGGGAATTTGCAGATAAAGAATACGAAATGGTAGTTACAGACAAAGGGCAAACATGGGTGAATTTTTGGGGTTTATGGAAAGGTAAATTGAAATCTAACCATAAAACCTACGAAATTCCTGTCCATATTACAGCCCGTTTTGTTGATGGAAAAATTGTTAGAGAATTAGGGTATTGGGATGCTTCATCCATAGTAAAAGATTTTCAAAAATTAGAAGATGATAAAAAGTATATGTCAACTAACGATAAGGTCATTCAGCAAGCTGCAAATAATTTGGTTAAAGCTTGGAATACCAATAGCAGCGAACTCTTAGAATCTATTACTGTAAAAAATATTGTTAGAAATGCTAATGGCATAAGACAAGCAAATAACCAAACTGAATATGAAACAATAATAAATGAATTTCATACTGCTTTTCCTGATTTTAAAGTTATTGTAGATAATACCGTTATAAAAGGTAATAAAGCTATTATTATTTGGACAGTTGTCGGTACAAATACAGGGAAATTTAATGGAAATGCGGCTACAAATAAAAAAATTAAAACGCAAGGCCTAAGCCTTTTAAGTTTTAATGAAAAAGGAAAAGAAACACAAGAAGATGTCTATTTTGATAATTTAGTATTTTTCCAACAACTAGGGTATAACATGCCTAAACTTAACAACTAACTACTAACTAAGACTAAGGCTTGGCAATTATTAATTGACAGGCCTTTTAAAATTTCTTTATAATAAAAATAAATTACTATTTATTTCAAAAATCATTTTACTAACCAAATTAAATCAAATGAATTTAAAAAAATCATTAATAATTGCTATTACCTTATTTTTAGTTAGCATTTGTCTATGGGAATTTTATTGGAGATCTCAAGGATATACGCCTACATTAAATGATGATAAATCACTTTGGGCAGCACAAAGAACAAAAGTAAATACAGCAACAGATAAAGATGTTGTTTTATTTGGATCATCACGCATATATTTTGATATCCAACTAAAAAAATGGAAGGAAATTACAGGAACTAATGCTATTCAACTTGCATCCACAGGCTCTTCGCCATTACCAACGTTTCATGACCTTGTAGAAAATACTAATTTTAACGGTACTGTTATTATTGGGGTAACACCTGGTTTATTTTTTTCAACTACATATCCAAAAGCAATGCCTTGGGAACGTCCAAAAGCTAAAGTAGATTTTTACAAAAAAAGAACTTATGCCCAACAATTAAATTATTTTTTCTCTGTTCCATTACAGCAAAATTTAGTACTAATGTCTGCGGACGATGAAGAATGGGCCAATGATATTGATTTAAAATCTTTAATTAGGCAAATTCCAAAAGACAATAGAAATGGGAAGCCAATACCACCTCCATTTTACAATTTTGGTAAAGTTACTAAGGATAGGAATATGAGTATGATTCCACGAACCGTTACCGATACAGCTTTTGCTAATGGCATAAAAAAAATATGGCAATATTTTGGAAAAGCAGCACCAC
>DGOU01000029.1 GCA_002390165.1 Lutibacter sp. UBA4458
AACTTTCAACTTTTCTAAAATAAATTTCTCCCTTTTCTGAAAACAGAGTTGAAATAGATTTTTTTTCTTGATTTTCTATATAATTATCTAAATCTACATATTCCGTATTCACTTTAGAAGCAAGCCGTTTTCCTATTACAGATTTTCCACTTGCCATATAACCAATTAATACAATTTTCATAAAAATTTGAAATAAAATTTACCACAACAAATATCGTTTAAAAAACTACAATAAAAAACTTGTATTATACAGATTAGATAGTATATTTGCACTCGCAATAATAAAGAACATTATTGACCTGGTAGCTCAGTTGGTAGAGCACCTCCCTTTTAAGGAGGTGGTCCTGGGTTCGAGCCCCAGCCAGGTCACAAAAAAGTTGAGCTGAAAAGCTTAACTTTTTTTTATTTAAATTAGTTTTATAATTGCACATATGGCGGAATTGGTAGACGCGTCAGCTTGAGGGGCTGATATTCACTATGAATGTGCAGGTTCGACTCCTGTTATGTGCACAAAAAAAAATGAGAAATCTTAAATAATTAAACCATCATTTGCTTTAATAGATATTTGAATATTATATTTTTTTTGGAGAACTATTCAATTAGTTTATTGTCTATTCCAACAAAATACAAATCAAATCCTCCTTTACCTCCTGTTCTATTAGAAGAAAAAACCATCATGGTTTGAGTAAAACTTACCTCTTCATCAAATAATATTGGTCTGTATTCGTCATTTTCCGTATTAATTTTTGCGCCAAAATTTACAGGATTGCTCCAATTACCATTTTCAAACCTACAATAGTACAAATCATAACCTCCAAAACCACCTGGACGATTGGAAGTGAAAATTAATATATTTTTAAATATGAATGGACATTTATCATCATAAGCACTTGAAATAGTAGTTTCCTTTATAATTAAATGATTACTAGAATCTGATAAAATTTCCTCTAAACTTGCTGTAGGAGTATTAATTGTTGTAGAAAAGATATTGAAATTATTATTATCTCTATTTGAGCAAAAAAATATTTTTGATTGGTCTTCATTTAATGTTGGGTATAAATCGTCAAAATTAGAATTCAAAAATTCAACAGGTTTAACTTCTGAAAAATCTTTATTTGTTTTATTTGAAGTAAAATAAATGTCATAGTTTCCTTTTATATCCGAAGCATATAAAACCGTATAGATAAAATCATTAAAATCATAACCAGTAATGGCATTTGGTCCCAACTCATTCTCTTGTGTATTTATTTTTTTTAATCCTTTTTTAACTTCTTCAAACCGATTAAAAAACACATCCCAATCCAAATAATTATTCATAACCTCTAGAACACCAGTAAACTTGTCAAAATTTATATTCATTGGTTTATAAATAATGTCAAAATTTTCCCCAAAACTATTTCTGTTTGAAGAAAAACAAAATGGAATTAACCTACCTTTTGTAGGTGCTGTAGAATTATAATCGTCGTATTTTGTATTAAAGTCTTCTAAATTTACAGGAGATTCTGGTAAAAATCCTTCCTTATATTTATAGGTTTCTGGGTTATCCTTTTGGCAAGAAAAAAAGAATAGTAATGCGAACAAAATTAAAAATGTATTTTTCATTGTATTTTTTTATAGCTAATAAGTTTAACCATTTTTTTAAAAAAATAGTATGATAAAAATCATTACCTCTGTATTTTGTTTAAAAATTTTGTAAGATTTAACCGTTGTGTGCATTTTAAAAAGCAAAAAAAAAGCCAGTTAATTAACTGGCTTTCTTTAATATTATTTATCTATACTTATTTCCCATACTTCACTTTTAATAGATTCGGTAACTGCCTCCCATTCTTTTATAGCATTTAACCAGCTTCCTTCTCCATTAACTTCTTCGTAATACTTTTTAATGCTACTATCATCATCCATATCAGCCCATGAATTCATTGTCCAAACTATGGCTACGTCTCGTCCATCATCTTGGTTAAATTGATTATTGTAAATGAAAAAATTATCTCCTTTTTTCTCAAATGCAGCTGTAAATTTTTTAATTACATCTTTAAATCTGTAATAATTTCCTTTTTTAACTTTTATAAACCAAATGTTTTCTAACGGAGGTTTAATATCATTTGCTTTAAAACTTAACTTATCATTTAGCCTCCAATATTCAGTCATTCCATATTTTTTAACAGTTGGTGAAACTGTTTTATTCCAATGGTCTTCATGCGCTCCTTTACTTGGTCGGTTGTCTAACTGGCTAAATGTAGTTGAGCCCATTATCCAAACATACCAACCTGTATATTTTCCAGTAGCAATTCTATCTAAACTTGCAATGTATGGATCTTGACTATGAAATTTTTTGTTGTGTTCTTTAACCGAGTTAACAAAAGCTTTTTCCATTCCAATTTTAGGTAGCATATACGTTAACTCTACCATAGTGTAACTTTTTTTCTCTTGAGAGATACCTGTTGTGGTTAAAAATATTGCAGCAATAAGCAATACAGTTAACGAAAATTTGTTTGTTTTCATTTTTAAAAATTTTAAGTTAGTATTAAATATATATCGCATTAATTGTGATATCTGTTTTTATTTTTCTAATGCATCAGCAATTCCTTTAGTATCTGCAAACTGTTGAAATTTAGTTATTTTACCCTCTTTTAAATCCCAAAGATGTGCCATTTGTAAATTAATAATTGCTCCATTTTTTTTGTATTTGGCTTTATATCGTCCTGTAACTAAAATTTTATTATTTGCCATTTCATTAAAATTAAGGTCTGCTAAATGCCAATAATCCCATTCATTTCCTATACGCCCAAAAACACCTTTTACAATAGCATCAAAACCTATATAAGGATTACCATCGGCAAAAGGGAAATTTTCTGCTTCATTCCATTCAATATTAGAATCCATAGCGGCTCCAACTGCATTTATATCACCGGCAGCAAAATTCTTATATAATTTTTGGATAATACTTAAATTATTAGGATTAGATACAATGCCTAATTGTTGCATAAACGCCATATTATCCATAAAATCTTGTTCTTTTGCAATTTTCCCATTTTTCATTTTAACCAAAGTAACTCCATCAATATTTACAGTTTTACCCGTTGCATTAATTCCAAAAAAGATGCCTGTGTGTTTTCCTTGAAAATTCCAATGTTTTACAATGTTATCACCTTGTCCAAAGACATTTATTACCGTAAATTTAATATCTGAAAAACCAGTTAAGTAATTTTTATAAAAATCTTTAACAGCTTCAATACCAACTATATTGTCAGGAGCCATAATCAGCGTAATATTTTTATCAAAACGGGCTTCATTAAAATAATCTAAGTTTCTGTTATTAATTATTTCATCCCAAGTTTGAGTATACATTTTTATATCTTTATTAATATTATTCTTGGAACAAGAGATAAATAATAAGGAAATTGTAAGGATAATTTGTAGCGTTAATTTTTTCATTGTTTAGTTTTTTATAGTAAATAGTTTTCGTTTAATTATATGTTGAATTCCTTTAATGTTTGCAAAACCGATTGAAACTTAATGCCTAATTCTTGTTTTACTAATTTATTTTGATAAATAATTTTAGCATCATTTTTTGGCTTTTTATTGTTTAACATTAAACTAATATCAGAAACTGGATAGGTTTCACTACTTAATAAATAGTTTTTACCGTGTAATCCTTTTGTTGTTGCTGCTTTGTACACCGCTTGCGCAATATCTTTTACATTGACTATGGCAAATTCAGCATCGGTATCATAAAGCATTTGAATAAATGGATTGGTTGCAATCTTATTTTTAAATAAAAATTGTAAGCCCATAGAAGTAGAGTCGCCCCTGTTAGACATGGCTTTTCCCATAACACCAACTGGAGAAACTGTTGTAATTTCAAACGAAAGATTAGAATTTTCTTTTATAAATTTTTCAACAGTTTGATTTGCAATAAATTTGGCTTGGGCATATGGATGGCTTTCTTTACTTATAAAAGGTGTGTCCTTTTCAGAAAAAGAATCGTAAGGAGTTTTGCCTTCGACAGGAAAAGGAAAATTAGTATTCCAAGCAGCTACAGAAGCGATAACAACCACTTTTTCTACACTTGGCGTATTGCTAACAACATTTAAAAAGTTCTCTGTTCCTTTTATGGTTGGATCAAATAATTCAGTTTGAGCGTCTTTAAAATCTAAAACAAAAGGAGTTCCACCGTGAATAACAATATCGCAGTCTTTAACAAAATCAATTAAAGCAACTTTATCCAAAACATTCAACTCACTAATATAAAGCCTATCCGCATGATTCAACTTCATTAAATGCTTATATTTTTCTTCTTTTAAAATATCTGTAGCTGAAACTTTTACTTCAAAATTATTATCTAAAAATATTTTAGTGATATAGCTTCCTATAAAACCAGATCCTCCTATTATTCCTACTTTTTTCATGATTTTAACTTTTATATTTAAACTAACACCCTAACTTAATGGAATGTTGGTTTTAACTATGGACCGTAAGTTGGCTCATTGTTTTGGTGGAGTTATTTTATATCCGAGCTGTAGCAATACAGATAAATTATCAAAATAAATGGAACTTCTGTTTATTTTACCATTAGCTACACGAGCTGTATATTGATATGGTAATTTAACTTCTTTTCCGTTTTGGGTAAAAGAATATGTCCCCCATTGTGAAACCCAATCTCCTTGAAGGTTACCTTGTAAAACACGAAAAGTCTGTGTAACAAAGCCTACTTTTTGATTAGTCCGTACTTTATGGATTTCTTTCCAAGAATTAATACTTTCTAGCTTGTTAATAGAGTCATTTACGGCTGGGCCAAAACCTATATATTTTTCTGCTAATAATTGCTCTGCTTTATCCATTTCGTTATTTACTAAGGCTTTTACATAATCATTTACCACTTTAATATCAACTTCTGCATCTGGATTTTCTATAACAATATCTTTATAACTTTGCTCTTTGTTTTGAGAATAAGTGATTTGTGATACTGCCAATAATAAAAGGACAATAGGTACTCTTAATAATTTTTTTGAGTTTTTCATGATTTAAAATTTAGTTAGTTAATAATAATTCTTATTTAAAATTGAAAATAAATGAATTGTTCGCCACTGCCTTGAGCAATTACAATAATAAAGGTCATTACAGACCAAATAATACCTAAAACTAAAGGAGATAACTTATTTGAAACTTGTTTGACAGAAGTGTTTCGCATAAACCAATGGGTTAAAAACATAATTGCTATAATCACCATAACTTTAACTATATCAAAAGATTGTAAAATCTTTTCCCCTTCTAAGTTCATATAAAACATAGAGCTAACCATATGTTTTGCAGTAATAAATTCTTTAGCTCTAAAAAACACCCAAGTAATATTAATGCAGGTAAAAGTTAAAAATGCCAGAAATATTCCATTCCACTTAGTAATTTTAAAAGGAATATACTTACGTTGTAATCGTTCTAAAATTAAATAGGTTCCATGCAATCCTCCCCAAACCACAAAGGTCCAGGCTGCACCGTGCCAAAGCCCACCTAGTAACATGGTAAGCAATAAAGCAATGTACATTTTTGTAATACCGTTTCTGTTACCACCTAAAGGAATATATAAATAATCTTTTAGCCAGCTTGATAATGATATATGCCATCTTTTCCATAAATCAGAAAACCCAAGTGATGCGTATGGATACTTAAAATTATCAGGTAAAATTATGCCTAACATTAAAGCAATTCCAATTGCACAAGTAGAATATCCTGCAAAATCAAAAAATATTTGACCAGAAAAAGCTAAAGTCCCCGTCCAAGCATCCCAAAAGTTTAATATTTTAGAAGATCCGAACACTTTATCAGCTGTAGAAGATAATAATGTGTCAGCAATGACTACTTTTTGAAATAAGCCTAGTGTTAATAAAAAAGCTCCCCAAATAAATTGATTACTTGTAGCTTTTTTTGGTTGGTAGAATTGAGAAATTAAATCTTTGGCTCGTACTATTGGCCCTGCAACTAATTGCGGAAAAAAGGTAACATACAATGCAAAATCTAAAAAGGTTTTAGCTGGTTTTATTTTTTTATGATACAAATCTATAGTATATGACATAGTCTGAAATGTATAAAAGGAAATACCCATTGGTAATAAAATATCCATTTTTTCAGGATGATAATAAACATCTAAAGAGTTTACCATTGCGGTAAAGTTTTCCAACAAAAAGTTACCATATTTAAAAAATCCTAAAAAGCCAAGATTAACAGACATACTGAGTAATAGCCACAGTTTTCGATAATTTTTACGAGATTCTTTTGCCAGTTTATTTCCTGCAATCCAATCTACTAAAGTTGAAATCCAAAGTAATAAAATTAAAGGCGGATTCCATAAACCATAAAACACATAGCTTGCTAAAAGAAGCATTCTCTTTTTTGAAGTCCAGCTTAAAAAATTAGCATAATAAAAAAGTAATATTATTATCAGAAAAACGAAAAAACTTAAAGAATTAAATAACATGGTTAGTTGTTTTTTGATTAGTTAATGATTTTTCTTTCAAAATTATTTTTCCAAATTCTTGCGTAAATAAAATAGCATCCTCTTTAGATAAATGCGACCATTCTGGGCATTCAAAATGTTCTAGTTGTTCATAATCACTGAAATGATAACCTTTTGCATTAGATAGTTTTACTAATTCATCCCAAAAGTCCTTTCTTGGTAAAAATTTAGCTTCAACATCTCTATAAAATCCGCTTGAAGGACAACGTAATAAAATTAGGTTCCCTCCTCTTTCTTTAAATTTTTTGGCATCTTTTAAAAAGAAAGCCATGGTCGATTTTTTATCTGGTGGTGGTGCTGCTTTTCCAAAATATT
>DGOU01000234.1:0-136 GCA_002390165.1 Lutibacter sp. UBA4458
CTATTTTATTACCAGTATATTGACTGTTATTTTTGTTTCGTTATCTATATTTTTCGCATATAAAAATTACCACTTTGTAAAAAATGACATCCAAGCGATTATTTTTGCACCTCAAACTCAAGTTAAAAGTGCCCCT
>DGOU01000234.1:272-3513 GCA_002390165.1 Lutibacter sp. UBA4458
ACTCTTTTAATTTTACTAGTGGTTTATGGGTATTTTTTAAACTCACGGTAATTGGGTATTGTTTGATATTTTATTAATAACTAGTTTTATAAAGAATTTATTAAACAATATTAATGAGCAACTTAACCAGCCACCAGCCACCAGCCACTCAGACTAAAGCTTAAACACTATCTTAAATTATTTTCTTTTTTGATTACATTATTTATATTTACAAGTAGTTGTGAAGATGAAGAAATTTTTATTGATAAAGATTTTTCGAGTGATCTAATGATAAATAAAAACTCATTAGACCAGAAACAAAAAGTTATAGAACTTGCTAAAGGGATAAGAGAAAGAATAATTGATTATAATGATAATTATAGAAAATCGAATCATTTTCGTAAAAAATATGGCAGATTTGATAAAGAGAATATTAGAGTGGTTTCATTTCCACAATATGGAGATGAACGTATAATAATATTACCTTTTAAAAGAAAGAAATTAAAAGGAAAAAAAGTGATGATTGCATATTATAAAGATGGCTTTAAAACCTATAAAATTTTAAAGAATAAGAATTATAAAAAGAAAAAAAGGAGTAGTACAGAAAAGGCGCTTGTAGAAAAGACTGATTTTGTTTTTTACCCACCTAAGCTTGAAGGTAAAACGCTCAATAAAAATACAGTAAATGATAAACTAGGTATAAATTGTAATGAGTATGTAGAGTGGGTTGACTACACTTATTGTTTAATTGAATTAGTAAATCCATGTACAAATCAAACAAGAACAATAGATTTTGCAGGTAAGGGAGATGGTAGTTGTGGTTCAGGTGATTTAGATGAGGTAATACTTTATGTACCAAATGAAGATTGCCCAGAAGGATATGAAGAGAGCGAACATGGTGTTTGTCAACCAATAGATTCCGCCCCAACAGACCCAACTGACCCAACGGATCCAACTGATCCAGATGTCGAAGAAGGCGAATGTGATGAATTAGAGTTTGATTGTGATCCAGATAATGTTGATGATGAGGATGATTGTGATACTTCTAAAGAGGACTTAAAAAAAGTATTTCAAAATACTTCTGATGCAAGACTTACTGAAATTGCTGACGCCATTAATAAATATGCGAAAGACTTTGGAATTAAAGACAAGTTGTTATTACAACACTTTTTAGCTCAAGCTGCTGTTGAAAGTCATAATTTTAATTCATATTATGAATATACCAATTATCGACCAGGTAGACCTCTTGTAGTTTTTCCAAATAGATTTAATCCAGTAGGAAGTGATAATTTAAATCCAAACTATAAAAACTTAAGTGATTTTTATACAACGGGGAATAAATATTTAAATGCTGAAGATTTTTACAATTGGGTTTATGCAGATGAGAATAGAAGTGAGTATACACGTTTAGGGAATACTGAGCCAGGTGACGGATGGAAATATAGAGGTAGAGGAATTATCCAGTTAACAGGTAGAGAGAATTATGTAGAATTTAATGATTATTATCAAGAACATTATGATTCATCAGTTAACGTTGTTAATAATCCAGATTTATTGAAAACAGATTCAAAAATAGCAGTAATTAGTGGTTTGTATTTTTTTAAATTTAATGTAATGGATAAGCTTGGTACAATAGATGATAACACAAAAGTTTCTACTATAACAAAAAAAATAAACACTAAAATGGAAGGATTAAATGATAGAAAAAGCAACTTTACAAAAGCAAAACAAGAAGTTAACTGTAAATAGATTTATTATGAAAAAAGCATTTATTATATCAAGTATATATTTTCTAATAGTTATTAATATATCAGCACAATCAAATTTAAATGAGGAAATAATTGGCAGGTGGTCTGCAATTGACTTAAGTATTGCTGATTCGGAAGAAGAAACAGATTTTATTTGGGTCTTTACAGAAGATGGAATTTGTAATTGGATAAAATCTGGGGAAGTGATTTTCAAATATAACTATTCTATATCTAATTACTCTTGTAATAATAAATTAGATAACAAAGGGTATTCTCATCTAAAATTAATTAATAAAGATGATTTAAATGATATAGATTGTTTTGTTATCGAAGGTACAGTTAATAAAAGTAACTCAATTTACTTATCTGTAACAAATTATAATACAGCAGAACCTATTTTATTCAAAAAGATAGTTTTCGATAACCAAAAAGAGCTCCCCGATGATAAATATGATAATAATTATTAGAAGCTAGATTCAAATAGTAAGTGCAACATTTTGGTTAAAATTAGCTAAAAATACTTCACTTGGAGTTTTATATTCTAATAGTTTTCTAGGTCTATTGTTTAATTTACTGATAATCATATTTATAGTTTTAGGGTTTACTAAGTTAAAATCTGTTTTTTTAGGTAAATATTGTCTAATAAGTTTGTTGTTATATTCATTTAATCCTCTTTGCCAAGGGGAATAAGGATCTGCAAAATAAAATTCAGTTTCAAGTTTCTTTGATATCTCCTGATGTTTTGAAAATTCTTTGCCATTGTCTGAAGTAATTGTTTTTACTAATTTCTTAAAAGGGGCAAGTAGATTAATCATTTCTTTTCTTATAGAATCAGCCTTAGTTCCATCCGTTTTAACCATGAGTTCAAATTGACTTTTACGTTCTGTTACAGTTAGAATAGCAGTTTTATGATTTTTACCAATAATAGTATCAACTTCCCAGTCTCCAAAACGTTCTTTGGTGTCTACTATCTCTGGTCTTTGATCTATCATTACTCTATTAGGTATCTGACCTCGTTGATGTTTCTTATTCAATCGTTTTTTACGCCATCTACGAGCTGTTCTTAATTGTTTATAAAGAAAACCTCCTTGAGCCTGATCCTGATAAATATATTGATAGATACGCTCTATACTAACCATAGCTATGCCATCCCTATCACATCTCCCTTTTATCTGCTCTGGAGACCACTGATTAGCAAGTAGTTTAGTGTCAATATATCTTTTCATATTTATGTCAAAAACAGAATGCTTGTATGCTTCTTTTTTACGCTCTTTAATTATAACACTTGCATAGCTCGCATTATAAACTCGTTTTTTACTGTTTCGTTTTAACTCTCTACTTATCGTACTTTTATCTACTCCAAGCTCCTTGGCTATTGCTGTAATAGTATATTTTGCTTTGCGATAAGCTTCTATTTGGTATCTTTGAGAGTCGATTAATTGTTGGTAATTCATCGGCAATCAGTTTTTTTTCAAATATGGGAAAGTTAACTTTCCGATATTTGTTAACTGTTG
>DGOU01000165.1:0-2593 GCA_002390165.1 Lutibacter sp. UBA4458
GATGTTTTAAAAAAATTAAGTCCAGAGGCGAAAGCTTATATAGGTCCTGATTTAGAAAAACATTTTGACACTATAGTTTATGCAGATATGAAAGATATGATGGGAGGTCATGTGCCACCAAACATGTTGAATATTCAAACAGCACAAGCATCTAAAGATGCAACTATGGCACATTTTTCTGTGAAGAATTTTAACAATGGAGACTTATTTTTTCATATGGACGGGTCTTATCATTCAAATAATAAAAGAGGAATTATTTGGTGGGTAAATAAAATTCAACCGGGATTGAATATTAAATCTATAACAACCTTATCACAATCGGAGTGGGATAAGAAAACACCAGAACAAAAAGAAATGATAGCCGAATATATTATTGTAGTAGCAGATAATATGACCCAGACGAAAAGATAGTTAATTAAAACTCCATATCATGAAGTTAAAGTTTAATCACATTGTGTTTTTTTTATTTTTCGCTTTGATTTTACAATCAAATGTATTTGCACAAAATACTTCTATTACCGTAATTGATCAAAATTCACAAAAAGGAATTTCTTTTGCTGAAATTGTTTTAAATAAAATTGATGGTCAGTTTATTAAGGGTTTAACTACTGATGCAAATGGAGTTGCTAGTTTCAGTATCAATCAAGCTGTTGATTATGAGGTTATGTTTTTAGGGTATGGCAAACAAACAGGTAGAATAAATTTGGGTGAGCATATTACAATTGAATTAGAAGAAGAAAGTAGTATGTTGGATGATGTTGTGGTAACCGGACAATATGCCCCTAAAAAAGCAGATCAGTCTATATATAAAATTGATGTAGTTAATAGTAAAGAACTTCAAGAAAGAGGAATTAATAATCTTGCTGAAGCATTAACCAATGAAACAGGTTTAAGAGTGTCTTCAGATGCAACAGGTACCAAGATCGAAATGCAAGGAATGACTGGAGAAAATGTTAAGTATTTAATTGACGGTGTACCAATTGTTGGTAGAGTTGGTGGTGATATTGATCTATCACAAATCAATATGGATAATGTAGATCATATTGAGATTATTCAAGGCCCAATGTCTGTTGTATATGGTACAAGTGCTATTGCAGGTGTTATTAATATCATAACAAAAAAGAATACTACCAAAAAGAATATTGCAAAAGTCAATGCCTATGCAGATAGTAAAAACACTTATAATGTAGGGTTATTTGGATCTATAATAAGAGGTAAACACACGATTACAGCTTCGGGAAACAGAAATATGTTTCAAGGTATTGATATCAATATGGATGATGAAGGTAATATAGACTCTTCGGATGATAGAGTTATGGAATTTAAACCCAAGTTAATTTACAATGGTGAATTAGAATATGCTTATCGTAACAATGATTTGAATTTAAGGATTGGATCTTCATTAATGCATTCAACGTTAAGAGATTATACAAATTTAGGATTAGATTTTTATTATTACACTTTACGCTCTATCAATAAAATATCGGTAAGTAATAGGATCAATAAAAATTTATCTTACGATGTGATTGGTGCTTTCACTTATTTCAACAGAGACGTAGAGACGTTAATTCAAGATGATGTTAAGGATAAAACTTCGACAAGATTTGATAATTATATGACCAGAGGAAACTTTACACATGCTAAAGAAGATGCGAAAATATCTTATCAATTTGGATGGGATATAAATCATGAAATTGGGACAGGAGAGCGTGTTGGAACAGGGAAAGAAGATATTACCGATTATGCTGCCTTTATCAGTGCACAATGGCAAATTTTAGAAAACCTGTCTTTTCAACCAGGTTTAAGATATATTTATAATACAGTCTTTGACGCACCAATTGTACCATCTATTAATGTACAATGGAAACCAATAGAAGATTTAAATTTTAGAGTTTCGTATGCCAAAGGATTTAGAGCGCCAACTTTAAAAGAGTTGTATTTAAGTTTTCAGGATATTAACCATAATTTAACCGGTAACCCTGATTTAGATGCCGAAACTACAAATAGTTATAATGCTTCATTGGGTTATAAATTTAGAAGAGAGACATATGCTATAAAAATTGAACCATCAGTGTTTTTTAATGATGGAAAAGATGTGATTGTATTAGTTGTTACTGACCCAAGTACCAATTCTGCAACCTATCAAAACATTGCGAATAGAAGAACATTAGGAGGGAACTTTAATGTTGCGTTTCAACATAATAATGGTTTAACTTTATCAGCAGGATACAATATAACAGGTAATTTAAGAAAAAACAGTGATGGTGAATGGACAGATGCTGATTATTATGATAATATCACTTTTAATGCCAAATACAATTATAAAAAATGGGGTTTAATTTCACAGGCTAATTACAAATTATATGGAAAAACTCCTGGATTAGGTTTTGATAATGGTGAGTTTTATAATTTTTATACAGAGTCTTATAGTGATCTGGAAGTTACTTTTAGCAAGCAATTCTATAAGAATAGAATAAACCTTGTAGTTGGAGGTAAGAATTTATTTGATAACTATACTTCTAAAACATATGGCTTTAGAGATCGCCCTGATTCATATCGCCCAATTAATTATGGTAGAACATTTTTTGCAAAA
>DGOU01000165.1:2627-4350 GCA_002390165.1 Lutibacter sp. UBA4458
ACATCTTGTTTTGATGATGTTCCTCCCGTACAAGATTTTGATGTTGTAACTAGTAATTATGATATTGCTAAGAACTCAACTTTTTTTAAGATTCGTGAAAATATTACGCACGAAGTAGATAATAGTGTTAAAGGAGGCTGGGATCTAGCCTTACAATCTGATCTTGCTGGTGGCCAGGTTTTGATTAATTATACTTCAGCAGCAAAAACAATCAATACAGAAACTAAAGATTTTACCGCAGTTGACGAAAATACTTTAAATGACTTATTAAATTCACATAAGTGGAAATTTAACGATCCGGGATATTCTAATATAAAGGATTCTGTTGCATTAAAAAGCTGGGAAGATCAAAATGTTTATATCCTAAATCGAGGATCAGGAGTTCTTTCACAAAACAGGTATTATAAGATACAGTTTGTATCAAAAACATCGAATTCTGTTACTTTTAAATACGGACCAATTAATGATAATAACGGTGTTGAGAATTCGTTAACAAAAGATAGTTCAGTAAATATTACATCATTTTCTTTTGATTCAGATGATGAGGTTTCTTTTCAACCAAATACTGGAGATTGGGATTTCTTTTTAAGTCCATATTTAGGTTGGTTTGAAACGCTAACACCTGGTGAATTTGCAGTTTATACTTTAACAGGAGTTATGATTAATAATGAATCTGGTTTAACTGTATCTGCCATTGATGATGAAAATGTTATTTATGAGGATATTGATTTGGCTTTTGCGCAAGGTTTAGCATATACCAACTGGAAAGGAGTAATTGGCTCAACCTGGAAAAAAATACCAGCAATTGATAATCCTCTGTATGAAATGGATGCTGATAAAAAATATATTTTTAAACATACTGATGGTAATTATTACAAACTTCGTTTTACAAGTTTTTATAATTCAGTTGGAGAACAAGGATATCCATCATTTGAAATAAAAAAATTATAATATCGAAAAACAGAAAAAATTTATTGAAAAACAATAAAAAGTATAAATATTTGTTATACTTTAGCCCCTAATTAGTAAGGCCTGAATATCTTTTATAGATTTGCCAAAAATAGAACAATCTAAAATTATTATATATTAACATTAAATTTAACAAAAATGAAAAACTATTTAAAAACAATTTTATTTTTATTTGTAGCTTCAGTTGTATTAGTAAGCTGTTCAGATGATGACGATGATCCGAAAGTGGATCCAAATGAGTATAGTATTGACGGAGCAACTTCTGCAATTACAGCAACTCCATTTTGGGTAGATGGTAATCCAAATCATGGTACTGTTGATCATATTAGATTTGTAGAGCCCGTTAATAAAACAGCTTTATCTGATTTATTTAAAATCACACCTATTTCAGGAACTAACCCTTTAGAAGGAACTTATACTTATAGTGATTCTGGAGATGTTGGAACTTATAATTTAACATTAACACACAACTGGGATGGTGGTTTTGGTTATGATTGGACAACCAATGGTGCGTCTGGATCAGTTCTTGAAATAGAGTTGATTAAAGATGAACCATCAACGGGAAATATTTATGATATTACAATTTCTAAATTCACTTTAGACTATGGTAACTGGGATTTTGCTGCGGGAACTTGGGTTTCAGAAGGAACTAAAGAATTGGTTTTTCATTATAGAGGAACTATCGATTTATAGTAGAAATTAAATCTTATTTATTTTTAAAGAGAATCATTGTAAAATGATTCTCTTTTTTTAT
>DGOU01000105.1:0-16172 GCA_002390165.1 Lutibacter sp. UBA4458
TACTGGTTCTGGATTTATAGTAACGGTATAAGTGAAAGAATCTCCTTCACAAGTACCTGCGCCAGTTGCTGTTGGTGTTATAGTATAGGTAACCGTTTGTTGACTACCACTTTTATTAATTAATGTATCTGAAATTAAATTTGAAGAACTTGCTGTTAATGTTTCGCCACTAACATTGGTGTTATCTGCTGCAATCCAACTATAACTCGATTCTAAATCAACATCATTATCTAAGTTATGGGAAAGAGAACTTCCACTACATATTGTATCGGTAGAATCTGTACCATTTGGTGTCTGGTTTACAATTACAGAAACTGGTTTTGAAATTTCACACCCATTATCATTAGTTAGCTCAATATAATAGGTTCCTGACGTAGAAACTTCATTTGGATTAGCCAATGTTGTAGTTAATGTGGCATCTGTAAAATATGCAAAAGTCCCTGAGTCACTTCCTTGAGTAACATTAGAAGCTGTTATATCTACCGTATTTGGTGAACAAACTGCTACTGGATTTGTTATTATTAAATTTGGCTCAGGATGAACTGTAATTTCTTTGGTTATTGCCTTGTCATCAAAAGAAAAACAACCATTTGAAGTTTCAGAAGAAACTTTTAAAACTCCTTTAACTTGTTTGTTTGAAGAAATAGTTCCTAAATCAATGCTTCCATTTAAAGATGTAGAAGTTAAACTATTATCTAAAGTTCCATCCACATAAAATTCCCATAAATAGGAATAGGTTGGCGTACTTGTACAAGATGTATCATTGTTTACAGAACCAGAATAAGATATAACACTTGAACAATCTGTTTGTGTTAAATTTGAAGTAACTGACGGGCAAGGAACACAAAATATTGGATTATCAAATTCAACATCCCTAATATTACAAAATGCATCTTCATAATGAATAGCAGAAGTACTTGTGGCAGATTGGCCACAAGAATTTGAATCTGCTTCTACGGTATATTTTAAAGTTACTGTTTCAGAATTTATCAATTCCATAAACCAGCCGATAACTCCGCTAGAAATTTCACTAGCAGTACCTTTAGATGGGTTTAATGACCCTGAAACTAAAGTAAAACCAGAACCTAGTATATCAGAGACCAATGCTTGATCTGGAGATATCCGTTTTGCAGACCAAGCTAATTGCCCTAAAATTTGGTTGTAAATCCCTGATAAATCTGCGGCATTAAATGTTTCAAAATACCCTTTATTTTGAGCGCCTTGCATAGTTTCTCTAGCAATTTGAATAACTTGATTGTTATCATCATGACCTGTAATTCCACCAAACATGCCAATTGTATATACATTAGTTTCGTAATCCACTCCTCCTGAATTAAAAACCTGTGCTGCAGCACCTGAAGCCATAGCTGCATTAGTACAATCGGTATGGGAAGTTGGCCACGTAGTACAACTATGTGTACCTGAATCATCTGTATGCCTATTTGCAACACCATCTGTTAAAACAATTATGGTACGAATAGTTGTACAATCGTGTGTACCATTATTATTCAATTCATTTTTTGCTAAATCAATACCTTGTGAAATATTGGTATAACCTTCTGCTGACAAATTATCTATAATATTATGAAGTGTAGTACCGTTGGAAATTAACCCCGTACTCAAAGTTGCATTCGTATTATAATCAACAATTGCTACTTTATTATTTCCTGTTGGATTATTTGTAGCATTAAAAATATTATCAATAAACTCATTTGCCGCATCTTGGGCATGTTGTAAAGAATTCTTGTTGTCGTTTGGAATATTATCATCCATACTACCTGAAGTGTCAATAACTAATACAACTTCAATTGGTCTGTTAGGTGCATTACCTGTTATAGAAAGTTCAACATCAAATAAGTTACAACCAGTAGTATTATTGGTTATGGTTTTATTTACAGTAACATTTTCATCAACAGTTTGCTGACTAAAAAGTTGAAAGGAATTTATAAAAATCAAAAACATAAAAGCAATACTTCTTATGTTTTTAATTATATTATTTTGGGTAAGTAATTTTCTTCTCATAATAAATAGTTAAGGGTTAAAACCTGTGTTTATTATATAATGGCTAGCTATTCGCCATCAATTATTTCAGTATTTAAAACAACACTAATTATATTATTTCTACATTTATCTGAAGTTACTTTAACTTCAGAGGTATTTATAGATCCTATTTTTGCACCAACTGGTGTTTTCATTTTAATAATAAAAATTTTTGATTCTTTTCCTTTCAAAAAAATACCAATTTCATTTTCGTCATCGTTATCCTTGATATTTTTATCGGTAGAACTATTATGTAATGATTTCATTCTTTTTAATGAAACATTATAAAAATCACCATTAATATTTATTCGGTTATTTTTAAATGATAATTGCCCCTTTGTTGAACTATTAGCATTTATCAATTCAATTTTATAATTAGAAGAATCAAAGCCTATGTTAGTAAGTTTTAACCTATATGAAACCCCTGACTCACCTGCCTTTTTATTAAATTGATTATTTATTACTTCTAGTTTTGCGTTACAATTAGAACTTTGAGAATAAATAATTTCAGAAGAAAATAAACTCATCAAAACTATAATAATAGTAAAAACAAAAGATGATTTTTTAAAATAGAGAGACGTTTTCATAATTGTATATATTTTGTATATAATTGTAATAACTCAAGCAAACAAAACATTTGCTAAGAATTAAAATTTTTAAGACTAAACTTTTTAAAACTATACTTGTTGGAGGGGACTATCCAAATATATGTGGGGCACTAAAACGATAAAGTACTAAGAGGATTTAGCACCGTATAAATTATACAAGAAAATTACTAATCTGTGGGGACAGGACAGGAACATTCTTATACAAACATAACCATTTAATTACATCCTTAATAGATTATTTTATTGTTTGAGGTAAAAATTATATAAATGGATAATTTTTAACAATAATTGGTTAAAAAACAGTCAAAAATCAAATATCATTCAATATAAACAGTTAAATTTCAAATATTTAAATATAATAAATAAAATTTTAACCCTTATTTATTTACCTATCCACGAAAACATTATCGTAAAAAATAGAACACATTATTTTATGGTATTAAACAAAAGATTACTTTTGCAGTTAAACGAAAAATCAAAAATTTAGAGTTCCATGAAAAAAATAACGAAACAAACTTATATAAAATGGTATAAAGACATGCTATTTTGGAGGAAGTTTGAAGATAAACTTGCAGCCCTTTATATTCAACAAAAAATTAGAGGTTTTTTACATTTATATAACGGACAAGAAGCTGTTTTAGCTGGCGCATTACATGCAATGAATGAAAATGACAAAATAATAACCGCTTACAGAAATCACGTACAACCTATTGGTTTAGGCGTTGATCCTAAAAGAGTGATGGCTGAGTTACTTGGTAAAGAGACAGGTACATCACATGGTTTAGGTGGTTCTATGCATATTTTTTCGCCTGAACATAATTTTTATGGAGGACACGGTATTGTTGGCGGTCAAATTCCTTTAGGTGCTGGTTTAGCTTTTGCAGATAAATATTTTGAAAGAGATGGCGTAACCCTTACTTACTTTGGTGATGGTGCTGCTAGACAAGGATCATTACACGAAACTCTTAATATGGCTATGACTTGGAAATTACCTGTAGTTTTTATTATTGAAAATAATGGTTATGCCATGGGAACATCTGTGCATAGAGCAACAAATGTTGAAGAAATGTGGAAATTAGGTTTAGCTTATGAAATGCCTTGTGGACCAGTAGATGGAATGAATCCTGTAAAAGTTGCGGAAGCAATGGATGAAGCTATTGAAAGAGCACGTAAAGGAGAAGGCCCAACTTTATTAGAAATGAAAACGTATAGATATCGTGGTCATTCTATGAGTGATGCTCAAAAATACAGAACAAAAGAAGAGGTTAATGAATACCGAAAAATTGACCCAATAACTCAAGTTTTAGATGTAATTAAAGCAAAAAAATACGCTTCAGAAAAACAAATTAAAGCATGGGATACTGAAGTTAAAACTGAAATTGCAGCTTGTCAAAAATTTGCAGAAGAATCCCCATTTCCGGACAAACAACTCATGTATGATGTTGTTTACGAACAAGAAGATTATCCGTTTTTAAAACATAAATAAAATGGCAGAAATTATTACAATGCCGCGCTTAAGCGACACTATGACCGAAGGAGTTGTTGCTCAGTGGCTAAAAAAAGTAGGAGATAAAATATCTGAAGGAGATATATTAGCTGAAATTGAAACGGACAAAGCTACAATGGAGTTTGAATCTTTTGACGAAGGAACTTTATTGTATATTGGTTTAAAAGATGGCGAAAGTGCGCCTGTAGATTCCTTATTAGCTATTATTGGCGAGGAAGGTGAAAATATTGAAGCTATTATAAAAGATTTTAATCAATCTCACAAACCTGCTGAGGGAGCAAAACAAGAAGAAAAAACTCCTGTAGAACCTGTAAAAGAAAATGTTGAAGTTGCAGTAACACCTCAACCAACAGTAGAGGTGCAAAAAACAACTACTTCAAACGAAAGAATAATTGCTTCTCCTTTAGCTAAAAAAATAGCCTCAGAAAAAGGAATTAATTTAGCAAATGTAAAAGGTACTGGAGAAAATGGACGCGTTGTTAAAAGTGATGTTGAAAATTATGTTCCAACCGCCACAACTGCAAGTCCTACTGTAATTCAACCTATTGCTAGTGGAAAAGAAAGTTTTGAAGAAACTAGCAATTCTCAAATGCGTAAAACCATTGCTAGACGATTAGCTGAATCTAAATTTACAGCGCCACATTATTATTTAATGCTAGAAATTGATATGGATAATGCTATTGCTTCTAGAAAAGCAATTAATGAATTGCCTGATACTAAAGTGTCCTTTAATGATATGGTAGTTAAAGCAAGCGCTATGGCTTTGCGTAAACATCCAAAAGTTAATTCACAATGGTTTGAGGATAGAACTCGAATTAATCATCATATAAATATTGGTGTTGCGGTTGCTGTTGAAGATGGATTAGTAGTGCCGGTTATTCCTTTTACGGATCAAAAAAGTATGACTCAAATTGGTGCGGAAGTTAAAGATATGGCTGTTAGAGCTAAATCTAAAAAATTAACTCCTGATGAAATGGATGGAAGTACTTTTACAGTTTCTAACCTAGGAATGTTTGGAATTAACGAATTTACCTCTATTATAAATCAACCTAATTCTGCTATTTTATCTGTTGGTGCAATAGTTCAAAAACCTGTGGTTAAAAATGGCGAAATTGTAGTTGGAAATACTATGAAAGTTACTTTAGCCTGCGATCACAGAACGGTTGATGGAGCTACAGGATCTTTATTTTTACAAACCTTAAAACAATTTATTGAAAATCCGGTTACTATGTTAGCTTAACCTAATTTCTATATTATAAATTAAAAACCCAATGTTGATAGCATTGGGTTTTTAATTGTAAAAAAAATGTAAAATTTTAATTTGAAGGTTTTATATTCTGATTTACACTAAAAAAGTTGGTTGGATCATGTTTACTTTTAATTTTAGCTAAACGATTATAATTGTGTTTATAACTAGCTTTTACTCGTTCTTGTCCTTCATCCATCATAAAATTTGAATAAGCTCCTCCTGCAGAGTAAGGGTGCAATGCCTCCCAATAACTTTTACACCATTTAGTAATTTTATCCGCATTTTTTGGGTCTGGATCCACACCACAAATTACGCCTGCATATTTTGCATCACGATAAGCCCAAGGTGTTTCTTCTGCTCCAACTCTACTTGCAGCGCCACTAATTGGATACATATGCATTTGAGATAATAATGATGGAATGCTAGAACCAAATTTTAAGTGTTGCTTTCTTAATTCTGCTCCAATTTCATTAAAAAAATCTGCTCGCCAATACCATTGAAATCCATGTGGTAATAATCCATCAAACAATGATTGAATAGCAGGATAAGGCATTTCCCCCACATGTTGAAACAAAGGATTCTTTGCTAGAATAGGTTTAAAAATATCTTCTGCTTTATCCATATTTCCTGAATAACACCAAATTATTGCACAGAATTGCTTTTTATGTAAATGTTCTGGAAATGGTGGCCCAGGAATTACCATAGTTGCTATAAAACCATTCAACTCATCTGGAGAATTATGTATGAACTCATGATACCATTCCATAATTTCTTCTACTTTTTCAATTGGCCATAATGTTGGACCTCCAAAAACTGTTTTTACATGATGCGCCTGAAATTTAAATGAAGTTACAATTCCAAAATTTCCACCTCCACCACGAATAGCCCAAAACAAATCGGTGTTTTGTGAGGCATTTACGGTTACAAAACTGCCATCTGCTAACACCATATCTGCCTCTAATAAATTATCAATAGTTAAACCATATTTACGAGATAGATGTCCTACACCGCCACCAAGAGTTAATCCTCCAACACCAGTAGTTGAAATAATTCCAGCAGGAACTGCCAAGCCAAAAGGATGTGTTGCGTGATCCACTTCTCCCCAAAGATTTCCACCACCTACTCTAACCGTATTATTTGAAGTATCTACGCGTACAAACTTAATTCCTGACAAATCAATAACCAATCCATCATCACATAATCCTAAACCTCCTCCATTATGTCCACCTCCTCTAACTGCAACTAACAAATTATGTTCTCTACCAAAATTTACAGCAGCAATTACATCAGCAACATCTACACACATTACAAACATTCCCGGATGTTTATTTATCATTCCGTTATAAACTTTCCTAGTTTCATTGTACATAGCATCTGATGGCATTACAAGGTTTCCTCTAAGTTGTGAAACAAATTCTTCAATACTAGAAGAACTCAAATTTTTTACAAGATTTTTCATGTTTTTTGATTTTAATTAGTTCCTATTTATTTTGAAATAATCATACCTTTTAAAGACCAAAGAATTATTAATACCTCATTTTTAGAAGTTTCGTCTATTCCATTATTATCTAAAGCAATAAAAATATCATCAATAACATTCATGTATTCTGTTGGGCTAATGTTCATTCCTTTATGGGCTGACACCATATCTCTTCCTTTATAGGTTACTTGTCCTCCACTACCAGCGCTAAAAAAATCTATAGTATGTTGTTTTATAATTTCTAAATATTCTGGTTTCTCCTTTAAAGGTAGAAACCTTGCACTTACAGTTGAATTATTAAAGTGTGCCTCTAAGGTATCTTCAACAATTTTAGAAATTCCTTCTCTGCCTCCAAGTCGTTGAAATAATGATTTTTCCATGATTTTGTTTTTTTTAAAATTAGTAGTTGCAATATCTCTAAATTTGAAATAAATGATATGCACTTTTAATTCAAAAAACCACACAAATCATTCAATATGGGATTTATTTTTTATGGATAAACTGAAGTTCTTGATTTATATGCTAGGTTACATTTACACTAAAATTAAAAACTTCAGGCCTAGAATAATGTCCAACTGCATCAAATTTACGTTTTGCAGCAATTATTTCTTGCAAGTTTATATCTGCATAGATTATTCCTTCTTTTGAATCTAAAGGGCCAGCAATTATTTTTCCATTCGGATTTACAATACAGCTATTTCCTGTACTAATCCATTCTTTACCTTTTACATATATTTTTTTTAATTCTTCTGGTAAATCATTTATATGAAGTGGCATACAGCAACTTATTAAAAAAACCCCTCCTTCTCTTGCTATATGTTGAACGGTTCCTAACCAGTTAGCGCCTTTATCCCAAGTTGGAGCAACATAAATTTGAGTACCGGATTCATAAATAGCATTTCTAGCCAAAGGCATAAAATTTTCCCAACAAATAAGTCCACCTATTTTACCAATTGAAGTTTCGTAAGCTTCCAAAGTATTCCCATTTCCTTGCGCCCAAATTAATCGTTCACAGTTTGTTGGCACTAATTTTCTATGCTTACCAAGTATTTTACCAGTTTCGCCAATATATAAAATAGTGTTATACAGACTTGCATTGCTTGTTTCCGAATTAGTTTCATTAAGACCCATAACCACATTAATTTTTGCATTTTTTGCAGCTTTGCAAAGTTGTTCTGTTGTATCATCAGGTATCGAAACTGAACTTTCAACTAATTTTACATATAAATTATTTAATTGTTCTGTTTTATTTGCAGGAATTGACCAAACCCAGTCTGGATAACCTGAAAGAAATGCTTCTGGAAATACGATAAGTTTTGAACCATTTTTTCCAGCTTCTAAAATTGCATCTAAAGCTTTTTTTATTGTTGCTGTTTTATTCAAAAACACAGGTGATAATTGTGCAGCTGCAACTTTTATGGTTTTCTTTTTTTTTAAATTTGTTTTTGTTTCCATAGTGAATTGCGTCTAAATTATTTTAGATGTACTAAAATTAGCCTAAAAATTAAGGGGTTATGTCAGTATTAACTCAAATACTGAAACAATTAGTTCACGGAAAAATCAGGAACAAATTGCTATTTCACAGAATTTTTAATAAAAGAAGTAGGTAGAATTCTAAATCTTTTTTTAAATACTCTTGTAAAATAGGTTGGGCTATTAAATCCACAATCATAGGCAATTTCAGAAATGTTACCATGTTGGTTATATAATAAATTTAATGCTTTAAGCAACCTGAATTCTCTTATAAAATTATTAGGAGATTTTCCTGTTAAACTTTTTAATTTTCTATATAATTGAGATTTACTATTCCCTAATTGTTTGCTTAAGTTTACCACTTTAAAATCTGGTTTGTACCAATTTTTTTTAATAGACTCCATTAATAGTGTTAGAAATTTTTCTTCCTTAAAATTCAATACTTTTATTAATTTAGAATCTATAATTTCATTTCTATTCTCATTTTGGTACAATTCTTTTACTTCATTGGTAATTACCAACTTATTTTTAACCACTTCACACATTCTAGTAGCTAAAACTATGGCTTCTTCAAAAATATTTTCATTATCCGTTACAGGAATTCCAGAGCTCAATGCTATATTTACTCTTCGATATGCTAAATCAAATTTTGGCGTTGTATATTTAATATTGTATAAAATTTTTAAAGAACAAGCAACTGCATTGCTAACGGATTTAAAAGAAACTAGGTAATTATTATTATCACTTTTTACAATATTACCTTTAAACTTCTTTATTGATTTTGAAACACTATTATGAAATTTTTGAGCAAATAGCCCAAATTGATTAGCCTCTAATCTGTTTAAATAATTATTAGACTCAATAACCATAATAATTCTAAAAGCGGGATCATCAATAATATTAATTGTATTGTTTGATTTATTTTTAGGATCTTCTATTCTTCCTAAAAAAGATTCTACTAAATTTTCATCTACTTCAATAATCTTATGTGGGAATTCTCCATGTGCTTCATTGTGCATTTTTTGAATAGCTTCTTTGTTTGGAGCTTCCACTAAACAAAAAGCCGTTTTACGATTTCCGTCAAACCAATAAGTTAAACCTTTACAATTAAATTTATGTTCAATTTTTAAATCCTCTTGATGTAATTGTGCAACATGTTCTGCCGTAACTTCTTCTGACACGTCATGTCTGTCCATATAAATAGGCATATTCTTTTTAATGCAATATACTAAATTATTACATATCAATAAGATACAAAATTATCTTTTAAAAAAATAAGAATAAATAACAAAAAAAATCCTCAACAATGTTGAGGATTTTTAAATTTTTTATAAACTAAAAACTACTTTTTAAATTTAGCATATTTAGTTTTGAACTTGTCAATACGTCCTGCAGTATCTATTAATTTAGATTTTCCTGTATAGAAAGGATGTGAAGTTCTTGAAATCTCTAATTTTACTAAAGGATACTCAACGCCATCAACATCAATAGTTTCTTTAGTATTAACTGTAGAACGAGTTAAAAAAACATCTTCATTAGACATATCTTTAAATGCTACAACTCTATAATTTTTTGGATGTATCCCTTTTTTCATCGTAAACTCGTTTTAATTGTATTTTTATTTTTGAGACTGCAAATTTAACTATATTTTTGAAACTTCAAACAAATAATTTATTTTATTTACACAAATTTAAAAAAACTTACGTAGTTATTATGATAAACAAGTCATTTTTCAGTTTATTTATCTTCGCTTTACTAATTTCTTGTAAAAGTGAATATAAATTTGTTTTAAAAACTCCTAAAAAAATTCCATCTAATCAAAATTTAACTATTTCGTTAACTGAAAAAAATAATAATAAAATAGATTCGGTTCATTTTTTTATAGATTCTAAAAAATTAAAAACTGAAAACTTAAGTTTATCCACATCTATTTCAAAATATAAATTAGGAAAACATATTATTACTGCCTTAGTTTTTTACGAAAACAAATCTAAAAAAGTAATAAAACCTGTTTATTTTATGGCGGACAGCGCTCCGGAAATATACACTTACAAAATAATAAACACCTTTCCTCACGACCCAAAAGCTTACACGCAAGGCTTAGAATACCATAATGGTTATTTATATGAAAGTACAGGTAGAAAAGGAACTTCCTCAATTAGAAAAGTAGAAATAAAAACGGGTAAGGTATTACAACAAGTAGATTTAGAAGCTAAATATTTTGGAGAAGGGATAACCTTATTTAATAATAAAATTTATCAGTTAACTTGGCAAAGTGGTGTAGGATTTGTGTATGATTTAAAGACTTTTAAAAGAGAAAAAGAATTTAAATATACCAAAAGCAGAGAAGGATGGGGATTAACACATAATGGAAAACAACTTATAAAATCAGATGGCACAGAACGAATTTGGTTTTTAAATCCAGAAACCCTTGCCGAAAAAAGTTATATTGAAGCTTATACAAATAAGCAAAAAGTAGAAGAGTTAAATGAATTAGAATATATAAATGGAAAAATTTATGCAAATAGATGGCAACTAAACTCTTTAATTATTATTGATCCAAATTCTGGTAAAGTAGATGGTGTTGCAAATTTAAATAGTTTAAAAACTAGAATTGAACACGAACAGCATATAGATGATGTAGATGAAGTTTTAAATGGCATTGCTTACGATAAAGAACACGACCGACTTTTTGTTACTGGAAAACTTTGGAGTAAATTGTACGAAATTAAATTAATAAAAAAATAAATTATTGCTAAATATTTATACTTTTATAAAAAACATTACCAATGCGTAAAATTTTAATTGTTGCAATAATTAGTATACTTGCTTTTGCTTCTTGTCGAAAAGATTTCTCTGCACAATTAAGTAGCGGTAATCTTACTTTTTCAAAAGATACCATTTATTTAGATACCGTTTTTACCAACATTGGTTCTAGCACCTATAATTTAAAAGTATATAATAAAAGTAACCACGCAATTTCAATTCCCAGCATAAAATTAGGAAGAGGAGAAAACTCTTTATATCGAATAAATGTAGATGGAATTCCAGGCAAACAATTTCAAAATGTAGAAATTTTAGCCAAAGATAGCATGTATGTTTTTGTGGAAACTACTATAGATTTTAATCAAGTTACTAATCCCATTTATACCGATTCTATTGTTTTTGATAGTGGCGATAAATTGCAAGATGTTAAACTAATTACCTTAGTGCAAGACGCAAATTTTTTATATCCTTCAAAAGACCTAAATGGACTTATAGAAACTATTAAAATTGGATTAGATGCTGAAGGTAACGAGATTAAAGTCAACGGATTTTATTTAAATCAAAACACTACTTTTACTAATGAAAAACCTTATGTAATTTATGGGTATTGTGGTGTACCAAATGGAAAAACACTTACTATTAATGCTGGTGCAAATATTTATTTTCATGCCAATTCTGGGTTAATAATTGATAAAAATGCTACTTTAATTATGAATGGTGAAACTAATAACCCTATTAAAATTGAAGGCGATAGATTAGAGTCAAAATTCAGCGATATTCCTGGGCAATGGGGAACCATTTGGCTACGAGCAGGGAGTAAAAACAATGTAATAAATAATGCTATTATTAAAAATGCTTCTGCAGGTATTATAATTGATTCTATAGGAAATAGCAATCCAACACTAACCATTAAAAACACTCAAATTTATAATAATACTAATTTTGGAATTATAGGTAGAGAAACTAATATTTATGGCGAAAATTTGGTGATAAATAACAGCGGACAATCGTCATTAGCTTGTACCGTTGGCGGTACATATAATTTTGTTCAATCTACTTTTGTCAATTTTTGGAGTCAAAATTTCCGTCAATTTCCAAGTGTTTTAATCAATAATTATTATACTTATATTAAAGACGGAGCTGAAGTAGTTGAGCCTAGAAATTTGCAAGCTGCTAATTTCACTAATTGTATTATTGATGGTAATAATAATATTGAATTTATTTTAGACAAAGTTGAAGGAGCTAATTTCAATTATGCCTTTAAAAATAATTTATTACGTTTTAACGATTTTAGTGATATTTATGCAGCTATTGCCGAATATAATTTTGAAGATACCAATTATTACAGCAATAACATTTTAAATGGCACTACCGATTTTAAAGATGCCAATAATAACGAACTAATTATTGGAGAAAATTCCGATGGAATTCAAAAAGCAGAGGAGTCTGCAAGTCAATTAATACCTTATGATATTTTAGGAATACTCCGCTCCACACCTGCTGATATTGGAGCTTATCAACACACAAATTTCAATTAGAAAAATGAAAAATGTAATAATTACAGGAACCAGCCGAGGAATTGGCTTTGAACTAGCACAACTTTTTGCTAAAAACAATTATAATGTATTAGCTATTTCTCGTAATACCAAAACCCTAAATAGCCTTTCCTTAAAAAATATTACAACCTTGTCTGTTGATTTAGGAGACGAAAAAGACCTAAATAAAATTAGCCAATTTATTTCAGCTAAATGGAAAACAGTTGATATTTTAATCCATAATGCTGGAAAACTAATTAACAAACCTTTTGAAAAATTAAACTCTAACGATTTTTTAGAAGTATATAAAGTAAATGTTTTTGCTGTTGCTGAGTTAACTAGGCAACTAATTCCATTTCTAAAAAAAGGAAGTCACGTTGTTACTATTAGCAGTATTGGAGGCATTCAAGGAAGTGTTAAATTTTCTGGCTTAGCTGCATATAGCTCCTCTAAAGGAGCAGTTTTAACGCTTACCGAATTATTAGCAGAAGAATATAAAGAAAAACAAATCTCATTTAATGCTTTAGCTCTTGGAGCTGTACAAACAGAAATGTTAGAAGAAGCTTTCCCTGGATATAAAGCATCCATTTCCGCAATTGAAATGGCTAAATATATTTATAATTTTGCCTTAACCGGAAATAAATATTACAACGGAAAAATATTACAAGTTTCTTCAACAACCCCCTAATTAATGATGGAGAATTTACAAAATTACATTCCAGAAAATTCCATTTCGTTAGTTGAAGAAATCCTTAAAAAAAATCCGATTACTATAAAAATTGTAAATAATCGGACAACTAAACATGGCGATTTTAGAAAAAATAAAAATGGTTTTATGCAAATAACCATTAATAACAGTTTAAATAAATATCAATTTTTACTCACACTTATTCACGAAATTGCACATTTTGTAACCCATCAGCAATATAAAATTGTTAAACCTCATGGAAAAGAATGGAAATTAAATTTTCAACATTTAATGTTGCCATTTTTACAACCTACAATTTTCCCAAAACAACTTCTTCCTAGTCTTGCCAATTATTTAATAAATCCAAAAGCAAGCACAGGTTCAGACGTAAAACTAACTTTTGCACTAAACCAGTACAACCAAATTTCCGATAAAAATTTTATATTTGAAATACCAGAAGGAAGCATATTTACTTTTAAAAATAAAAATTATAAAAAAGGAATAAAAAGAAGAACTCGGTTTGAATGTGTAGAGATTACCACAAAAAAAGTATATTTATTCAATCAAAATGCCGAAATTACTTTATAAAAAATTTAAAATGAACAAAAATTATTACGCAGTTATAATGGCAGGTGGCGTTGGCTCTCGTTTTTGGCCAATAAGCACAAAAAAATTACCTAAACAGTTTCATGATATGCTAGGTAAAGGAAATACGTTAATTCAACAAACTTTTAAACGTTTTGAAGATTTAATTCCTTCGGAAAATATTTTTATTGCAACCAATGAAAATTATGCAGATTTAGTACAAAAACAACTTCCTAAAATTGAATCTAAACAAATTGTTTTAGAACCTGCAATGCGGAATACAGCTCCTTGTATTTTGTTAAGTGCTTTAAAAATATATAAAGAAAATCCTAATGCGGTAATGATTATCGCTCCTTCGGATCATTGGATTGAAGATGAAAAAGAATTTTTAAATAATGTTGAAACCGCCTTTGAATTTTGCCAAAAAAATGATGCTTTATTTACCTTGGGTATTTCACCAGATTCCCCTAATACAGGATATGGTTATATTCAATTTAACCAAGCTACAACACCAATTAAAAAAGTTAAAAATTTTACAGAAAAACCCAATTTAGAAACAGCCAAAAAATTTGTTGCAAGTGGTAACTATCTTTGGAATGCAGGAATTTTTGTTTGGAGTGTAAAAAGTATTATAAAATCTTTTCAAACACATTTACCAGAAATGTTTGATTTATTTCATCAAGGAAATAACCATTTTAATACTTCTTCCGAAAAAGAATTTATTGAAAATAATTACCAAAAATCTGAGAATATTTCTATCGATTTTGGTATTATGGAAAAAGCAGCTAATGTATTTGTTTTACCAGTAGATTTTGGCTGGAATGATTTAGGAACTTGGGGATCTTTATACACTAAATTACCAAAAGATAATCAACAAAACGCAAATATTGGTGGACAAGTAATTTATAGAGATGCTAACAATAATATGATAACCACTCAATCTACAAAAAGAGTTGTAATACAGGGTTTAAATGATTTTATTGTAGTTGAAAAAGAAGATGTTTTACTTATTTGCCCTAAAAGTAACGAACAAGAAATTAAAGAAATCACTAATCAAGTAAAATTGGAATTTGGTGATGAGTTTGTTTAATAAAAAAACCATTGCATGGACTCAAAAAATGAAACACCTACTCCAGAAAAAAATCTAAATTCAAACCCAGAATTTAAAACGGTTTGGACAGTAATAAAGGATTTTATCTATAATTTATTAGATATAAGGCATGGTACGGATAAAAAAGGAACTATTGAAGATATAAAAAACAATATTTCTATTAAAGGTCATACAGCCTGGGTACTAATATTTTCTATTTTAATTGCTTCTATTGGACTAAATATTAGTTCTACCGCAGTGGTTATTGGCGCAATGCTTATATCTCCTCTAATGGGTCCAATATTAGGAGTTGGCTTATCTATTGGCATTAATGATATTGACACCTTAAAACGCTCTTTAATAAATTTAGGCGTTATGATGGGATTAAGTATTGGAACCTCTTTTCTATTTTTTTTAATTCCAATATTTAGAAATGAAACTCCAGAAATTTTAGCCAGAACTGCACCTGATGTACGTGATGTTTTTATTGCCATAGCAGGTGGTTTAGCCTTAATTGTTGCTTTAAGTAGAAGAAGTCAACAAACTAATACCGTTGCAGGGGTTGCTATAGCAACCGCATTAATGCCTCCGCTTTGCACAGCTGGTTATGGACTAGCAACATGGAATTTAGCCTATTTTGGTGGTGCATTATTTTTATTTACTATTAACACTATTTTTATTGCTTTAGCAACCTTTGTAATTGTAAAATATTTGAGGTTTCCAATGCTCAAGTATATAAACTCAATTAAAAGAAAAAGAATTGCAAGAATAGTATCCTTTGTTGCTTTATTAGTTTTTGCAGGTAGTATTTATTTATTTTTAAATCTGTTTAATAAAAATCAATTTAAACAGTCCGCACAAAACTTAATTAACGATATTAAAAAAAGTGGCATTAGCATTATTGATGAAATTGATGAAAACATTAACTATAACAATAAGAGTATTAAATTGGTAGTATATGGTACTAAATTATCAAATAAAAAAATAGAAAATTGGAAATCTAAGTTACCAAATTATGGATTAGAAAACACACAATTAATTATTCAACAAGGTCAAGATGATTCTGATGTGCGAAATGAGATAAAAACTTTAACGGATTTATATTCCCAAAATCAAAAAATAATTACCTCAAGAGATGAATCTATAAAAGG
>DGOU01000105.1:16333-28259 GCA_002390165.1 Lutibacter sp. UBA4458
TTTTTGTGGTGAGAGAAGGATTCGAACCTTCGAAGCTTGCGCAGCAGATTTACAGTCTGCCCTCGTTGGCCACTTGAGTATCTCACCTTAATTTAAAAATAATAGCTTCTCAAATTTGAGAAGCTATTGTGACCTGGCTGGGGCTCGAACCCAGGACCACCTCCTTAAAAGGGAGGTGCTCTACCAACTGAGCTACCAGGTCATCTTTTCCTTTTTAGCGGGTGCAAATATATAAGGTTATTTTTTAAAAAACAACCTTATGTACTATTTAGTTTCATTTAAATAAACCTCTCTAACTTTTTTAAATAAGTTAGAAGAATATACGAAATCTACAATTGCTTCATTTTCAGTTTTAAAGATTTCTTTATTTGTCCCTTCCCAAGCTTTTACACCATTTTTTAAAAACACTATTTTTTCTCCAATTTCCATCACAGAATTCATATCGTGTGAATTTATAATGGTTATCATTTGATATTCTTTAGTAATTTCTTGAATTAAATTATCTATAAGGGTTGCTGTATTAGGATCTAATCCAGAATTAGGCTCATCACAAAATAAGTATTTTGGATTCATTACAATTGCCCGTGCAATAGCCACTCGTTTTTGCATCCCTCCAGAAAGCTGAGCAGGAAACTTCGTATTTACATTTTTTAAGTTAACACGTTTTAAAACTGTATTTACCCTTTCTAACATTTCCTTAAAAGATTTATTCGTAAACATTTTTAGCGGAAACATTACATTTTCTTCTACAGTTAAAGAATCATACAAAGCGCCTCCTTGAAAAACCATACCCATTTCTTGACGTAACTGACGATGCTGTTTATCATCTAAATCAGCATAATTTCTTCCATCAAAAATAATGGTCCCTTTTTCATGTTTATGCAACCCAAGCAAGCATTTTAAAAAAACAGTTTTTCCTGAGCCACTTTGCCCAATTATCATACTTGTTTTACCTTTTTCAAAAGTTGTAGAAATTCCTTTTAAAACTGGTGTTTTATCAAATTCTTTATATAAATCTATTACTTCTATCATTTATCCCAAAAGCATTTGTGTTAAAAAATAATTTAATAAAATTATGACAACGCTGGTCCAAACCACAGCTTGTGTACTTGCTCTACCAACTTCTAACGATCCTCCTTTTACATAATAACCATGATAAGATGGTATAGTTGCAATAACAAAGGCAAAAACTAAAGTTTTTATAACCGCATATTTAATTAAATAGGAATTAAAATCTAACTGTATTCCATAAATATAATCATCGCTAAAAAACAAACCTGTTAAAACCCCTGCCATATAACCTCCTACAATACCTAAAAACATAGATAATAGCACCATTAACGGGTAAAAAAACAAGGCAGCAATAATTTTAGGAAGTACTAAATAATTTAACGAATTAATTCCCATAACATCTAATGCGTCAATTTGTTCTGTAACTCGCATTGTTCCTATACTAGATGAAATATATGAGCCTACTTTACCTGCTAAAATAATACTCATAAAGGTAGGTGCAAATTCTAAAATTATACCTCTTTTGGTTGCAAAACCAATTAGGTATTTAGGTATAAATGGGCTATCTACATTTAAAGCAGTTTGTATAGCTACAACTCCCCCAACAAAAAAAGAAACAAAGGCTATTATTCCTAATGATTTTAACCCCAAATCTTCCACTTCTCTAAAAAGCATATCCTTAAAAACAGACCATTTTTGTGGTTTTTTAAATACTTGCTTTAGCATAATAAAATACTTTCCAATATGCTCTAAATAGTTCATTAAAATTTCTTTTTGGCTAAAATATTAAATTAAAACTAGGTAAAATGTTTTTGTAACAAAAAAAACCTAGAAGCATTAAAAAAAGCGATACTTTTACATTATAAAATTCAACCTAATTAATTAAAAAATGAAAAAAATAATTTCATTAATTATTGTCAGCTTACTGCTTTCAAATTGCGTTTCTATAAAATCAAATTTAACTGCAAATTCTGTAAAACAAAACAATTTTAAAACTGAAATAACTCAGCAAAACCCAAAACTTGTTGTTGGAATTGTTATTGACCAAATGCGATACGATTATTTAGTAAAATTTTATAATAAATTTGGCAAAGGTGGTTTTAAACGACTTATAACCGATGGTTACAATTTAAAAAATACACATTTTAACTATATCCCAACTTATACAGCTGTTGGGCATACTTCTATTTATACTGGAACAACACCCAAAAACCACGGAATTATTTCAAATAATTGGTACGATAAATACCAAAAAAAATCTATTTATTGTGTAGATGATGCCAATTTCAAATCTGTTGGAGCAACAACAGGAGGCAACAAATCTACTCAAAGAATGCTAACTACAACTATTACAGACCAAGTTAGATTAGCCCAAAACATGCATAATAAAACTATTAGTATTTCACTAAAAGACAGAGCTGCAATGTTACCTGCCGGCCACACTGCAAATGCTGCGTATTGGTTTGAAGGAAATAATGTTGGAAAGTTTATTACAAGCTCCTTTTATATAGATACTTTACCACAATGGGTGGTTAATTTTAATAATTCAGGAAAAGCTAACAACTACTTAAATCAAACTTGGAATACTATGGATAGTATTTCAAAATATACAGAATCACTTCCTGACAATAGTAAATATGAAGGTTTTTTTAATGGTAGAAACGGACATACTTTCCCATATGACCTAAAAAAATTAAGAAAAACCAATAATAATTTCGATTTGTTAAAAGCAATTCCATTTGGAAATTCCATTACCACAGATTTTGCTGAAGCGGCAATTATTGGAGAAAATTTAGGTAAAAGTAATTATACTGATTTTTTAGCTATTAGTTATTCAAGTACTGATTATGTTGGACATAAATTTGGAACAAACGCAGTAGAATTAGAGGATACATATATTAGACTAGATAAAGAAATAGCCAGATTATTAACTTTTTTAGATGAACAGGTTGGTGAAGGAAATTACACTTTGTTTTTAACTGCAGATCATGCAGCAGTTCCAAACCCTTCTTATTTAGAAGATTTAAAAATTCCAAGTGGCTATTTTAAAACAGAAGCATTTAAGAATTTTGTACATTCCATCACTTTAAAATATTTTAAATCCAATAAAATAGTTGAAAATATTTCTAACTATCAAATATTTTTAAATAAAGAAAAAATAAAATCGTTAGGATTAGAAGTCAATAAAGTAGCACAAATTATTTCTGATGAAATTATTAATTTTGATAAAGTATATAAATCTGTAACTGCACATACTTTACAAACAACAAGTTTTACTTCTGGATTAATGAAAAATATTCAAAATGGATATAATCAAAAATTATCTGGAGATATTTTATTTATTCCAATGCCAGCTGTTATTAGCCATGGAAAAACAGGAACCACGCATGGCTCTGGTTATAATTATGACACTCATGTTCCTTTATTATTTTATGGCAACGGTATAAAAAAAGGAAGTTCTAATGTTTATTATCCAATAACTAATATCGCTCCCACTTTATCTAGCCTATTAAATATTGAAGAGCCAAATGGCTGCACTGGAAGACCAATTATTGAGGTTTTAAAAAATGATTAGACTTAAAATATTTATTAAATACATTTAAATCTTTAACTTCAAGTCAAAAGAAAAGCCTCAAAATTAATATTTTGAGGCTTTTTTTTATAAAGTTTTAAATTATTTTAATCCATCATCTATAATTCCACAATCTGATTTACAAAAAGGAAAATACATTGCCCAACTGCTACCTTCAAATCCTTCTCCTTGTCCCCAAGCAGTTTCTCTTTGTATTTCATTTCCTTTATCATCCACTTTAATAACTTCTGCGTGTGCTGCTATATAAAAACATGCTTCAAAAGCATCTGCTTCTATTTTGTACTCCACTTCAAAATCTGAAATTACATTTGCTTCATAATCCATTTTCTTCTCAAAAACGCCAGGTTTAGGATTTCCTTTTTTAGTTTCAGGAATACCATCTCTATCACCTGCATATAAATGTGTAAGTTTTATAACCCAATCTGGATTTGTTATATAAGATATATAAACATAGTTGATACCATCTTCATTTACAATTTCTACATCAATTCTTCCTGCTTCATAATTTTGACCTGCAATTAAGGGAGTTGAATAACAGACCGTTTCAGAATTGCGAGAGGATATGCCTGTAAAATCTATACTAGTTACTGAAAAATTATAAGCTTTTGTTTGAAATGAACTTAAATCATCATTTGTTTGACAGCTAAATAACATAACGAATGTTAACATAGCTAAAAAAGTAGTTTTTTTAATCATAATAAATAGTTTTTAAGGGGTTGATACTATTTTACGACCACTAATATACAATTTATTTATCTAATCAAGCATTTTATTCCTTAAAACACACCATTTATGAGTTTTTGAAATTTGGGATTAATAAAAAAACACCTCTAAATAGAGGTGTTTTTATTCACAAAAAAAATATTTTTTTAATATTTATAAACTATAGCATTAATATTCATACCTGCACCAACAGAAGCAAAAAGAACAACATCCCCTTTATTTATTTCTTGCTCTTTTACTAAACCTTTCTGCACTAAATCAATTAATGTTGGAATGGTTGCCACAGAGCTATTTCCTAATTTATGAATACTCATTGGCATTATATTTTTTGGCATAGGCATTTTATATAGCCTATAAAAACGTTTTACAATTGCCTCATCCATTTTTTCATTTGCCTGATGAATAAATACTTTTTTAACATCAGTAATAGCTACGCCACTTTTATCTAAAGCCTTTTTCATAGCGTTTGGAACGTTATTTAAAGCGTATTCATAAATTTTTCTACCAAACATTTTTATATATCCAACATCTTTGCCTTCTGTTTTATCAAAAGAGTTTCCAAAAAACAAATAGTAGCATTCATCAAATGTGTCCGTTTGTGCAGCTGTACTTAATATTCCAATAGTATCCTCTTCTGTAGCTTCTACAACGCAAGCACCTGCCCCATCGGAATAAATCATAGAATCTCTATCATGCATATCTAAAACTCTTGATAAAGTTTCAGAGCCAATAACCAAACATTTTTTAGCCATTCCAGATTTAATGTATGCCTCTGCTTGAATAACTCCTTGAATCCAACCTGGACAGCCAAACAATATGTCATATGCTACACAATTAGGATTTTTTATTCCTAATCTGTGCTTCACTCTTGATGCTAAACTTGGTAAAATATCACTTTGAATTGCAGCGCTTTTAACATCTCCAAAATTATGAGCTAAAATAATATAATCTAATTCTTCTTTATTTATTCCAGAATTTTCTATTGCTTTTTCTGCTGCAAAAAATCCCAAATCTGAAGATGTCAATTTTTCATCTGCATATCTCCTTTCTTCAATTCCTGTGATAGCTTTAAATTTTTCAATAATCACCTCATTTGGGTGATTTATTGGAGTACCATCTTCGTTTAAAAATTTGTTCTTTAAAAAGTCTTTATTTTTTTTAACTATGGAAGGAATATAGCTTCCTATACCTGTAATTTTTGATTGCATTTTTATATTAAATAAATTGATTTCAAAGTTAGAAATCCATTACTACTTTAGGTTGCTTATTTTAATTTTCATTACGGTGGCTATCGATAGTGCTCTTGTCTTTGCGGTGTGTGCCATTTCACCCTCAAACAAATCATCAACCGTACTGTTAAATGTTGACAACCAGCGACTAAAGTACTCAGATCTGAAAGGTTTTGATTGATGTAATTTTAGGTGAGGCTCCATAGCGTTTTTACGATACCCACCGGAGTAAAAAAGAACATTATCCCAAAAATTAACTAAAGTTTGTAGGTGTTCTTCTAAAAGCTCAGAATTAGAAAAATCTTCAAAAAAATGACCTATTAAGTCATCTTGCATCAATTTTACATAAAACGATTTAACCAGAAGGTAAATATCTTCTCTACTTCTAATATCTTTTTTCATTTTTTATAAAAACGATTTATCAAAAGCTATTGGAAGTAAATCTAGTACCGATGCTGTTTTAATAACTTTACCTTCTTCCCCCATAAAAAAGACTTCTATAGATTCTTTTTGTTTCATTTCATATTCAGATAAGGTTTGCCTACAAGCACCACAAGGTGCAACTGGTTCTTTTACAATATGAGAAGATGAACTAGCAGAAATTGCTAATTTAATTACTTTTTTGTTAGGGTATTGAGATGATGCGTTCCAAATTGCAACACGTTCTGCACACATACCAGAAGGATATGCTGCATTTTCTTGATTATTTCCTATAACAACTGTACCATTTTCTAGTAATAATGCGGCTCCAACACTAAATTTAGAGTAAGGAGCATAAGCATTTTGTCTTGCTTTCACAGCCTCATTCATTAAACTTTTATTCTCTTTTAAAAGCTCATCCAACGAATCAAAAACAGTAATTGCTGTTTTTATTTCAATTTTTTTCATTAATAAAATTTAATATTAATTAACTTCAAATAATTCTCCAAAATCGAAAGATAGAGAGAAACGAAGTGTGTTTTCTAATGGGTTATTAATATCTGATGCATTAAATAAATAAGAAAGATCTAATCTTGTACTCTTAAATTTAAATCCTGCTCCTAAAGTAAAATATTTTCTTGCTCCTTTTAAATCGCTTTCATTAAAATATCCTGCCCTTAAAGCAAATGCATCTTCGTACATATATTCCGCTCCTAATGCCCAAGTAAATTCTTTTAACTCTTCGCTAAATCCGCCGGGGGCATCTCCAAAAGATTTAAACATGCCACTAAAAAAACTTACATCTTCTTGTCTGTAAGGAGGATTACCATCATCATTAATAGAAACGCTTGGTGTTGGGACAAGTAATTTATTAAGTTCTAAATTTAAACTTACCTTATTATAATTATCTAAAATAAAATCAAAACCACCACCTATTTTAAGGTTTGTAGGAATGTAATTATCCTGACCATCATCAGAATAAGATACTTTTGGACCTATATTTGAAACGTTAAAACCTCCACGCCAAACACCGTTAAAATTTCCATAATTAGCCTCATTAGATTGAAAATAACCTGAAATATCTACAGCAAAAGTATTTACTGGATTTATTGTTGAATTTGCAGATTTTATTCCTAAATCGGAACGAATATACCTCATAGTAACTCCCATAGAATAGGTTTCACTCAATTTTAAAGCGTAAGAACCATCTAATGAAAATTCATTTAATTTTTCTGTACCTTGAGGAGCTCCATTTATATCTGTTAAATCTATTTGACCTAAATTAAAGTATTTTAAACTTGTAGCCCAAGCACTTCTATCATCTATTCTATTTGCAAAGGAAAAACCGCCCAAAAACACATCACTTGTTAATTGTCTTAACCAAGGTGTGTAAACTACACCAATGGAGAATTGTGATGGCATAAATGCAAATTTTGAAGCATTCCAATGTTGAGAATAGGAATCTGGCGAAGTGGCAACTCCGATATCACCCATACCACCAGCTCTTGCATCAGGAGCTATTAATAAAAAAGGTGCGGCTGTTGTTATTGGGTTAGGAACATCTTGCGCGTTACTTTTAGTATAAGTAACTAAAATTATTAGGAATAATAGAATTATTTTTTTCATTTAAAGGGTTATTTTGCTTAACAAATATCTTAATTATTATTGAAGTATTACTAATTTTTCTGTTTTTTGTGATGATGTGTTAGAGTTTAAAGAACTAACTTTTAATTTATATACATACACTCCTTTTCCAATTTTTGCTCCAAAGTCATCTAAACCATTCCAAGAAATGCTTCTAGACAAGTTTCCAATAGATTGTACCGTTTCATTAATAGTTTTAACCAACTTTCCTGAAATAGTAAAAATTTGAATATGAACATTTAATTCTTCATTTGGTTTATTATGATTAAACCAAAACTCCGTATAATTTACAAACGGATTTGGATAATTCAGTACATTACTTAAAACTAAATCTCTATCATCTACTACAAAAAAGGTAAACGAGGTTTCGGTAAGATTATTGTACGTATCCCACGCTTTTAACGTAATGGTATGCAAACCAGGCGTTAAATTTCTAAATGGGTAACTAACCTTGCCTTTTTTATAGTTATTTAATTCCGTTTGATAGTAATCATTTAATACAATTGGATTAGCATTATCATTATCTAATATAGCAACTATATCATGGTCTACAGCTGTTAAAGAAGTATTTATTCCGCTTTCATCTTGAAGCACTGCTATAAACAACGGAGATTCATTAGTATTTCCTCCATCTACAAAATTTAAATCATTCATATATAACTGAATGGTTGGCCCTGTATTATCTTCTGGAGCGTTTTCATTTATGCCGCCTACAATTATATCAAAATTTGCTCCTGATTTATCCTCACTAGTTCCAAACGCATATAAACTTATTTTGCCTTTGCCATAAGCAATTTTTAAATCTTTTGGAGCAACAAAATCAAAGGTAAATAAACCATTTTCTACCTTAGACCTTCCGTTAAAAATTTTACTTTCAATAGCATCAAATTGCATCGTAATATTTTTATTGTCATTATCTAAGGTTGTTTTTGAAACTGGTTTATCAAAAACCGTAACTTCAAATTCCCCATTAAAATTGTTTAATCTTGTTCCAGATAAATTAGTTACTTCTCCATCAAATTTAATATGCGAAAGTGCTTTAATAGTATCTACTTGCTGCGTTAATAAAACATCGTTCATTTTAGTTAATTTAACAGCTGGGTTCGGAACGTTTAAATGCATTGCTGGGTCACCTAATGTAAAAATAAAGTATCGTTGATTAGTAGAAAACTGATTTTTAGCAATCATTAGGCTTTCAGCGATAGAATAATTTTCATTGTTAAATTGTAGTAGTGGTTCCATTAAAAATTTATTTAAAGCCTCGCCAACACTTATATAAATTTCTCGAGTTGTTGAAATTAAGCTTGCTGCTCCTCCTTTGGCATTCCACAAAACGTATTCACCCGCTGTTTTTCGTAAAGGATTGTCAAATCGTGAAAATTCACAGGTTATTGTAACAAATAAGGCTAGTGTGTTTTCATTATTCCAATTTTGAACATCTGGCACTTCTAAAATTCGTTCGGCTGCCCATCCGTCTTCTCCACCATGCCCAAAATAATCCATTAATAAAGTACCCTTTTCTACTTGATTAGAAATAGCCGTATTAACGGTAGGATATCTATTTCCTCCTGCCGAAGATTCTTGTTGGTACGCATCTACATATATCTTTTTTAAATTAAAAATAGGTTTTTTTGACGCTATGGTATCCGCCAATTTTTCCATATTTATTTCTAAAGTTTCTTCCCCGTTAGCATCAATATCATCCGCAACTAAGGTAATTTGATTTCTCCAGCTACCAAATGCGGTTGTACTATTATAGTTTAATATTTTATCTACAACTTGCTTAGCTTGTAAAGCATCTGAAACGGGAATTCTTCCTGTTGCAACATCTTGTTTTTCATAGTTTTGCATTCCCCCTTCATTATCATCCATCATGCCATAAAAATCATCGGTAACAAAAGAAGTTGCTAAATTAAAGCTATTGTATGCTTCAAAGGTTGGTACTATATTATTATTACCGCCTATTCTGTCTTTATAATCATAAGAAGCGTCTCCAAATAAACAAACGTACTTAATTGGATTGGTAGTTGAATTTATATATAGATGTCTAACAAAATCGCGAATAGCGGTTATATCTGGAGAACCTGAAGAAAATTCATTATAAATTTGATTAAGGGAAATTACTTTAGACTTTAAATTATCGTTTTGTTCGTGATATGTTGCGAGCCTTTGCGCTTCATCCTTCAAAAAATCTGGAGCAATTACAATATAATCTAAATTTGTTAAGCTATGTAAATTTTGATTTTCTACTAAACTATTTTCCGTGATTTTTGGCGTATAATAATCATCTCCTAAAACCACATACTCTTTATTACTTCCTCCATTTACCTTAAACGTAAAATTTGAGGAAGTAGATTGGTTTTCAATTGCGGTTGGATTAATATTATCCGTTACGTTCCATACCTGATTTATATTATTGGAATTTTCTAAAACATACTCAAAGGTATTATTGGAATTTGAAACTGTAAAATTTCTAAATCCAAATTGTTTACCCGTTGCTAATAACTTTTTTTTACCTAATACTTCTATATAATCTAAATACGCTTTTGCGGAAGGGTTACCTCCATTATTATAGGTTACCATAATATTTACTGCATTTCCAGAAGCATTTACCGATTTAGAATTTTCAATTGCAGAAGCTTTTGTTAAACCACTATTAGCAGGAATATTAATGTCAAATAATGGTTGGCTATTTACAGAAATTTGAAATTGAGACGCTAAACCCGATTCTGCAACTGCACGAACTCTAACCAATATATCTTCTGAATTATCTATATTTTCAAAAGGAATAACATAGCTGTGTGTATTTTCTATATTAAAAGAATCACCAAACCATTGTTGACCCGCTGCATATAAATTTACTTCATCTTTTTCAAAAAAAGTGAAATCGTCATAATTTGTAATTTGTTGATTTGCAGCTGAAGTAATTTGAGGTTCTGATAAAATTCTTTTACCGCTATTGTTTCCTATTGTTATAAAATAATAGGCTTTATCGGAAAAAATATTTTTTTGATGATATGAATTTTGCAAACTAGCAAACCTATTATTTTTCCAGGTGTTTGGTCCTTTGCCATAAAATAATATATAATCCGAATCATCAAAACTATTATCTTCCTCCCCTTGCACAAAAATGGAATTTTCCTGTAATCCATCATATCTAAAATCACTATTTTGAAAAGGAAGCATTTGCCCTCCATTGCCAAAAATTTGAATATTTTTAGGGTTTATATCCGACGTGTTTATTCCTAGTTTTTGTAAAAAAGATTTATCAATTTTATAAATACCTGTAGTATCAATAGAAAATTTATACCAACTACCAGAAGTTAATACTGAATTTTTAACAGTGCTACTTTTAGTAAAATCTCTTCTTCCTATAGTTGAGGTAACGTATTCAATATCAAAAGAAGTTATTTTTTTTAGTTGTGAATTCTCATAAATCAAAGGATTTAAATTTAAAACCGCTAAAGTTTTATTTCTAGCTTTTACAATATGAAAATTAGAATTAATTTTTTTGGATATTTTATTGACATTAATATTGCCAAATTCGTTTACGGAAACTGTTTGATATTTTACATTTTTAATGGAATAAGAACGCAACTGTAAACTGCTATTAACTTTCCATGAAGATGTGAATGTTGGAGCTAAATTTCCATCAATAAAATTACCCTTAACTATACTAGTTGTAATTTTTTGAGTGGTACTAATTTTAAAACTAACATTGTTTTTCCAGTTAAGTTGATATGATTTAAGTTCCTTTTGTTGTCCAAAAATGGAATTCACAACTAAAAAACATAATAAAATATAAAGTCTAATTCTTAGTCTCATTATTGCAGTAACGCTTAATTTTATAGGTTATTTTTAATTTAATACAACATTACGTATAATAATAAAGAAAAACAATCGTTAAAAACTTAGTTAAATAGTTTTACTGAAAATATTTCTTGCGAAAATATATATTTAATGTAAATTGCAAAACATTAAAACCCTAATTACTGAAAATGAATATGAAAAATTTATTTAAAGTTTCAAAACTTATAATGCTTGTGTTAATCACAGTTATGTTTGTTAGTTGCCATAACAGAACATCGCGAAATAAATCATCATTAACAGGTTGGAATTCAAAAGATAAATCTGCTGGTGGCTTTACCTCTAATGAAAATTACAGAGGGCAACAAGCGCCTCCAGGAATGGTTTTAATTGAAGGAGGAACTTTTACCATGGGTGAAGTTCAAGATGATGTAATGTTTGATTGGAATACTACTCCAGTAAAACAACAAATTCGTTCTTTCTATTTAGATGAAACAGA
>DGOU01000159.1:0-766 GCA_002390165.1 Lutibacter sp. UBA4458
CAGCTCGTTCGTAATCGTCTAAAATTAATTTAAGTTCTTTTTCTAAATTTTTTTCATTAAAATCTGCCTGAATTAATTCGGTTACCACTTCTTTATCCATTATTAAATTCACTAAAGAAATAAACTTTAATTTTACTAACAGCTTACCAATACGGTAGGAAATCCAACTAGTTTTATAACAAACAATTTCAGGCACTTTAAACAATGCAGCTTCTAAAGTTGCTGTACCAGAAGTAACAATAGCAGCATACGAAATAGATAATAAATCGTAAGTTTTATTACTTAAAAATTTAACATTACTGCTTTTTAAAAAAGGCTTATAAAAATTATAGTTTTGACTTGGCGCTCCTGCAATTACAAATTGATAGTCTTTAAATTTAGGAGCCATTTTAAGCATAATGGAAAGCATTTTTTTTATTTCTTGCTTTCTGCTACCAGGTAATAAAGCAATAATTGGTTTTTGAGATAAACCGTGCTCTTTTTTAAACAACCTGTCATCTACCTGAGTTCTATTAGCAATAGCATCAATAAGTGGATGACCAACAAAATTAACTGGGTAGTTATGTTTAAGTTCGTAAAAATCTTTTTCAAAAGGAAGAATTACAAACATTTCATCCACATCTCGTTTTATTTTTTTTATCCTGTTTTCTTTCCAAGCCCAAATTTGAGGAGAAATATAATAGTAAACTTTAATACCATTTTTTTTAGCGAAATCGGCAATTCTCATATTAAAACCTGGATAATCAATCAGAATTAGAGCGTCAGG
>DGOU01000159.1:861-3944 GCA_002390165.1 Lutibacter sp. UBA4458
GCATTAGGATCTTTCTTAAACATTTCCTTCATTAAGTTGGAGCCATGTAAATCTCCCGAAGCTTCTCCTGCAATAATATAATACTTCATAATACGGAAAATTATTTACCAATTATGGTTAAAAATAACACTAAAAAGGCAATTAAAAAAGTTTCTAATAAAACACCTTTAGCCCTATAAATTTGCTTCTTTTTTAAAAAAATAAAAAACACAAAGAAATTTGCAATAGCACCTAAAACTAATACTTTCCCTTGTAAATTCCCTTGAATAATTAGACTTATTGTTTCATAAAAACCCTTATTTGAAAAATACTCGATAAACAAGTAGCATCCAAAAAAAGTAGCAATTAGTGCTGTAAAAAATCCTATTAGAATTTCTTTTTTCACTTTTTATTATTAGTATGAAAGTTATTTAATTTCCAGTTATTAAGTTCATTTATAACGTGGTAGGCCGTTAAATCAAATTGTACAGGAACTAAGGAAATATATCCATTTGCCAAAGCCCATTCATCGGTATCTTCGCCTTTATCCATATTTACAAATTTACCGGTTAACCAATAATATTTTTTTCCACTAGGATTAATACGTTTATCAAATTCTTCTACCCAATTTGCACGAGCCTGCCTACATACTTTTATGCCTTTAAATTTCTCTAACTTAGGAAAGTTTACATTTAAAACTACGCCATCAGGCAATCCGTTTTCTAAAACATTTAGTGCTAATTGTTTAATGTATTTTTTTAAAGGTTTAAAATTTGCATCCCATGAATAATCAAGCAAAGAAAAACCAATTGCAGGTATGCCTTCTACACCTGCTTCTACTGCAGCACTCATAGTACCAGAATAAATAACATTAATAGATGAATTTGAACCGTGATTTATACCAGAAACACATAAATCTGGTTTTCTATCTAATACTTCACTTACTCCTAATTTTACACAATCTACAGGTGTTCCAGAAGATTTATATTCGCGTTGTGGCCCATCATCAATTTTAATTTCATCGCAATATAAAGTTTCATTTATGGTAACTGCGTGTCCCATACCACTTTGTGGACTATCAGGAGCAATTACTACCACTTCACCAATTTCATTCATTATAGAAATTAAAGTTCGCATGCCAGGAGCCGTTATACCATCATCATTAGTAACTAAAATTAAAGGTCTTTTTTTCATTGTTATCCAGTTAAAAAGCAAAACTAATCTATTTTATTTAGTTTGTTTCATTTATACTTTAACATTTTGTAAAGAATTATACACAATATTTATCCCTAATATTGCATCAATTAAATGGATAATCCTTATTTTTTTTAGTGATAATTATTGCAAAAAAAGTATAAAGTGCTTTCATTTTTTTATAAAAAACTGTAAATAATTCAATAAATTAAAATATTGGCATTATTTTAGTGACTTTATTTAAAGAAAAATTAAAGAAATTGACAGATGATGATTAAAAAAATTAAAATTTTAATACCTATTTTATTAGTTTTTACGCTATTATTTGGGTATAATACACAAGCAAATAACAATCCAAACGATAAGTTACTTTTATCTATTTTAAAATATGTATTAACTCAAGGTCATTATCAACCAAAGGAATTAAACGATGCGTTTTCTGAAAAAGTTTACAATAACTTTATTAGCAGTTTAGACCCTTCAAAACATTACTTTTTACAATCTGATATTGATGAATTTTCAAAGTATAAAACGGAAATTGATGATGAACTTAAAAATGAAGATTTAACCTTTTTCTATTTAGTTTACAATCGTTTAATGGAAAGAATTAAAGAGGCTGAAAGTTATTATCCTGAAATTTTAGGCAACACTTTTGATTTTAATAAAAAAGAAGATTTAAATGTTGATTATGATAAAATGCCTTATGCAAAAAACAAAAGCGAAATAATTTCGCTTTGGCGTAAACAACTAAAATTAAGTACCTTATCGCGCGTATACGATAACCTTACTACAGAAAATGACAAATTAAAAGATGATAAAAACTATAAAAAGAAATCTTTTGAAGAACTTGAAAAAGTAGCTCGTGAAAAAACAAAAGAAAATATGTCTGATTTTTTTATAAGAATGCATGACATCTCTTATCAAGATTGGTTTTCAACTTATTTAAACACAATTGCCGAAGATTTTGATCCACATACTGCATATTTTGATGCAAGTGTTAAAAAACAATTTGACATTTCCATGTCTGGTAAAATTGAAGGAATTGGCGCACGATTAATGAAGAAAAACGATTATACCAAAGTTAGCGAACTAATTTCTGGAGGCCCTGCATGGAAAGAAGGAGAATTAGAAGTTGGTGATCTTATTTTAAAAGTAGCACAAGGAGATAAAGAGCCAATAGATATTGTTGGCATGCGTTTAGATGATGCTATAGAATATATAAAAGGTAAAAAAGGCACAGAAGTTAAATTAACCTTAAAAAAACTAGACGGTTCTATAAAAGTAATTTCTATTATTAGAGATGTTGTTGAATTAGAAGATACCTTTGTAAAATCGAGTGTGGTTACAAAAAATAATCGAAAATTTGGGGTTATTAATTTACCTAAATTTTATATTGATTTTGACGAAAAGAATTTTAGAAATTCAGCTACTGACATGGCGCAAGAAATTAAACGATTAAAAAAAGAGAACGTAGAAGGTTTAGTTATTGATCTTAGAAATAATGGTGGTGGCTCATTAAAAACTGCCATAGAAATTTCTGGGTTATTTATTGATCAAGGTCCCGTTGTACAGGTTAAATATAGAGATAGAAATGCAACGGTTAAAAGTGATAAAAACTCAAAAATTGCTTGGAATGGTCCGTTAGTAATTTTAGTTAATGAATTATCTGCATCGGCCTCAGAAATTTTCTCTGCTGCAATGCAAGATTATGGTAGAGCAGTTATTATAGGTAGTAAACAAACTTATGGCAAAGGTACCGTTCAAAGTTTACTAGACTTAAACAGATATGTAAATTCTAAACAAGATTTTGGAGCTTTAAAAATGACTATTCAAAAGTTTTACAGAATTAATGGAGGTTCTACGCAATTAGAAGGTGTGCGCTCAGATATTATGTTACCAGATAGATATAC
>DGOU01000159.1:4028-8285 GCA_002390165.1 Lutibacter sp. UBA4458
CTTTGGAATAATTATGACAATTTTAGCGAAACAATAAACAATAGCAAAAAACGAATTGCAAATAATAATTATTTTAAATTGATTAATGAAAATGCTAAATGGTTGAAAAAAAACCAAGACGACACCTTAGCTCATTTAAATTACAATGGTTATAAAAATGATATTGACCAAAGAGAAAAGGAAGCTAAAAAATTCGACTCTATACGAAAATACACTACTAATTTAACGTATAATTCTCCTTTATATGAAAAACCTTTATTGAAAACAAATAAAGATTTAGCAGACAAAAGAAATGCATGGCATAAAAACTTAAAAAAAGATATTTATATGCAAGAAGCCTTAAATGTTTTAGGAGAATTAAAATTGAAACCCGAATTGCATTTGGTTAAAAATTAATACTTACTTTTACGTTTACTGTTAAAATGCATTAAACTCTTGAAACGTAAACCAAACTCCTTAACTTCGTTAGCTCTTTCTAAGTTTAGAAAAAACAAAATTGGAGTATTCAGTTTTTGGTTTATAGTTTTGTGTGGATTTGTTGCCATATTTGCCTATGAAATAGCGCCAGATAATACAAGTAATGCAAACCAAATGCATTTAGAAATTCATACTAAAAAACCTGGTTTTAAAGTATTAATGCTAACCATACCCAACGTTAACAAAATAACAAAACAATCCTTTTGGAATACACTTTTGTATGGAATTAAAACCCAAGCTACTGAAATCCCAATTTCAAATTATAAAGTTTCTAACAATTTGCTTTCTGTAAAACTTTATTCTGAAAACAACGCCAAAAGTATACTAAAAACCTATCCCCTAACTAAATTTTTAAATAAAGATATTTCTAACTTTATTAAAACAAAAACCTTTTATCTTGGAACTGATAAATATGGAAGAGATTTATTAAGTAGAATGATAATTGGAACTAGAATTTCTTTTTTTATAGGATTTATTGCCGTTTTTATTTCCTTAGTAATTGGAATAGCAATGGGAGCAATTGCCGGTTATTTTGGTGGTAAAGTAGATGCTTTTATTATGTGGATTATTAACATTACTTGGTCTATACCAACGTTATTATTAGTAATTGCAATAACCTTAGCTTTAGGTAAAGGTTTTTGGCAAGTATTTATCGCAGTTGGACTTACTATGTGGGTAGAAGTAGCAAGAATTGTAAGAGGTCAGATTTTAAGTACAAAAAAAATGCAATATGTAGAAGCCGCCAAAGCACTCGGATTCTCAAATTTTAGAATTATTTTTAAACATATTTTACCTAATATATTAGCGCCAATTATTGTTATTTCTGCAGCCAATTTTGCAGCAGCAATTTTAATTGAAAGCGGACTTAGTTTTTTAGGAATTGGCGCCCAACCTCCTACTCCAAGTTGGGGCGCTATGATTAAAGATCATTACAATTATATAATTTTAGGAAAAGCTTATTTAGCTGTAATTCCTGGCTTAGCCATTATGTTTTTAGTTATGGCGTTTATGCTAATTGGTAATGCGCTTCGCGATGCATTAGATGTGAAAAATTAAAATAATTTTTTACATCCAAAGCATCTACTTCTACTTTTTTTAAGCAAATAGTATTTTATCGAAAGGATAGGTCAGTTTATCAAACCAAACGCATAGTTAATGGAATGGCTATTTGTAAATTACTCTTTTACAATTACTTTGCAGTTATTATATTTTTGAGTTAAATAGTATTAATTCAAAACTTTTATTAACTAAAATTTCATTCTATGAAAAAATTAACCTTAATACTTTTTTTGTTTAGCATCTCTTTAGGGTATGGGCAAGAAACTCCTCAACCTACCCAAGCAACCGATTGGAACTCTTCCAGAAGTAACAAAACTTCCAAAACTACTAGAGTAAGTAATCCGGATGGAAATCAGAATAATAATAATAATAATAATAATATGAAAATCCGTCAATTGGGTATGATCATAGAAAGAAGACCTGCCAACGGTCCAAATTATTATGTCTCTATGCCAAATAAGGAATTGACCGATTTTAATAAACTGCCCAATCAAGAAAAAAAAATATATTTTTCAGATTTTATTTCTAGAACTATAAAGAGGATAAGCCCTGAGGAAAAGATTAAAAAGGAAGATATTATGCAGGCTACTTTAGCAAAATGGTGTGGCCCATGTCCTTTAATATCTGCCCGAAGTGGTGGGGGAATTATAAAAATTAAGAAAAGTGATTTTATTTATAAAATTTATTTTTCAAAAGGAGGGAAAAAGGATGTTGAAAAAGTGATAATTACAGACAAAACAGAAGGAACAAATGATCCTAGTTTTGCGATTAGTCCAGAAGACGAAGATGGAGGTGGTTTTTGTTATAGACCATTAAATTTAAATATTGATTCAACATTAGAACCCATGCCGGTAGTTCAAGACGAGTTTTGTATGGATGACAGTGCTACACAACGAGTTGGAAATAACAAAAATGATAAAGCTAAGTATTTCTTTACCAAAAGGATCATAAAAAATAATTATGAAACGCAATCAAAAGATAAAGGAGGCCCTAATCAGGGGAAAGATATAAATATTGGTGTAGCTTATGGCTTCTCCACTCCTTCTTCCAATTTTAAAGATGAAACCTATGCCGGTAATGGTAGCTATTTTGAACTTTCTGGAGCCTATTATTTTTCTAAAATAGGCTTAGGACTTTCTATTGGACAAATTTCAAATCCAACCGATAATAATTTAACCAATTTTACAGGAAACTTAGGTTTTTCTGTTACAAATAATACCGAAAATATAAAATCTAATTATATAGGAATAGGACCTGAATACAAACTTAAACTAAATAAATTTGAAACTACTTTTCAAATTAGAGCAGGAATGTATGCTGTTAAATCTTTTGCAATTGGAAGCGATTATACTGAAAACACAGATGTTGCCGTACCTTTTTTAAGTTCAAAATCTGAAAAGACCACAAACTTAGGTTTTATTTCAACAGGTGTTAAATTTGATTATAACATTACTAACAACCTAAGTTTATTTGCTTCTGCAGGTTATTTAACTGCACTTTCAGACAAGTTGGTTGTTACAGAAAGCAAAGTAGAAGATTTAAATAATAATGGAATAATTGATTTGGCAGACTTTAAAGTAGCAGATGGCAGCATAAAGTACAGCATTACAGAAAAAAATAGCACTCCTTCAGCATTAAACATTGGATTTGGTATTTCTTATCATTTTGGGAATTTTTCAACTAAACATCAAGAAGATAACATTACAAGAAAACGTCCAGGAAGAACAAAATATAGCAATATTACACTTAAAAGTGATGGAAATAGTGAAAATAACAACGTACAAATAGTAAAAAACAAAGTTAAAGAAGTAATAAAGAAAAAAGAGGCCGTTAAAAATAGTATAAATCCTCAAAATCCGCAGGATGAAGATAATACTCAAAACGGTAGAAAAAAAGGATACGATTATTATAAAGCTACCTCTGACAATGTTAAAATAACAGGCAATTCTCAAGAGCAAGAAGAAATAAGAAGAAAGGCTAAATATAGATGTATCACTCCTACTAGAAGAGGTATCTTTTGGGAAAATGCCGATGGGTCTTACTCTTGCCAAACTACTGTTAAAAAATCGCAGGCAACAATTAAAATTCCGAGTAAACTTGCGGGTGAGCTAGCATCTGCAAAAAAGTTAGCTATAGCAGATAAAACACAACAAGGTATTATTGAAATAACCGTAGTTTATCCTGATAAAAATAAAACTGTTAAAGTGAGTATTCCTTCGAATAAAATACAAGATACCGAAACTATTTTGCAAACTGTAATAGAAACCACACAAGGTAATGGAGATAAGGATAAAAATGGCAAAGTTAGGGTTAAATATGTAGCAAAACTTTAACTATTAAAAGAGGCTGTCTGAAAAGCTTTAAAAACGTCATTCTGAATTTATTTCAGAATCTTATTTTATTTGTTCACTAGTTATTATGAGAACCTGAAGCCTGCCTGCCAGACAGGCAGACTCAGGTTGACGAAAATTATACGTTTCAGACATCCTTTTTTTTACAAACACTTAAAACCATCTTTTTCAGCCACTTCATCGAACCATACCGTTAGTTCATCGAATGGCTATTTTATTAAACAACAATTTCACTTACGTTTGAATATTACTAAAAATAAAAACCTAAATGCACCCACAACTCTTTCATTTTGAATTTCCATTTAGCTCTCATCAATTTACGGTGTACACCTACGCTTTTTGTATCGTTTTAGGCACTTTAGTGGCAGCA
>DGOU01000025.1:0-3356 GCA_002390165.1 Lutibacter sp. UBA4458
GTTCCGGCACCTATTGCATCTATGATGGGAGCTTCTACAGTTTCTAGAACAGGTTATAAAGAAGTTGATTTAATGGATTATGTTGCTGAGAGTGCAAAGGCAAGTTTTGCTTTACATTATAGACCATTTGATAATGATATTGAGTTTATATATAATGCTAAGTTTGGTAAAGGAAGTACTATTTATCAAGGTGCTAATAGATATAGTATCAAAAACTTTTTTATGCAACAACATAAATTTGAAGTTAGAGGAGATGATTTCTTTGCAAGAGTTTATGTAACCGATGAAGATGCAGGAAATTCTTTTGATAGTCGTTTTGCTGCAATTAACTTAAATAGAAGTTGGAAGTCAGATACACAATGGTTTACTGAATATGCGGGAGCTTATGTAAATACTTTTGTAGGGACTATTTTAGCAGGCGGAACACCTAACCCAAGTGCTATTGCACAACAAGCAAGAGGGTTTGCTCAAATAGGAGCATTAGTTCCAGGAACTTCAGCATTTAAAAATACATTAGACGTAGTAACTTCGGATCCAAATTTATTAACAGGAGCCAAGTTTAAAGATAATACAAAAATTTACCATTCTGACGTTAATTATAATTTTCATAATTTAATTGATTTTGCAGATATTCAAGTCGGTGGTTCTTGGAGAGAATATTCATTAAATTCAGGAGGAACTATTTTTACAGATTACGACGGAGCAATTAATTACAACGAATATGGTGCTTATATGCAACTTCAAAAGAAATTTGTGGATGATAGGTTAAAATTTACAGGTTCTATTCGTTATGATAAAGCAAAAAACTTTGAAGGGAATTACTCACCTAGAGTATCTCTTTCTTATTCGTTAGGTGAAAATAAAACACGAAACATAAGAGCATCATTTCAAACAGGATTTAGAAATCCTACAACGCAGGATCAATATATTGGTTTAGATGTAGGGCGAGCATTTTTAATAGGTTCAGCACCTGATAACTTAGATAGGTATACTACAAATCCATTGCCGGTTTCAGCAACTGGACAAGGTTTCTTTGGATTACCAAGCACTATACAAATTTCAGGTAGAGCCGCTTATGATAATTCATTCACTTTAGCCTCTGTTTTAGCAGGAGCTCCTGAAAAAGCTAGTATAGACCTAATAAAACCTGAAAAAATTTCTGCATTTGAAGTAGGATATAGAGCAGGATTTGGCAGTTTTATGTTAGATGCTAGTGCTTATTATAATGATTATCAGGATTTTATTGGTGTTAAAACAGTACTTGTTCCTTTTTATGGTCAAACAAATTTTTCAGATTTTGACCCAAATACCATGCCTGCACCACCAGCAGCAATTGCTTTAAGTGCCGGAGATTATAAACCATTTCAAGTGTATACTAATTCTACCGCAGATATAACCTCTTATGGAGCAACTATTGGAGTGGCTTCAAAAGTATTTGATCATTTTAATTTTGGCATCAATTATACCTTTGCTAAATTTGATTTTGATCAAAGTACAGACCCTGATTATGAAGCAAGTTTTAATACCCCAGAACATAAAGTAAAAGTTTCTTTTGGTAGTGAAAACTTATTTGAAAACTTAGGATTTAAAATTAATTATAGATGGAGTGATAAATATTTATGGGAATCCACATTTGCAGATGCAGTAGTAAATCCTCGTAATGTTGTAGATGCTCAAATAAATTATACAGTGCCAAGTATAAAATCTGTATTTAAAATTGGAGGGGCTAATATTGGAGGTAAAGAATATGTTAGCGCACCTGGTGTAGGTAATGTTGGCTCGCAATATTATGTTTCTTGGACTATTAATCCATAAGATAAAACACAATATAAATAGTAAATAAGGAAGGCTCTATATTTAGAGCCTTTTTTTTATTAAAAAACAAAAAGATTTTTTTTTAAATAGAATCAAAAAACTATATTTGCACGATAAAATACAAGACTGCCTTAATAAGGTTAAATATCTAAATAATAAATAGTTAAAGGAATGGCAAAAGTTACAGGTAAAGTTGCACAAATTATAGGTCCGGTTATTGACGTTGAATTTAAGTCAGAATCAGAACTACCAAGAATTTACGATTCATTAGAGATTACACGTGAAGATGGTTCCATTTTAGTATTAGAAGTTCAGCAACATGTTGGTGAAGATACTGTTAGAACCATTGCAATGGATTCTACTGATGGATTAAGTAGAGGTTTTGAAGTTGTTGCAACAGGAAATGAAATTAAAATGCCTGTTGGCAATGAAATTTATGGAAGATTATTTAATGTAATTGGAGATTCTATTGACGGCTTAGGAAACCTTCCTAAAGATGGAGATAATGGATTACCAATACACAGAGAATCTCCAAAGTTTGATGAATTATCCACTTCAACAGAAGTATTATTTACAGGTATTAAAGTAGTAGATTTAATTGAGCCTTATGCAAAGGGTGGTAAAATTGGTTTATTTGGTGGTGCAGGTGTTGGTAAAACCGTACTAATTCAAGAATTAATTAATAACATTGCCAAAGGTCATGGTGGTTTGTCTGTTTTTGCAGGAGTAGGGGAAAGAACTCGTGAAGGAAATGACTTGTTAAGAGAAATGTTAGAATCAGGCATTATAAAATATGGTGATGATTTTATGCATTCTATGGAAGAAGGCGGATGGGATTTATCTAAAGTAGATAAAGCTGGAATGAAAGACTCTAAGGCAACTTTTGTTTTTGGACAAATGAATGAACCTCCTGGAGCTCGTGCACGTGTTGCCTTATCTGGATTAACTATTGCTGAATATTTTCGTGATGGAGCAGGAGAAAGCCAAGGAAAAGATGTATTGTTTTTTGTAGATAATATTTTCCGATTTACACAAGCAGGCTCAGAAGTATCTGCTTTATTAGGTCGTATGCCATCAGCGGTTGGTTATCAACCAACATTAGCTACCGAAATGGGTGCAATGCAAGAACGTATTACATCAACTAAAAATGGTTCTATTACATCTGTACAAGCAGTATATGTACCTGCAGATGATTTAACTGATCCAGCACCAGCGACAACATTCTCTCACTTAGATGCAACTACGGTATTATCTCGTAAAATTGCAGAGTTAGGTATTTACCCTGCTGTAGATCCATTAGATTCAACTTCTAGAATTCTATCTCCTGAAATTTTAGGGGAAGAGCATTATAATTGTGCTACAAGAGTTAAAGAGTTATTACAACGATATAAAGAATTACAAGATATTATTGCTATTTTAGGAATGGAAGAACTTTCTGAAGAAGATAAATTAGCAGTTCATAGAGCACGTAGAGTACAACGGTTTTTATCACAACCATTCCACGTAGCAGAACAATTTACAGGAATTCCAGGTGTTTTAGT
>DGOU01000025.1:3510-8909 GCA_002390165.1 Lutibacter sp. UBA4458
AAAAATTATGATTTTAGAAATAGTTTCACCAGAAGCAACCTTATTAACCTCAGAAGTAGATATTGTATCTGTTCCGGGTATTAATGGAGAATTTCAAATGTTAAACAACCATGCGCCAATAGTTTCTTTACTGGTAGCAGGTAAGGTTAAATTTAAAGGAGCTAATATTACTTTAGATAAAGAATTTGAAAATGAATTTACCATTTCTAAAGATGAATATACTTTACCTATTAATAGTGGTACTATTGAAATGAAAGAAAACAAAGTTATTATTTTAGCCGATTAAGGTTGAATTAATTTATAAACAAAAAAAATCCTCAGAATTATCTGAGGATTTTTTTTGTTATACGATTATCTATTTTAGGAGAAAAGCTTCACAATATCATTTCCATTTGCCAATAACAATAGAGCAATTAAAATTATAAAGCCTGTAATTTGAGCATATTCTAAAAACTTATCATTTGGTTTTCGTCCTGATATCATTTCATATAAAGTAAACATTACATGACCACCATCTAAAGCAGGAATAGGAAGAAGATTCATAAACCCAAGCATTATAGATAAAAATGCGGTTATACTCCAAAATACTTGCCAGCTCCAAGTGGATGGGAAAATATTGCCAATAGCTATAAAGCCACCAATACTAGTTGCTCCTTTTTTAGTGAAAACATATTTAAACTGAGTAATATAATCTCGTAAAGTCCAGATTGCTAAAGAATTTCCTTTTGGAATACTTTCTAAAAAAGAATATTTTTTATGTTGAATAGTAACTATATCTTTTTTGCTAGGAGTAACACCTATTTTGTGATTTGAATTAGGCGTAACGTTCACTTGTTGTTGTATCCCATTTCTCTCAAAAGTTAAGGACATTTCATCAGTTGTTGCTGTTATTTTTTTTGTGAAATCATTCCAAAAATAAACAGGTTCATTATTAATGGCCAAAATTTTATCATTTTTTAAAATACCTGCTTTGTCAGAAGGTGAATTTGGAATTACAGAATCGATAATTGCTGGAATTCTAACTTCAAAAGGAGTCATTATTCCTTTTTGCCACATAATATCTCCAATATTTTCAGGTATTTGTATGGTTTCTTTTTTCCCATCTTCATGTAAAACATCTAAAGTCTTTAAATCTCTTAAAAATAAAAATTTGTTTACATCAGTAACATCTAAAGGTTCTTTACCATTAAATTTTAAAATTTTGTCTCCATCTTTAAAACCATACTCTTTAAATACTTTATTAACTGCAAATCCTTGTTTAACATCTAAAGGTTTTATAAAGTTGGCTCCCCAAACAAAGGTTATCATTATGTAAATTAAAATACCTAATATAAAATTCATGATTACACCACCTAGCATAATAATTAAACGTTGCCAGGCTGGTTTTGATCTAAATTCCCAAGGTTGTGCAGGTTGTTTCATTTGTTCGGTATCCATACTTTCGTCAATCATACCAGAAATTTTCACATAACCACCTAACGGAATCCAACCAATTCCATAAACGGTTTCGCCAATTTTCTTTTTAAACAAAGAGAATTTATAATCGAAAAACAAATAAAATTTTTCTACTCGAGTTTTAAATAACTTTGCAGGTATAAAATGCCCTAATTCATGTAAAACAATTAAAAATGATAAGCTTAGTATAAATTGGGCTGCTTTTATTACTATATCCATAAATATTTTTTATATATAACTAAAATCGCACAAATGTACATTTTTAAATACAGTTGTAAAAATAGATAAATGAAGTAATTAGATTATTTAACAAAGTTTTAAAATACTATCTAAGCTAATTTAAATTTTCTTTTAAATTTGTGGTCTAAATATAAAAAATATGGATTTAAAGTTTTTTAAAAAGTCATTACCAACATTAGTGTTAATGGCTGTTTTATCGGTTGGAGTAATTTATGCAATTTATGCAATTTTAACTCCTTCTAGAAAATTACCTATTTATAATCCGGCAGATGTTAATCCAAAACTAGTGGATGAAAGTTTATGGCATGTTCGTCATAATCATAAAGTGGCAGATTTTAAACTTATAAATCAAAATGGAGATACCATAACCCAAAAAGATTACGAAAATAAAATTTATGTTACCGATTTCTTTTTTACTCGATGCCAAACTATTTGTCCAGTTATGACTAATAATATGGAAAAAGTACAACAAGTATTTTTAAAGGATGACAATGTAAAATTTTTATCCTTATCGGTAACACCTGTAATTGATAGTGTTTCAGTTTTAAAAGATTATGCAATTGAAAAAGGAGTAGTAGATTCTAAATGGAATATTACTACAGGAAATAAAAAAGAAATTTATAATTTAGCAAGAAAAAGTTATTTTGTGGTAACAGACGAAGGAGATGGAGGGCTACAAGATTTTATTCATACAGAGAATTTTGTGTTAGTAGATAAAAATAAGCAAATTAGAGGGTATTATGACGGAACAGATTTAAAAGATATGGATAGATTGATTTCAGATATTAAATTGCTAGAAACTCAACAATAATTTAACTGATAATTATCATTGTTTAGAATGATTCTAATTTAGTATATTTGCCGTTATTAAGAATTATTATAAATAATGGGAGATACAATTGCAAGTTTAAGGATTGGAGAATGTGGAGTTATTGAAAATTTCTCATTAGATGCTATACCATTAAAATTACTTGAAATGGGTTGTTTACCAGGGCAAGTAGTTAAATTAGAGCAAGTTGCACCTTTTAAAGATCCATTATATATAAGCGTTAATGGAAGCTATTTAGCCATTAGAATTGAAACTGCTAACAAAATAAATATTACCAAGTTATAAATGGAAAAAAATAAAGTAGTTAAGGTTGCCCTAGTTGGGAATCCAAATACGGGAAAAACTTCTTTATTTAATCAGTTAACGGGTTTAAATCAACAAGTAGGAAATTATCCAGGAATTACTGTAGACAAAAAACAAGGAAAGTGTAAAATTTCCGAAAATTTATCTGCTGAGATTACAGATTTACCAGGAACATATAGTATTAATCCATCTACTTTAGATGAAACTATAGTTTTAGAAACCTTATTAAATAAAAATAATTCTTCTTTTCCAGATTTGGTTGTTGTGGTGGCCGAAGTTGAAAATTTAAAACGGAATTTATTATTGTTTTCACAAATAAAGGACCTACAAATTCCAACCATTTTAGTAATAAATATGAAAGACCAAATGCAACGCAAAGGTATTTCTATTGATATTATTAAACTAAAAGAGGAGTTAAAATCAGAAATAATATTAATAAGTGCTCGAAAAAAACTTGGAATAGAAGATTTAAAAGGAGAATTAGTAAATTATAAAAATTGGGATACAAGTACTATTGCAAATATCTCTGATAGAATTGATGCTACTTTTTTTAAAAATTTGAAAAAGGAATTCTCAGGTTTTTCATTATATAAATCATGGTTGTTAATTACCCAAAAAAACTATTGTAGTTTTTTATCTGAAGCCCAGTTAAACAAAATTAATAAGTTTACGTCAGACGAAGCGTTAATAAATAAATACCAGCATAAAGAAACTATTTACAGGTATCAAAAAATTAACGAAATTTTAAAGAAAACGTATATAGTTGATAAAACAAAAGCAACCGATTTTAGAAGTAAACTAGATAGAATTTTAACCCATAAAATTTTTGGCTATGTTATTTTTGCTTTCGTTTTATTGCTAATTTTTCAGTCTATTTTTGCTTGGGCAACGTTTCCTATGGAATTAATAGATGGTTTTTTTGCCAAATTGGCTGTTGTAACTAATAATAATTTACCAGAAGGAACCTTTTCTAATTTAATTTCGGAAGGTGTTATACCAGGAATTGGAGGAGTATTAATTTTTATCCCTCAAATTACCATTCTATTCATTTTTATATCCATTTTAGAAGAAACTGGCTATATGAGTAGAGTTGTCTTTTTAATGGATAAAATTATGAGACAATTTGGAATGGGAGGTAAAAGTATTATTCCATTAATTTCAGGAACTGCTTGTGCTATACCAGCAATTATGGCGTCTAGAAATATAAGCAGTTGGCGTGAGCGATTAATTACTATTTTGGTAATTCCGTTTACAACTTGTTCTGCACGGCTGCCAGTTTACACTATTTTAATTTCTATAATAATTCCTCAAAAATATGTTTTAGGCATTTTTAATTTACAAGGTTTAACTTTAATGGGGCTGTATTTTTTAGGCTTTACAGCAGCAATATTATCCGCTGTTTTATTAAATTTTGTTTTAAAAGTTAAACATAAAAGTTTATTTGCCATTGAAATGCCAAACTATAAATTACCATCGGTTAAAAATATTTTTTACACGGTGGTTGAAAAAGTAAAAGCTTTTATTTATGGAGCAGGAACTATTATTTTGGCAATATCTATTGTTTTGTGGTTTTTAGCCTCTAATGGTTTGCACAATTTTAAAAATGCTGAACAAATAGTTACTGAACAAACAAGTAATCAAACAATTTCAAAAGAAGAAATCCACAAAAAAATAGCATCGTACAAATTAGAGAATTCTTATATTGGAATGATGGGTAAAACTATTGAACCAGTTATAAAACCAATGGGATATGATTGGAAAATAGGAATTGCGCTAATAAGTTCTTTTGCAGCTAGGGAAGTTTTTGTTGGAGCACTTGCAACCATTTATAATGTGGAAAGTGACAGCACAACTACAACTACTATTAAACAGCGAATGGATAGTGAAATAAATCCAATAACTGGAGAAAAACGATTTAATTTTGCCACAGGAGTTTCTTTGTTGTTGTTTTATGCATTTGCCATGCAATGTATGGGTACTTTAGCCATTGTAAAGCGTGAAACTAAAACTTGGAAATGGCCAATTTTACAATTAACCGGCATGAGTACTTTAGCATATATTATTTCCGTTTTATCTTATACTTTTTTACATTGATGCAAGAGATTTTAACATATATAGTTTTTGCCATAGCCGTTGGGTTTTTAGTTAAAAAATATTTTTTTAAATCCAAAAAGAAAGGAAATTGCGATAAAGATTGTAATTGCTAATTAGCTATTGTTTTAAATTATATTTAATATTTTTGGTAAAAAAGAAAATATGAATATAGTTGTTTTTGGTGCAGGAGGAGTTGGTGGTTATTTTGGGGCAAAGTTAGCTAAATCTGGTAACAAGGTTACTTTTATTGCCAGAGGAAAACATTTAGCTGCAATTCAAAAAAATGGACTTCAAATTAAAAGTATAAATGGTGATTTTAAAGTTTTTCCAGATGCTATAAATTCTTTAAAAGAAATAAAAACTAAACCAGATTTAATTATTTTAGGAGTTAAATCTTGGCAAATAATTGATGTTGCAAAACAACTAAAAACAATTATTTCTTCAAAAACTGTTGTGCTACCTTTACAAAACGGAGCAG
>DGOU01000025.1:8934-12928 GCA_002390165.1 Lutibacter sp. UBA4458
AAAATTGTAAGTAAAGTAGAAGCACCTGGAATAATTAATCATTTTGAATATGAACCTGAAATTATTTTTGGAGAAATTTCAAATGAAATTACTTCAAGAGTTTTAGCTATTAAAAAGGTTTTTGACAAAGCGGTATTTAAAAATGAAATAGCCGATAATATTCAATTAGCCATTTGGAAAAAGTTTTTATTTATAACCACTTTTAGTGGTATTGCCGCATTAACCAGAAGTACTATTGGAGAGTTACGAGACTCAAAATATTTAAGAAATATAATGCTTCAAACAGCAGAAGAAATTGTTATAGTAGCAAATGCAAAAAATATTTTGTTAACTGAAATAGATATAGATAAAATATTTAAAATTTATGATAAGTTAGATGCTAATACTACCGCATCCATGCAACGAGATGTTATGGAAAATAAACCAAGCGAATTAGAAAATTTCAATGGCTATATTGTAAAATTAGGAGAAGAATTAAAAATAAAAACACCAATAAATAAATTTATTTATCAAGCCTTGTTGCCTCAAGAAAACAAAATAAGGAATTTAAACTAATTTCTTTTTAGGCGATTTACTTATCATATAAACACCAGCAACAACCAATAAGCAACTTATTATTTTTATTAAATTAATGTCTTGTGAATATTTTTGATTGCTAAAAACCAAAGCATAAAAGCCTACCATAATAAAGCTTATTACTGGTTGTAAATAAATATAGCTTCCGCTTATAGATGGCGAAACTTTACTAAGAGCATAAATATTTAGTAAATAAGCTAAAAAAGTAGTTCCAAGTATTACAAAAGCAACGGTTAAATAAGTGTTTAAAGTAAATGCTTCAAAATTGGTAGTTAAAACATCTTGAATGCCAAATGGAAACATAAAAATAAAACCAAATAAAAACGCCCAACTAATAATAGTTACTGGATTATATTTCTTCATCAAAGGTTTTACTAATACCATATATAAAGCGTAAGAACCTGCATTTATTAATACATAAGTATTCCCTAAAACAGAGCTAGTACCTTCGGTTTTGTTGCCATACCAAATTAATAGCACCGCACCAATAGCCCCAATAATAATTCCAATTAATTTATTTTGTGTGATTTTTTCTTTTAAAAGAAAAGCACTAAATATTAAAACCATTACAGGTACCGCTGTAATTATAATAGATGCATCAATAGGGGAAGTTAAACTAAGTCCGTGAAAAAATAGTAATTGATTTGTTGCAACACCTAGCAATCCACAAAGAATTAACAATGGAAAATCTTTTTTATCCACCTTTTCTTTAATAAATGATTTTATAGTCCAAAATAATAAACTAGCTCCTAAAATTCTTAAAAAAACAAAAGCCGAGGGGCCAATTTTGCTTGGCATTACCCCTTTTGCTATAATATGATTAGCGCCATAAATAAGGTTTGCTCCTAACAATGCCAAATGAGCCTTGTACGTGTTTTTCAAATTAAAATAAATTAGGTTTTATTAAGTCGGAAATTTACAACATAAAAAAATACAAACAGAAAACTTTTATAGGCAATTTTATAAAATAAAATTAAACATAAGAAGCTAAAATTTTATCCATTTCTTTATGGGCAAAATCATAACCAATTTTAAAAGCTTTATCAATGGAATTTGAATCTAATATTCCAATATTATTAATTTCAGGAGGAGAAAACACATAATTACATCGGTCAAATTTTTTGGTGTTGTTAGCATCCAATCCAATATGATAAACCCTATACATTAATTTTAAAGAAGTATTTATTTCATCTGTTTCAATCTTAGAAACCGGATTAACAAAACTTCCAAAAATGTCGGAACAAAAAGGCTCTAACGGTTCAATAGGAAAATTATTTAAAACTCCACCATCGCAATAGACGCTATTATTAATGGTAATAGGTGAAAATATAGGTGGTAATGCCGAAGAGGCAATTAAAGGTCTAATAAGCTGACCTTTTGTAAAATAATCTAAAGTTCCTGTTAATAAATTAGTTGCAGTAACGGTTAATGGATATTTTAATTTGTCAAAGGAATCCTTTGGAAAATATTTTTTAAAAAATAGAATGTATTTATCGCTATCCATAATTCCAGGTTTATTTCTAGCATATAAAGAAAGTTTTAATAATGGAGTTTCAAGAAAAAAATTCAACATCTCATCAATACTATAACCAGCAGCGTATAGTGCAGATACTAACGCACCTCCACTTGTGCCAGAAACTCTAGTTGGCACTATATTATTTTCTAATAGAACTTTAATAAAACCTATATGGGCAATTGCCCTTACTCCTCCACCAGATAACACTAGTCCTATTTTTTTAGCCATTTTTTTAAATTTAAGTTTAGGAACTACTCAAATTTACAAATTAAAACGAATTCTATCTTAAAAAAATATACTTTAAAGTTTTATATAATAAATGTAACTTTGCATTTTTAAAAATGAGTGTGTAGAAATGGAATATAATTTTAGAGAGATTGAAGCCTACTGGCAACAATATTGGGCAGAAAACCAAACTTTTAAAGCAGAAAATAAATCATCTAAACCAAAGTTTTATGTTTTAGATATGTTTCCATATCCAAGTGGAGCAGGATTACATGTTGGGCATCCGCTAGGTTATATTGCATCCGATATATATGCACGTTATAAACGTCATAAAGGATATAACGTTTTACATCCGCAAGGTTATGATTCCTTTGGGTTGCCTGCAGAACAATATGCAATTCAAACTGGTCAACACCCAGCAATTACTACCGCTGCAAATATTAAAACTTACAGAAAGCAATTAGATAAAATCGGATTTTCATTTGATTGGTCTCGTCAAGTAAAAACTTCTGATCCAAATTATTATAAATGGACACAATGGATTTTTATTCAATTATTTGAATCGTATTATTGTAAAGATGCAGATCAAGCCCGTTCTATTTCAGAGTTGGTTGAAGTTTTTAAAGCAGAAGGAAATACGAAAATTAATGCGGTTTGTGATGAAAACACCGAGCAATTTTCTGCAGAAGAATGGCAAAATTATAGCGAAGAAGAAAAACAGAAAATCCTTTTACAATATCGTTTAACTTTTTTATCGGAAACACAAGTAAACTGGTGTCCGGAATTAGGAACGGTTTTAGCAAATGATGAAATTGTAAATGGCGTGTCTGAACGAGGTGGACATACAGTTATTCGAAAAAAAATGATGCAATGGAGTATGCGAATTACGGCATACGCACAACGATTACTAGATGGTTTAGCAAAAATTGATTGGCCTCAACCACTAAAAGACTCACAAACCTATTGGGTTGGTCGTTCGGAAGGAGCAATGGTTTCCTTTAACGTTCTATCCCCAACCCTTTCCGAAGGAAAGGGAGCTGGTTATTTGACTGGTGGTAATAATTCAAATTTACTATTAGAAAAAGCTAAGGAAATGAGGGCTAATCCAACAAAAGCAGAGGGAATACTTTGGACGCAATTAAAAAGTAAAAAATTAGATCTAAAATTTAGACAACAACATTTAATTGATGATTTTATAGTTGATTTTGTTTGTTTATCCAAAAAATTAATCATTGAAGTTGATGGAAAAATTCATGACAGTCAAGTCGTAAAAGATCAAGAAAGAACGGAAATATTAGAAAAATTGGGTTATAAAGTAATCCGTTTTACAAATGAAGAAGTTATAGGCGCTATTGATGAAGTTGTAACTAAAATTTCTGAGGAATTATCTCGAACTCCCCTTTTCTTTGGAGAGGGGTTAGGGGAGAGGATTGATGTTTTCACTACGCGTCCTGATACTATTTTTGGAGTAAGTTTTATGACATTAGCTCCAGAACATGAATTAGTCTCAAAAATTACAACTGAAGCACAAAAAGAGGCTATAGAAGCTTATGTAAAAGCAACTGCTAAAAGAAGTGAATTAGAGCGAATGGCAGATGTAAAAACTATTTCAGGAGTCTTTACCGGAGCGTATGCATCACATCCATTTACCGGTGAAAAAATTCCAATTTGGATTGG
>DGOU01000025.1:13021-14025 GCA_002390165.1 Lutibacter sp. UBA4458
CGGTTATTGCAAATTCTGATTTTTTAAATGGATTGTCTTATAAAAAAGCAATGAAACGAATAATTTATGAAATGGAGCAAAAAGGCTTTGGTTTCGGAAAAATAAATTATCGCTTACGAGATGCAGTTTTTAGTCGCCAGCGTTATTGGGGTGAACCTTTTCCGGTATATTATAAAAAAGGATTGCCTCAAATGATTGATAGCCAATATTTACCAATTGTTTTACCAGAAGTAGAAAAGTATTTACCAACTGAAGATGGAAAACCACCATTAGGAAATGCAACCGTTTGGGCTTGGGATTCTANNTATGCCAGGTTGGGCAGGAAGTTCTTCCTATTTTAATAGATATATGGATGCTTCAAACACAGAGGAATTTGTAAGTAAAGAAGCTGTAAATTATTGGCAAGATGTGGATTTATATATTGGTGGTAGCGAACACGCAACAGGACATTTATTATATTCACGTTTTTGGCAAAAATTCTTGTTTGATAAAGGCATTTTACCGGTTGATGAATACGCTAAAAAATTAATAAACCAAGGAATGATTACTGGTACATCAGCTTTTGTTTATCGATGGGAATATGGTGAAGGAAATGGTACGGAATTAGCTAAAAAAACCATTTTTGTAAGCAAAAATTTAATGGATAAAATAATTGAAGAAAGAAAAACCATTGAAAAAGCTGGCAAAAATGTAAAAATAGATCCTACGGATTTATTAAGAGAAGCAGAATTAACCAAAGCTTCAGAAAATAATACTTGGTCAAACTTTACACCAATTCATGTAGATGTTTCCTTAGTTAATGCTTCTAATGAATTAGATATTGAAGGTTTTAAAAAATGGAGACCTGAATTTGAAAATGCAGAATTTACTTTAGAAGATGGAAAATATATTGTTGGTCGTGAAGTAGAAAAAATGTCGAAATCTAAATACAATGTTGTAAATCCAGATCAAATTTGTGAAGAATATGGTGCAGATAGTTTGCGTTTATTTGAAATGTTTTTAGG
>DGOU01000025.1:14206-14415 GCA_002390165.1 Lutibacter sp. UBA4458
TTTATGATTGCGGTTAACGAATTAACAGCGTTAAAATGTAATAAAAGAGCTATTTTAGAACCATTAGCTATTATTATAGAACCGTATGCGCCACATATTTCCGAAGAATTATGGAAAAAATTAGGACATTCAGAATCTATTTCAAAAGCTGATTTTCCTGTTTTTCAACCAAAATATTTAGTAGAAAGCAGTAAAGAATATCCAATTTC
>DGOU01000239.1:0-353 GCA_002390165.1 Lutibacter sp. UBA4458
AACATTTTTGTTTTATAATTTCCGTCTTTTAGAAGTTGATTCATATTTATCATGGCAATTTTTATAATATCGGCGGCACTTCCTTGAATTGGAGCATTTACAGCATTTCGTTCATCTGCTTTTCTTACAATGGCATTCTGAGAATTTATGTTTTTTAAATACCTTCTGCGCCCTAAAATAGTTTCTACGTAACCATTTTCTTTTGCAAATTCTATTTGCGATGAAATATAATTTTTTAAAGTGGGAAAAGTTGCATAATAATTATCTATCAACTCTTTTGCTTCTGCTCGAGATTTATTTAGTTGTTGTGCTAAAGTAAAAGCTCCTTGCCCATAAATAATTCCAAAATTTAC
>DGOU01000239.1:385-13077 GCA_002390165.1 Lutibacter sp. UBA4458
GCTGTTGCTTTGTGAATATCTTCTCCTCGTTTAAAAGAGGAAATCATACTTTTATCTTCGCTTAAAGCCGCAATAATACGGAGTTCTATTTGAGAGTAATCCGCAGCTACTAAAGTGTAATTTTCGTCTCTTGGCACAAATGCTTTTCGTACTTGTTTTCCTCGCTCTGTTCTAATAGGAATATTTTGAAGGTTAGGGTTATTAGAACTTAATCTTCCAGTTGCGGCAACTGTTTGGCTATACGTTGTGTGAATTCTTCCTGTTTTTGAATTTACTTCATTTGGTAAGGCATCCACATAAGTGTTTTTTAGTTTAACTAATCCTCTCCAATCTAAAATATTTTGGACAATTGGGTGTTTTGATGCTAACTTAGATAATATTTCTTCTCCTGTTGCATATTGACCAGTTTTCGTCTTTTTTGGTTTTTCAACTAATTTTAAATGATCAAATAAAACATCTCCTAATTGTTTTGGGGAAGCCAAATTGAATTCAATTTTAGCTACGTTATAAATTTCTGTTTCTAATTTTAAAATGTCTTCCGATAGTTTTTGAGATAAAGAATTTAAAAATTCGCTATCCATTTTTATACCTTCTATTTCCATAGATGCTAAAACTGAAAGTAGTGGTATTTCAATGGTGTTATATAATTTGGTTAAATTTAGATCTTCTAATTTCTTTTCAAAAATTGGCTTTAATTGAAAAGCTATATCTGCTTGTTCACAAACAAAATCTGCCTGTTTTTTTAATTCTATTTCATTGAAATTTAATTGATTTTTACCCTTTTTTCCAATAATAGATTCTAATGTAACGGGAGTAAAATTTAAATAAGTTTCCGACAATACGTTTAAGTTATGTCGCATATCTGGCTGTAACAAGTAATGTGCTAATCGGGTATCAAATAATTTTCCTTGGAGTTTTATATTGTGTGTGCTTAAAAGTTTGCTGTAAAATTTTAAGTGTTGTCCAATTTTTTCAATTTCTGTATTTTCAAAAAATGGCTGGAATTCTTTTAATATATTTAAGGTTTCACTGGTATTAAAAGGAATGTAATATGCAGAGTTTTCTTGGAAGGAAAATGCCATTCCAAGCCATTTGCAATTTATAAAATCAGTTCCTAAAGTTTCTATATGAAAACTTACTTTTTTTTGTTGATTTATTTTTGAAAGTAATAATTTTCTAGATAAAGAAGTAGAAACGTATTGGTATACTTTTCCAAAATTTTTAGTCTTTTTTTGTTTTGCGTCTTCCGTGGAATTTGAAACTGAAAACAAATCGAATTGCGCATTGGTATGCTTAGAATCTGAATTGGATTCTTCAATTTTCTTTTTGTTGTTTTCAGGATTTATATCTGGATGATTTTTAAATATTTTAGGTAAACTTTCCGCTATTCTTCTAAATTCTAATTCCTTAAAAATTTCATTTGCTTTATCAAAATCAGGATGATTTAATTCAAAATCTTTTTCATTAAAAGCAACAGGGCAATCGAGCATTATGGTAGCTAATTTTTTAGATAGAATACCTAATTCTTTATTTGCTTCTATTTTCTCTTTCATTTTGCCTTTTAGCTCATGCGTGTTTGCTAACAGGTTTTCCATGCTTCCGTATTGTTTTAAAAACTTTTTGGCAGTTTTGTCTCCAACACCTGGTAATCCTGGAATATTATCTACAGCATCTCCCATCATACCTAAATAATCAATAACCTGTTCTGGACGTTCAATTTCAAAACGTTTTTGAACTTCAGGAATTCCCCATTTTTCAATTCCATTTCCCATTCTTGCTGGGCGGTACATAAAAATATTTTCAGAAACAAGCTGTGCAAAATCTTTATCGGGTGTTACCATAAAAGTCTGAAAACCTTCTTTTTCAGCTTGTTTAGATAGTGTTCCTATTAAATCATCCGCTTCAAAACCTTCTTTTTCAATAATAGGAATGTGCATTGCCTTTAATATTTTATGAATATATGGAACGGCAATTTTTATAGCTTCTGGGGTTTCCAATCTATTTGCTTTATAAGATGGAAAAGCTTCTGTTCTGCTATGCGATCCGCCTTTATCAAAAGCAACCGCTAAATGGTCTGGATTTTCACGTTTAATAACATCTAGCAGTGAATTTGTAAATCCTAAAATAGCAGAAGTATCCATGCCTTTAGAGTTAATTCTTGGGTTTTTAATAAGTGCATAATAACCTCGAAAAATTAAGGCGAAAGCATCTAAAAGGAAAAGGCGTTTTTTTTGCATTTTATTTTGTAATGTATTAATTGTTACATTGTTAAAATTCACTATTTATTGTAAATATGATGTTTATCATACAATAAAACGTACCATTTGTTTATATTTGCATACTATAGTTAAAATCTTAGGTTATGAAACAAAAAGATTTTATTACTTTTTTAATTGTATTTATTTTCTTAACCCCAATTTTTTCCCAAATTGTTAATGAGGGTTTGTTGAAAATTACTACACCAACTATGGTCTATTTTGGCGATGAATATACGAATAATTCAGGGGCAACACATAACAATAATGGCGATTTATATTTAAATAGTAATTTTATTAATAATGGAATTACAAGCTCTACCTCTGGAACTACTTTTTTTGCAAGTTCAACGAATACCATTCAGACAATTTCAGGAATTACCGAAAGTATTAATTTTTATAATTTAGATGTTAATTTATCATCCATTAACAAAAAAGGTGTTTCTGTTTCTGATAATTTTGGATTAAAAGTTGAAAATAAAGTAAATTTAGTTAATGGTGATTTACGATTGGTTGGTGATGCCCAATTATTTCAAACTCATTCTGGAATTGATAATAATATTTCAACAAATGGAAAACTTTTAAAAGATAGAAAAGGTTATGCCTCAGCTTATGGATATAATCATTGGTCTTCACCAGTAAATAACGGAGGTACATTTTCTTTAAATGGAGGCTTGTTTGATGGAACAGATTCAAGTTTAAATTCATTTACACCGCAACAAGTGCTTTTTAACAGCGGATCGCCTTATAACGGATTGCCGTCTGTTTTAGATGGCAGTGAAAATGTAATTACGCCGCTTACTATAAATACAACATGGCTTTATAAATTTTCACGAGGAGGTGTTGGAAGTTATTCAGATTGGATAAAAATAGATGAAAATGGTATATTAAATCCCGGGGAAGGCTATACAATGAAAGGTACAAACACATTGGATAGTGAGCAAAATTATGTTTTTAGAGGTGTTCCAAATAATGGAGATTATGCTTTTCCAATAAGTGTTGGAGAATCTTCGTTATTAGGAAACCCATATCCTTCTTCATTGGATTGTGATAAATTTATTAATGATAATTTAAGTGTTATTGATGCCTTATATTTTTGGGTAGAAGGTGGTTCTACATCACATAATTTAGCCGACTATTTAGGTGGTTATGCAACAATAAATTTAACAGCAGGAGCACCTCCTTCAGTTTCACCATCTCAAATTTCGGGATTAGGAAATGCAAATTCTGTAACTTCTCCAACTCAATATATGGCTGTTGGTCAAGGCTTTTTTATAGAAGCTATAGGAGATGGTAATATTGTATTTAAAAATTCTCAAAGAGTTTTTAAAACAGAAAGTTCAGGAGAATCGGTACATTACAAAACAGATAAACCAAATAAGAATATTAGTAATAAAACCAATATTACAAATAGTTTTGTTAGAATTGGATATGAAAATCCGGATGGTTATCATAGGCAAATTGTTTTAGGATTTTTACCTGATTCACCTGCTGATTTAAACTATAATATTGGTTATGATGCTATAATGACAGATCCTAGATCTGATGATTTTTTCTATATTATTGATAATGATTTAAGCAAAAAATATGTGATTCAAGGAGTTGGAGCTTATGATAATAGTTATGTTTTTCCTGTTGGTTTAACAATTTCTAAAAAAGGAATAAATAGCATTATGTTAGATGAAGTTGAAAATTTTAGCGATCAGGTTCTAATAAAAGATAAAGTGTTAAATATCACCTATAATTTGAGTGAAGCTAATTGCGTTCCAAACCTTTCAGTTGGGGATTATTTAGATAGGTTTGAAATTATTTTTCAATCTCAAGAAACACTTGACATTGTAGAAAACAGCTTAAAAAAGATAAAAGTATTTTACAATGGAAGTAAACAAATAATTATTCAAAATAAAAAGCAACTTAAACTAAATAAAATATCAATATATAACCTATTAGGACAAAATGTTTTACAGGTAAACAATGGTTTTACAACAGGTGATAATATGGTAATTCCTTTTAATTATAAACAAGGAATTTATTTAGTTTTAATAGAAACAAATTCAGGAAAAGAAACCTTTAAAATTATAAATTAAAAGCATATAAAAATGAAAAAATCAACTATTAAAATATGGTTTGTAGTATTTTTTACGCTCATTTTAACAACTAATAATATTACAGCTCAAGTTGGTATAGGAACTTTAACACCTAATTCTTCAGCAATGTTAGATGTTCAATCTACTTCTAAAGGAGTTTTAGTTCCAAGAATGACAACACTACAAAGAACTGCTATAAGTAGCCCTGCAACAGGTTTATTGGTGTTTGATACTACAACACAAAGTTTCTGGTTTTATAGTGCTGCCTGGGTTGAGCTTGTTTCAGGTAGCTCAATTGTTGATACTGACGGTGATACAAAAATTGAAGTTGAGCAAAGTGCTGATGAAGACAAAATACGTTTTTCAACCGCAAATCCTGCTGGAGATGCATCTGTAGAAAGAATGTCTATTGGTAACAATGGAGAAATTCTTATGGGATCCGATCTTGCTGTTCAAGCAACAACTTTTTTTGAAATTGGCTCAGATGGCGTTATAAAGTTAGGAAATAAAGGCGCTTCAACACTTACTGGTGGAGTTTTAGGAGGGTTAGAATCGGATGAAACTGGTTTAGAAAATTATACCAAGATTACTACTGATGGTTCTTTAAGTTATGTTGGAAATGCAACAAGATGGGAAGATTTAAGAATTCCTACAACTTCACTTAAAGATCGAATTGTAGATATGCCAAAGTGGGATCCTTTTATTAATGATGGCCAAACTGGACCTGGACTATTTTTGCATTGGTTTGAGGATAAGACAGGGGGTGAAGGTGATGCAGAGCAAGAACTTTTTTTTACAGCACAAATGCCACATGGTTGGAAAGAAGGCTCTGATTTACAACCTCATGTGCATTGGACAACAAAAGATGATGCATCTGGAAAAAATGTAGAATGGGGTTTAGAATACGTTTGGGCAAATGTAACAAGTCAATTTTCTTCAACTACAAATATTATTTATACAGACAATACAATTGGCACACCAGGTATAAGACAGCATAATATCTCTACATTTCCTAAAATTGATGGTGCTGGGCATTTATTGTCAAGCATGTTAATATGTAGAGTGTTTCGTCATAGTTCAGGAGGTAATGACACTTTTGATGGTAAACAGGCTGGGTTAATAGAAATAGATTTTCATTACCAAGTTGATAGTGATGGAAGTAATCAAGAATATACTAAAGAATAATTTTTTGTTAAAACCCTCTTAATTTTAAATAGCACTTCACATTTTATTATAAAATAGAATTAGATTTGTTTTATGATTAGATGGCTTATTTTAGTAGTATTTCTTTTATTTATAGATTTTTATGCTTTTCAAAGCTTAAAAATAATTTCTAAAAACAAAATTATCCTAATTTTATATTGGATTATATCTATTGGAATTTTAGCAAACTTTATATTAAAATTAACTTCTTTTAATGGCTCAAAAGGATTTACACATGGTATTATGTTGGCTATCGGTTTGCTAATTTTATCGGTAATTCCTAAAATAACAGCAATTATAATTTTGTTTTCAGAAGATGTTTTTAGAATGATAAAAACGAGTATTTCTTTTTTTTCGCCAACTACTACAACCCATTTTCCAGCTCGTAGAGAGTTTGTTGCTAAAATAGCTTTAGGTTTAGCAGCTATTCCGTTTGCCTCTATAATTTATGGAATGGCCAAAGGAAAATATAATTTTAAAGTAATTAAACACACTTTATTTTTTGATGATTTGCCGGATGCCTTTGATGGATTTAATATTACTCATATATCTGATATTCATAGTGGTAGTTTTGATGATGAAAACAAAATTGATTATGCTATAAATTTGATTAATGAACAGGCTTCAGATGTAATATTATTTACTGGTGATATTGTAAATAATATGGCAGATGAAATGAATCCTTGGATTGACCATTTTAAAAAATTAAATGCACCGTTTGGAAAATTTTCAGTTTTAGGAAATCATGATTATGGAGAATATGTTAGATGGAAAACAGTCCAAGAAAAAGAAAGTAATTTTCAGGCAATAAAAGAGATTCATCCAAAAATAGGATTTAATTTATTATTGAATGATAGTGTTTATTTAGAAAAAGAGAATCAAAAAATAGCAATTATTGGTGTAGAAAATTGGGGAACTCGCTTTAAAAAAGCTGGTGATTTAGAAAAAGCTTCTCAAAAAATTAAAAAGGAAGATTTTAAAATTTTATTGAGCCACGATCCTTCACATTGGAATGCGGAAGTTAAAAATAATGATAATAATTATCAGTTAACATTAAGTGGGCATACTCACGGAATGCAATTTGGAATTGAAATTCCTGGGTTTAAATGGAGTCCTGTACAATACGTTTATAAACAGTGGGCAGGAATTTATAAAGAGTTTAATAGATATATTAATGTAAATAGGGGTTTTGGGTTTTTAGCATTTCCGGGTAGAGTTGGTATTTGGCCTGAAATAACGGTAATTACACTGAAAAAGAAGTAAATACTAATTTTTTAAATTAAAATGTTACATTTGTATAGATGCATTTTGTTAATAACAAGTTTTTAAGAATAAAATTATGGCAAAATTTGGAGAATTAATTAGTTCAGATATTCCTGTTTTAATAGATTTTTTTGCTGAATGGGAGGATGAAGAAAATAATTTACACAATATTTTACGTGATGTTGCTGCTGCTTTAGGAGATAGAGCTAAAGTAATTAAAATTGATATGGAAAAGAATGAAACTTTGGCTAACGCTCTTAGAATAAAAGGTAACCCAACGTTTATTATTTATAAAAACGGAGAAATGAAATGGCGCCAATCTGGAGGTCAAGATGCTAATACTTTAATAAGTTTGGTTGAGCAGTACGTTTAACTAATATTCTCAAACACATAACCTTTTTCAGAATAATATTTTAAAACTTCAGGTAAAGCAAATTTTAAATTTTTAGAAGCTTTTTCGCTGTCATGAAAGGTAATAATGCTTCCGCTTTCTGTATTTTTAATTACGTTATGCAGGCATTGCTTAGAGGAAATAGTGGTGTCAAAATCAGCACTTAAAACATCCCACATAATAATTTTATACCCTTTTTTTCTTATTTTTTTTGATTGATAAAATTTAATTTTACCGTAAGGAGGTCTAAATAAATTAGTCTTTTTTTTGGTAATTTTTTGGATAGTATTTTCTGCAGCATTCACATCGGCCAAGTATTCTTCTGTTTTTGTATGTAGCCCATTAAAATGGTTGTAAGTATGGTTCCCCAGAGAATGACCATTATTAATTATTGAAATAGCTAAATCAGGATTATTGGCTACATTTTTTCCCAAACAAAAAAAGGTGGCTTTTGCACAATATTTTTCAAGCTCATTTAAAATCCAATTTGTTATTTTTGGTGTAGGTCCATCATCAAAAGTTAGGTAAATTATTTTTTCTTCTTTTGAAAATTTCCATTTCCAATTATTAAAAATGTGTTTTACTATTTTAGGTGTTTTTACTACATACTTTTTCATTCTGGCCCTTTAATTAAAAAATCATACAATTTTAAGTAGCTAATATATTCTTTTTTAATTGTATTTGCATAATCTACATCGTCATACTTTGATGCTGTTTTTACTAATTGATCGTACATTAATAAATTTCGTTCAATTTCATCATAAACAGAGGTTATTTCAGCTTCTGAATATTGGCTGAAATAGGTTAAATCTTCTTGAAAAACAGTTTTAAGTTGATTGGTTAATTGACGTGCTTTTTCTTTTTTGTCTAATTTATAATATAATTCTACATATGGAATAAGCATGCTATAATGTCCAAATTTATGAACAGGCATTTTTTCTAAAGAAATATCTAAAATTTCTTCTGCTTTTTTCATTTTGTTTTCTTTGATTAAAGCTCTAACCAAACGCTCCATGTTATTACGATAGGTGACTGCATTTTTTCGGGTTTCAGGATCTAAATAAACATTATCATCAGTAATGCTTCCCCAATCCCAGTCTTTAACTTTTTTATATAATACATCAGGATCTATTCTTCCCATATCAAAAAAGCTACCTTGATCTGGAGTTTTAATTGGAACTAATTTGTATGCTAAACCATCTAACTGAAGATAATCTTTCATCCAAATATATTCTTCATCTGCTTGAGCTCCACCAGTAAAATAAATAGATCTTTTCCAATCATTATTTGCTAAAATATCGAGCATTAAAATTCTGTTTTTAGTCAAAGTGCTTCCAATGTTAATATCGATATAAGGAACAATTAAAGCAGAATCTTTTGCTGCAACAATACCATTTTTTAAGACTGCTTCTTTATCTACTGGAATTCGTATTTTGTTAGTAGGTAACACTTTATCTGGAATTCCATCGTCGTCTAAATCATAAAAAGTAATTTTATTTTTACTTTGAATCCATTTCATAAAATAATCAATATCTACTACAGAATCTTTATATTTAGGAAAAAGTTCTTCAAAATAATACGCTACATCTAAAGTTCCCCATTTATAATCACTATGTTTTAATTGTGATGGAATTGGGTCTGCTTTATAGGTTTTGCGTTTCATTTGATCTATATACCAATCGGTTTGAAATAAACTTGTATTTATAGTTTTAATATCGGTTCTATAATTTTCAGCTTCTTGCATATACCAAAGTGGGAATGTATCATTGTCACCAATGGTGAATAGAATAGCATCTTTATCGCACGAATCTAAATATGCTTTTGCATTTAAGCGAGCGGTATATCTATTAGATCGGTTATGGTCATTCCAGTTTTGAGAAGCCATAATGGTTGGCACGGCTAATAAGGTAATTATTGTAGTAGCAATTGCCACAGAATTTTTGTTGGCGTATGTTTTTAATTTTTCATAAATGGCTAAAACGCCAAAGCCAATCCAAATAGCAAAAATGTAAAAAGAGCCAACTACGGCGTAATCCCTTTCACGAGGTTCAAAAGGTTTTGGATTGGTGTAAAAAATAATTGCTAATCCTGTAAATAGGAAAAAGAGTAATAAGGTGTAAAAATCGTTTTTGTTTTTGTTGAGTTGAAAAAATAATCCAATAAAACCTAAAATAAAAGGAAGAAAATAATAGGTGTTTCTACCTTTATTATTTTTTACATCGGTTGGTAAATTAGATTGCGGACCTAAATGCCATTCATCAATAAATTTTATACCACTTAGCCAATTGCCATTTAAATTATCTAACTGTCCTTGAACATCATTTTGTCTTCCAACAAAATTCCACATAAAATAGCGAGCGTACATATAACCAAATTGAAAATCGAACATAAATTTTAGATTTTCTAAAAAAGTTGGTCTTCGTTTACTTTTTTGAGGAATACCAGCAATGGCTTTATAGTTTTTAATTACAGAACCATCGGTACTAACCATTCTAGGGATAAATCCTTTTTGAGCACTACTCCAATTAGGTAATGCATTTTTGTAATGATTTACAATAACGTATTTCCCAATTTTTTCATTTTTTTCATATTTTGGTTTGTCGTTTTTTGTAGGGTTATCTTGATCTGTTTCTCTATTATAGATTAAAGAATAATACGTGTCATAAAAAACATTAGCATCTCCGTACTGTTCTCTATTATAGTAAGCAAGCAACTCTCTGGCGCTTGACGGGTCGTTTTCATTTATAGTAGTATCTGCATTGGCACGTATTGGTAGCATTAACCATGTTGAAAAACCCATCATAATAAAAAGAATTGAAAGGATTAAGGTGTTTGCGCCAACTAAATTCTTTTTATGCGTGTGTTTTAAACCAAAATAGAAAGCAGCTACCAAAATAATCATGGCAATTATACTACCAGAGTTAAAAGGAAGCCCAATAGAATTCACAAAAAATAATTCTAAACCACTAAAATATTTTAATGTAAACGGGAAAAGCATTTTAAAAACAAATACGAGTACTAAAATTGCTGCCAAATTTGCAATAACAAATTGCTTTAGATCTAAGTTTTTATATTTTTTAAAGATGTATAAAAATACAATAGAAGGAATTACTAATAACGATAATATATGAACTCCAAAAGATAAGCCAACAATAAAACTTATTAGTAAAAGCCATCTGTTTCCTTGTGGTTTGTATAAATCCGCTTCCCAACGTAAGCCAAGCCAAAAAAGTAATGCCATTAAAAAAGAGGACATTGCATATACTTCACCTTCCACCGCGCTAAACCAAAAACTATCGGTAAAAGTGTAGGTTAAAGCACCAACTAAACCACTTCCTAAAATGGCAATTCCAGTACTTTTTAGTAAAACTTCTTTTTTAGGAACAAGTCTTTTTGCTAAAGCAGTTATTGTCCAAAACATAAATAAAATGGTTAAAGCGCTTGATAAAGCCGACATTAAATTCACCATTTTAGCTAATTCTGTAGCTTCTGAAGTAAACATTGCAAAAAATGCACCTAACATTTGAAATAGTGGTGCTCCTGGTGGATGCCCAACTTCTAATTTAACAGCTGTTGGAATATATTCACCGCAATCCCAATAACTAACCGTTGGTTCTATAGTTGATGCGTAAGTAAAAAGAGCAATTGCAAAAGCAAACCAACCAACAATGTTGTTCCACTTCTTAAAGTTGAATGAATTCATTTATAATTTTTTATTGTGGCGAATTTAACAAAATTAAACTTAAATAATTAAAAGGTAGCCTATTTGAAGTCTTAATAAAATATTAAAATGTAGGTTTTTCAAAAAAAACAAAAAATTTATTTGCTGAATTAAAACTTTGCATTAAATTTGCAACCTGAAAAATGACCCATGGTGTAATGGTAGCACTCCGGTTTTTGGTATCGTCAGTCAAGGTTCGAATCCTTGTGGGTCAACAAAAAGCTTCAATTTATTGAAGCTTTTTTTATACTTTAAAAGTAAGAACTGGTAATTCTGCATGGTTAGATAAATCTTTACCAATACTGCCAGTAAATAAATAAGATAATCCTTTTCTTCCTGTTGTATTAATAAGTATTATGTCTGCATCTATAACGCTTGAAAAATTAATGATACCAGCCTCAACAGAAACATCATTATAAATATTTAAAGTGTAATCTCCAAGGTCAAAGTTGTTTATAAAATTTCTAATAGCGTCACTTGATTCTCTAGTAGTTTCAAAATTATTAATAGTATTAATTTTCAATAAATGAATTCTAGCATTAAAAAGAGAAGCAAAATTTAATATTTTTTGAAAAGAGACTTTGTTTTTTTTCTCAAAATTAGAGGCAAAAACAATATTCTCAATTTTAAAATGATCTATTTCATTTTTAATAACTAAAACAGGTATTTTAGAGTTTCGTACTACTTTTTCAGTGTTAGAACCTACCAGCATTTCTTCTAATCCAGAAGTTCCTTTGGATCCCATAACAATTAAATCTACTTTTTTCTTTTTACTTTCCTCAATTATTCCATCAAAAGCTTTATGAAATTGAACAGAATCTTCAACTTCTAATCCTTTTAAAAACGGTAATTTTTTGAATTCTTCAAATTTTTCATGCGCTCTTTTTAAAAATAGCAAAGCAGTTGGCGTATTGCTTGATGAGCCATAACTAGAAGGATCAATAACCCCTGTAGGTAATTCAAGCATATGAAGTAAATAAATTTTTGCATTAGAGATTTTTGCTATATCAGTTGCAGCTTTTGCAGCATGTTTTGCTTGCTCAGAGAAATCAACAGGGACTAAAATACTTTTCATAAAATTGTAGTTAGGTTATTGCATACATGGTAAAAATAGCAATTTTAAATTAAAAAGAAGAATGATTTTTTATCAATTAAAAAAATGTTACTATATTTGCACCAAATTAAAGAAACTAAAGTGGAAAGGAGGGGACGGTAAGTCCCCTCTTTTTATAGAGAAAAATGGATAAAGAGAAGATTAAAAACTTAGTTTACAATGCAATTGAAGAAAATTTAGATTTGTTTTTAATTGAGTTGAAATTTTTGTCAGAGAATAAAATTTTAGTTGAAGTGGATGGGGATAAAGGAATTTCTTTAAAAGAATGTGTTAGAATCAGTAGAGCGGTTGAACATAATTTAGATAGAGAAGAAGAAGATTTTTCATTAGAAGTAACCTCACCAGATATTGCCAAACCATTAATAGTTAAAAGACAATATCAAAAAAATATTAATCGTACCTTACAAGTTAAATTAATAGATAATTTAAAAATTGAAGGGGTTCTGAAAAATGTAGAAGAAGATTCCATTTTTTTAGAATGGAAAGCTAGAGAGCCTAAGCCTATTGGAAAAGGAAAAATAACCGTAGTAAAAAATAAAACAATACCTTTTAAAGATATTTTAGAAGCAAAAGTGAAATTATTATTTTAATAAAGTGAATGCATGGAAAATTTAGCATTAATTGAATCATTTTCAGAATTTAAAGGAGATAAAAATAT
>DGOU01000202.1 GCA_002390165.1 Lutibacter sp. UBA4458
ATGTAAAAATTGTTGTTTGGCTAATAATTCTTCCTCGGTTTCCTTTTGGTTCTCATCTGGAACACAACAATCAACTGGGCAAACAGCAGCGCATTGAGGCTCATTAAAAAAACCTTTACATTCTGTACATTTATCGGTAACAATAAAATAGAAATCATCTTCCACTGGTTCTTGAGAAGTGTTGGCATTAATTTTTTTGCCATTTGGTAAAATTAAATTTCCTTCTAATTTGTTTCCATCAGAAAATTTCCAATTTTCAGAAGGTTCATAAATAGCATTGTTTGGACATTCTGTTTCGCAGGCTCCACAATTTATACATGCATCCGTAATTATTATTGCCATACTATTATTTTAAGTTATTTTTGCAAATATAAAATTAAAATTAGATGAATTTAGAAGATAGAATTCAATCCTTTACCAAGTTAGGCAACTTTTTTAAACAATTTTCGACTTCTAAAATTGAAAAAATTGGAGAATCTGAAAATAACAAGTTATTTTTTGATGCATTTAAAATGCAAATTGAAAGAGCTTATGAAAGCAATGGCTGGTTTACAAAAGAAAACGTATTAAAAGCTATGGAAAGTTGGGCTAATGCTTTAACTTACGATAATTTAACTAAATGGACTTCTAATTACACTTTTAATGCAGAACCTAAAATAGTTGCATTAGTTTTAGCCGGAAATATTCCTTTGGTTGGATTTCATGATTTTTTATCGGTTTTAATTAGTGGACATAAAGTTATTGCCAAACTATCTTCTAACGATAAATATTTTTTGCCATTAATAGCTAAATTTTTAGAATACAATAATCCTTCTTTTAAAAACAAAATAACCTTTACCGATAAAAAATTAACTCAATTTGATGCAGTTATAGCTACAGGTAGTAACAATACCGCCAGATATTTTGAATATTATTTTAAAAACAAACCAAATATTATTCGAAAAAATCGAAATTCAATTGCCATTTTAACCGGCAACGAAACTAAAAAAGAATTAGAATTGTTAGGAGAAGATATTTTCCAATATTTTGGGTTAGGTTGTAGAAGTGTTTCTAAAATATATGTGCCAAATAATTATAATTTCGATTTACTATTTAATGCTTTGTTCAAATACAAAAATATTATAGAGTACAAAAAGTATGAAAATAATTACGATTATAACAAAGCTATTTATTTAATGAGCCAATTTAAATTTTTAGAAAACGGCTTTTTTATGTTAAAAGAAGATGCAAGTTATGGTTCTCCTATTGGCTCTTTATTTTATGAATATTACGATTCTTTATCTAATTTAAAAAGGAAGTTAATAGTTGAAAAAGAGCAAATTCAATGTATTGTTAGTAATTTAAATGAAGTAAATTCAGTTTGTTTTGGTCAAACCCAACATCCAAATTTATGGGATTATGCAGATGATGTAGATACTCTAGATTTTCTACTTAAAATTTAGTATTTTTTTTACATTATTATAGTAAATAATCCTACTTTTTTTCCGAAATTTGTGCTATTCATAATTTCATAATTAAACAAAATGAAAAAACATAATTTTAGTGCAGGTCCTTGTATTTTACCGCAAGAAGTTTTAAAAAAAGCCTCTGAGGCAATTTTAAATTTTAACGATTTAAATTTATCCTTAATTGAAATATCTCACAGAAGTAAAGATTTTGTAGAGGTAATGGAAAATGCAAGAAGTTTAGTAAAAGAATTATTAAATCTTCCTGAAGGATATTCCGTTTTATTTTTAGGAGGAGGAGCTAGTTTAGAATTTTTAATTAGCACGTACAATTTATTAAAAATAGATGGTAAAGCAGCATACTTAGATACTGGTACGTGGAGTGCAAAAGCTATAAAAGAAGCTAAAAAACTTGGCGATATTAATGTTGTTGCTTCTTCTAAAGATGCAGGATACAATTATATCCCTAAAAATTATGAAATTCCAGCAGATATCGATTTTTTCCATTGTACATCTAACAATACAATTTTTGGAACTCAAGTAAAAGAATTTCCAAAAACGGATAGTTTATTAGTTTGTGATATGAGTTCTGATATTTTTTCTCGTCAATTAGATTTTTCTAAATTCGATTTAATTTATGCAGGAGCACAAAAAAATATGGGTCCAGCTGGTACTACTTTGGTTGTTGTTAAAGATGAAATTTTAGGAAAAACAGGAAGAGATATTCCTTCTATGTTAGATTATCAAGTTCATATTGGTAAAGACAGTATGTTTAACACACCTCCTGTGTATGCCGTTTATGTTTCTATGCTAACATTAGAATGGCTTAAAAATTTAGGCGGAATTCCTGCAATTGAAAAAATAAATGAAGCTAAAGCAGCTTTATTATACACTGAAATTGATAGAAACCCGCTATTTAAAGGTTACGCAAATAAAGAAGATCGTTCTACTATGAATGTTACTTTTAATTTAACCGATGAAAATACTAAAGATACTTTTGATAAAATTTGGGATGAAGCTGGTATAGTTGGTATTAAAGGTCACCGATCCGTAGGTGGTTACAGAGCTAGCATATACAATGCAATGCCATTAGAAAGTGTTCAAGTTTTAGTGGATGCTATGCAAAAATTCGAAAAACAAAT
>DGOU01000184.1 GCA_002390165.1 Lutibacter sp. UBA4458
TTAATTATTTTAAAGGTATCATTAGAATAATTTCTGTGCCTTTTGGCTTGCTATTTTCATCGTATAGATCTTTATAAATTATTGAATAACTATTTTCAAAATCCATAAAGAAATTTTCAAATCGTTCTCTAGAAATATTTATTCCAACCGATTTTTTTCTTAACATTTTTTGTTCATTGATCTCCGAGGATCTTTTACGTCCAATTCCATTATCTATAATTCTTATTTTTATATGTTTTGAATCCTGACTGCCAATAATAATTGTTAGTTTTTTATTATTTTTTTTAAGAGAAAGCCCATGCCAAATAGCATTTTCTAAAAAAGGCTGCAACACAAGACATGGAACTTTAATTGTATTGACATTTATAGTTTCATCTATAGTTACGTTATAATCGATCTCATTATTAAATCTAATATTTTCAATACTTAAATATAGATTCATTGTTTCAATTTCATCTATAAGCGAAATTTCCTTCTTTTGTGTAGAAGCCAAGATCTTACGAATTAATTTTGAAAACTTGTTTAAATAATAAACTGCATTTTCTTTTTGGTTGTCAATAATATATAGTTTTATAGAATTAAGAGAATTAAAAATAAAATGTGGATTCATTTGGTTTCTTAATGATGACATTTTAAGTTCCGTCAACTCCTTTTCATATTGTGCTTTTACTGTTTCAAATTTTTCTTCTTTTGCTTGCAGACTTAATAATTCAATATTTTGTTCCAACCGCCTGTGAGATTCCAATTTTAATCTTTCATTTTCACGTAACTGTTTGATCAATTTTTCCTGAGAAACATTTTTCTCATGTAAAATATTTTTTTGTTTAGCCCCAAGAGCAAGTGAAAATAGAATATTTTCAAAAATCAGACCGAAATAAAAAACACTGTATCTTATTTCTATATCGCCATGATTAAGATCAAGTCTTTTAATAATAGTGACAAATAATGAGGTTATTACTAAAAATAATGAACCAATAATGATATAATACTTTAACGGATTATTCATGATTACCATTGGGATTAAAATTAGAAACCCAAGTAAATAAGTCGCTATCATAAATATAAAATGCCCCTTAGTAATAATTTCAATATTATCCGTGAATTGATATCCGATTTCTATTAGAATTGAGAGCGAGAATAAAACATATACATTTCTTAAAACAAACCTATTCCATTTTATTGAATAGGTTTTTAAATCTAATATGGTTAAAAAAAATAAAAAATAAATCAGATTATAATTCAAGATAAAGCTTAAGCTGAGATGATCCAATACCTCTTTAAATGGTTCTATTAGTGTTACAATAAATCCATTAGTAGGCCTGTTTAATAAGCCGATAAAAATTAATAAAGTGTAGGAGCTATAGTATAAATAAGCTTTGTCTTTATGTTGAAAGTATAATAAAAAGTGATACAGTGATAAAATAAACATAACTCCCAAAACAAAAAGGGTGATGCCATTTTCATTTGGTTGACTAAGTATATTTAAAATTGATGATGATTTCAAAAAATATTAATTATTATAAACTTAATATTTGTAGTATTTCCTCTTTCTTAGATCTTGATACAGGTATTTTCGTTTGATCGTGCAATACTAAGTATTGTCCATCACCTTTAATATATTCTCTAATATGCTGAATATTAACAAGAAAAGAATTGTGTACTCTAAAAAAGTTATGGTTATTATTAATTAATTCCTCTACATTCTTAATCTTCTTAGATAAGATTTCCCTTTTATTTCCTTTCAGATATATTTCTGTATAATTACCATCAGCTTTACAATATATTATTTCTTCCAGGTCAAAATAAACAATCTTCCCTGTAAGAGGCAATGCTATTTTACTTGCCGAATTATTGATTGAAAAAGTTCCCAAAACTTTTTGCAATTCCTTCCCTAATAGGCTGTCTTTTTTGTTCTTTCTAATTTTTGATATTGATTTTATCAAATCATCAGTATCAATTGGTTTTAAAAGATAATCAATCGCACTTTCTTTGAATGCTCTGATTGCATAATTGTCATAAGCTGTTGTAATGATCAGGTCAAAATCACGATAAACCAGTTTAGTTAGTAATTGAAACCCATCCATTTCAGGCATTTCAATATCCAAAAAAACACAATCAGGTTTTATATAGTTTATTGCTGATATTGCCTCCAACGGACTGGTAAAAGAATCACTGATTTCAACATTTTCGCAAAAATTCTCAATTTCCCATTTTAAGCTTTTGATAGCACTAAGTTCATCATCTACAATTATTCCTTTGATCATCTTTTTTTGTTTGAAACTAAATATACAATCATCCTTTCACTATTTATAACTCATTTATATCGTTTGTGACTTTTAATGTACAATTGGTAAATTATGATGTATAAATTGATATTAATCTTTCAAGATACAAATTATAAATATAAACATATCATTTATACATAATTAACAGTAAACCATGAACTTATAATATTTTTCTTCAATTGAGATGTTTACCTTTGTGTAATTCTAACATAAATAATACAAACAATTATCTATTAATTCTTTTAAAAAAAGTAATAATTAGTAACCTATGAAAAAATCAGTAATAATTTTAACCGTAATTACATTCTTTTTCTATTTTAAAAGCGAAGCTCAATTTTTAAAGAGATTAAAT
>DGOU01000121.1:0-2428 GCA_002390165.1 Lutibacter sp. UBA4458
GGTTCATCTAATATTAATATTTCAGGCTCATTTAAAAGGGCTGAAGCAATAGCTAAACGCTGTTTCATTCCTAATGAAAAAGTTTTAAACTTGCTATTTCTTCTTTCAAATAAACGAACTGTTTTAAGCTTTTCTTCAATTTTATCTGTCGGAATTTCTTTAATTTTACATACTAACTGTAAGTTTTGAATTGCAGTCATATAAGGATAAAAATTAGGACGTTCAATAATTGCTCCAACTTTTTTTAATGCTTGATGTGTAGATAATTTTCCTTCAAACCAACTAAAACTACCCGATGTTTTGTTTACCACATTTAAAATAATTCCTAATGTGGTAGATTTTCCACTTCCGTTAGGACCAAGAATTCCGTAAACGTGCCCTTTTTTAATCTCAAAAGATAAATTATTTACTGCATGAAGGTTGCCAAATTTCTTATTTAGCTGATTAATAGATAAAATAGTTTCCAATATTTTTGTGTTTAGTATAAAATTAAGACGACAATTATTAAAATTTGTTACAGCAATATACTAAATTTGAAAAAGAACGTGAACACGAATTATGGAAGAAAAGTTAATATCACAAAAGAAACCAGCATTTCCAATAAGTAAAGAGTTATATAATTATTTAACGGAGTACAATAGAAATATTAAAATTCCTATTTTTTATGAAGATTTACTTCGTTTTGATGGTGCAATTGTAGTTTATGATAAAAATGGAGAAGATTCCTTATGGATTAGAGTATATTATAGTGAGCATGAACGAGATGAAATTGATTTGAGTCTTAAACAAATGTATATGATTTTACATGGGGATGGTACAGAAGACTCCTTACCTTTTTTAACTGTTGATGCCATTGATTATTGCACCTTTGGAAACTCAAAACCGTTTAGAGTTAAAATTCGAAATATTTTAAATGATAACTATTCTTATATATACGTAAAAATTGCCGATGCTTCTAGAGTTTATGGGTTAGAACTAGAGCACATTTTATCGCCAAACAATATAAATTTTTTAATTTATAAAGATACTTTAATAGAAGAACACGTTTTAGGAATTCCTGGAGATGTTTTTTTAGAAGATAATTTACCATCAGTTTCAGTTCAAGGCAAAAAAAAGATTTCAAAAGAATTTGTAAAATTTAATGAACGATGTATGATTAGGTTATTAGGAGATATGCGTTCCTATAATTTTGTAATTGTTGCTTCGTACGATTTTGATCAAGTGGAATACCGCATTAGAGCAATGGATTTTGATCAACAAAGTTTTGAGGGTAACTTAAAAGTGTATTTTCCTCAATTTTTTAAAGATAATTATCCTTATGTTAAAATGGTTTCAGACAGTTTGCAGGAAGAATCTATTGAACAATACAAAAAGGAGGAACGATCAGCCATAGCAAGACGAATTATAGGAGCACATGATAGGGTACAAGGTTTATTAAAATGTATGTTACATGATAAAATTTCAACTCCAGAGAAAGTTAATCAATTAAAAATGGACCTATTTAATTATACAAAAGATGTAAAATTTAAAAAGTGTCAAAATATGGGAGAAATTTTAAAAGTTGCTTTTGATTTTGTAGTTAGAAATTATAAAAATGTGAATGCTTATATTATTAGAAATAAATAATTTTTTTTTGATTCTGTTATCTTTGGAAAATTAATACTTCATTAATAAGATTCTAAATCTTCAAAATCTTCTAAATTTTCAAAATCGGTAGATTCATTAAAATCATTTAAGTTATCTAAATCATTTTCTGCAATAAATTCTTTAACAGGTGCAGTTTCTGGAGTGTTTCCAAATTGAAAAATGGTTTTAGGTAACTGTTTTTCAGGTGTTTTAACAACTTCAATAAATTCAACAAAAAATGTCCACATTGCTAAAAAATCATATACATAAATTAACTTGTCTCCTTTATCTATAAAAACATCTTTTAAATTAGTATTTTGCATGGTAGCTGTATTTATATCTTCCGATATATCAAACAAAGGTATTTCCTCTCCTTGTTCCCAATCATTATTTGTTCTAAAAAACGAAGCCATTTCTTGCCCTTTAAATCCAAAGGCAGTTGCAATAGCTAAGTGAAATTCTTCTAAACTACTATTTTTATCTATTACAATATCCCTAATAACATCAGAAGGAACATCTAATATAATTCTAATTCGGTAAGCCATTTTATGTTTGTATAATTTAGTACAAAGGTACTATTTAAACTTTTAAATTATTATTTTTACGGTTTAACAATTTTATTTATGAATTCAAAAGAACAAAGCCTAACCTATTTAAATAGTTTGTGTAAAAATACGTTAATGGAAACTCTAGATATTAAATATACAGATGTTGGTGACGATTTTTTAGTGGCAACTATGCCAGTTACAAGTAAGGTTCATCAGCCAGATGGAGTTTTAAACGGAGGAGCTTCTATGGCTTT
>DGOU01000121.1:2473-11445 GCA_002390165.1 Lutibacter sp. UBA4458
CATTTAATTGAAATTAAAATTACAGATGAATTCGGTAAATTAATATCACATTGTAAGCTTACCAACATTATTTTGCCTAAAAAATAATTCATGAAAAAACGCATTAAGCAACTTTTAAAAATAATTGGCATTTTACTTTTAGCCGTTATAAGTTTTATTTTAATTCAATTTTATAGGTTTTCTATTCCAAAAACAGATGTTGCTATTTTTAAGGAATTTAAAAAAAATAATGTTTCAGTTTTTATAGAAAAAAAAGAATTTAAAAGTTTTGCTTATCGAGTTTTATCTACACAAAAAGTAATGGATACTACAAAACCAACTATTGTTTTTATTCATGGTTCTATTGGCTCGGCATTAGATTTTAAAAAGTATATGCTAGATAGTGTTTTACGAAAAAAAGCTAATTTAATTAGTTATGATAGAGTAGGTTATGGCATTTATCAAACAGGTGAAGTGCAACAATCTATTGCTTTTGAAAAAGAAATGTTAGAAGATTTAACTAAAAATATAAATCCAGAAAATGTAATTTTAGTAGGTTATTCTTATGGAGGACCTATTGCTTTAGCTTCAAAAAAAAAGTATAAAAAAATAGTATTATTAGCTCCAGCCATATATTCATCAGCAGAAAAAATGCCTTGGCTGATTAATTTTTATAAGTGGAAAGTTACCCGTTGGATATTGCCAAAAACTTGGCAATCAGCATCTAAAGAAAAATTAACTCATAAAAAAGATTTACATAAATTTGAAGAAACTTGGAATGATAATCCTTCTACTATAATTTGTGTTCAGGGTGATGATGATTGGGTTGTTCCGTATGAAAATTCCTTATTGTTACAAAAGCAATTTCCACAAAAAAATAATAATTTAGTTCCATTAAAAAATGCTGGGCATGGTTTAGTTTGGACTAATTTTAAGGATATAAAACAAATTTTAATACTACAACTTAATTAAATTTTATTTGTGAATAATTTAGATAAATATATAAAGAAATTAGAAAAAGTTTATGCATCTAATATGCCATTTGTAGTTTATAAAAAACCAAATGAGTTTAAACTAAAAACCTATTTATCTAAAACAGATGACATAATAAACTTAACAAATTTTGAAGAAAAGGGTTTTGTTTTTGTTCCTTTTAATAAAGGAAATAGCATTTTGTTTCCATTAGATGAATGTATTATAAAAGAAATTAATTTTAAGGAAGAAGAAATAATAATTGAAGAGATTCCAAAAAAAACTTTTGCAAAAATTAAAAATGAGCGAAATGATAAAAAAAATCATATAAATTTAATTCAAAAAGCAATCGATTTTATTAAAGAAGGTAAGGCGGATAAAATTGTTGTTTCAAGAGAAGAAATGGTTTCTGTTAAAGAATTTCATCTTTTCAATTCTTTTAAAAAAATGTTACAAAAATATCCGAATGCCTTTGTGTATATTTGGTATCATCCTAAAATTGGTTTATGGATGGGAGCAACACCTGAAAAATTACTTTCTATAAAAGATAATACTTTTAAAACTATGGCATTGGCAGGTACACAACCTTATAAAAATAAGGTGGAAGTGACTTGGCAACCAAAAGAAAAAAAGGAGCAGCAATTTGTTACTGATTATATTTTAAATAGTATAAAATTGTTTGTAAAAAACGTGGAATTTACTATTCCATTTACTATAAAAGCAGGGAATTTATTACATATACGTACAGATATTAACGCAAAATTATTTTCTAAAAGCAGTTTGAGTAATTTAATTTCTGTATTACATCCTACGCCAGCGGTTTGTGGTTTACCTAAAAATACGGCGAGTAAATTTATTTTAGAAAATGAGAATTATGATAGAAGTTATTATTCTGGTTATTTAGGAGAATTAAATGTTGTAAATAGAAGTAATTTATTTGTGAATTTACGTTGTATGCAATTAAAAGAAGATAAAATTCATATTTATATTGGTGGAGGAATTACCAAAGAAAGTGATGTAATAAAAGAGTGGGAAGAGACTAAAAATAAGGCAATGGTTATAAAAAGTATTTTATAGAAAAAATACTAAGTTTATCGTTTTATAGCAATTTTGAATTTTTCTAGTGTGGGGAAAGTATTTAACAGTAAATAGCAATAATTCCCAATTGATAACGCAAACTTAGTATTTTTATATGCAATAAAAGTAGTTGGATTTATAAATATATAATTTGCAAATCGTAAAAAAAAAGTTTCAAATCGTAAAATTAACCATTTGTATTTCTATAATTGGATGGGGTTTGATTTTCTTCTTTTTTAAAAATCCTAATAAATGAATTTACTGAACCAAAACCTGAAAGATCGCTAACTTCTGTAATTGGAATTTTTGTTTTTTTAACTAATAATTTTTTAGCTTCTTCCATTCTATATTTATTTACAAAAGAATTAAAATTATGATTAAAATTTTCATTTATAATATAGGATATATAAGTTCTGTTTGTTCCAATTTGATTTGCAACTTCCCAAATACTTAAATCTGGTTGTTGCCATGGTTTTTCGTTTTTAAAATAATTAAGTATTTTTTTTTCAATATTTAAAGTATCTTTTCCAATGGCTTTTTGCGATTTGAAACCGTTTATTTTTTCTTTTGAAGGGATTTGTTTTAGTCCAATAATTGCTAAAATTAAATACAAAATAGTAAAAATAATACTTAAATATAGTAAGGAAAAATCGTTGTTTGAAAACTTTGTTCTTCCCATTAAGGTTATATAAAAACCTGGAATTGACATTAGGGAAATAAATGAAATAGTGGTGGTGTAAAAATATTTTAATTGGTAGTTTTCAAGGTTTGAAAAGGAGTTTGCCATAGATTTTTTTCCCACAATAATAATTCGAATAGCCAAATAAGTATATAAAATAATTTGTAAAAGGTGAATTATTCTTCCAAAATCATAAACAAAATCTAATGCATAAGCATAAGAAGTGGTTAGTGCTGTTCCGTTAATATTGTTATTTAAATAAATTTGAAAGTCTTCTGGCTTAGCCATAAAAGAGACAATTATCATTGTTAATGCAATTAGTATAGATGGAATAAAATGATAAACCCACTTCGCTTTACTAATTTTAAAATTAAAAGCACTAAAAAGGTATAAATAATAAGAGGGGTAAAAAGCTAAAAGAGCAGCTAAAAAAAGAAAATCGTAATAATGTACAATATGCCAAAAATTGTAAAAGGCTAAAAAGTTACCAAAAAAAACTAAAAAACTAATTAAAAAAAAGATTCCTAAAAATAATCTATTTCTGAGTTTTTTTGTAGATAGAGCCAATAAAAAAGTAGCACCAAAAGCTGTTACAAAAAGTACTAATAATAGGGCAGTTAACTTAATCAAAGTTTCTAATTTTATAAAACCAAAGTATATTAAAATATTTAAAATTAAAATGATAATTATCAATTTTATTTAAACAAAAAAATAAAAATATAATTAGTATAAACTTTATGTAACTTTGCAAATTATTAAATAGAATTCATGCCACAACAATCTAAAAATAAATTAGCCCAATTAGTGGTAAAAAGTTGCGAAAAATTTAAAATTGATAAAGTTGTAATTTCTCCAGGATCAAGAAATGCACCATTGATTATTGGGTTTGTAAATGCTAAAAATATAGAAACCTTATCTGTAGTTGATGAAAGAAGTGCGGCTTTTTTTGCTTTGGGAATTGCTCAGCAAACTAAAAAACCTGTTGCTTTAGTTTGTACTTCAGGTTCGGCATTATTAAATTATTATCCTGCAATAGCAGAAGCATTTTATAGCAATATTCCGCTAGTTGTTATTTCGGCAGATAGACCGTTGCATTTAATTGATATTGGAGATGGGCAAACGATAAGACAAGAAAATGTTTTTGAGAACCATATTTTATATAATGCTAATTTAGGGTATAATAAAGATAAAGAAGTTTGCGAAAAAGCTATAAAAACTGCAATAGAATTTAATGGTCCAGTACATATTAATGTTCCTTTTGATGAGCCTTTATATAATTATAAAATAGTTGATGAAGTTGTAGAAGAATTAGTTACTATTGAAAAAGAATTGCCAAAAAGTTTGTGGCCAGAAACACCATTAGAAGTTGAACTGCTTCAAAAATATGCAGATATTTGGAATGCATCAAATAAAAAAATGGTTATTGTTGGAGCTCATTATCCTGATGAATTATTGCAAACACAATTAGAACATTTAGTTAAAGATCCTTCGGTTTTAGTATTAATTGAAAACACCGCAAATGTTTGGCATTCTAAATTTATTAATAGTATTGATAAATTAATTTTTCCATTAGATGAAATGGAATTAGCTAAATTTCAACCTGATATATTACTTACACTTGGCGGATTAATTGTTTCTAAAAAAATAAAACAACATTTACGAAATTATCAACCAAAACAGCATTGGCATATAGATACTAAAACAGCTTTAAATACTTTTTTATGTTTAAAGCATCATTTTAAAATATCTCCGCAATTATTTTTTAGCCAGTTTTTCTTTTTAACAAAATCAAAAGAAAGTAATTATCAACATTTTTGGCTTCATAAAAAAGAGATTCGCTTAAAAAAACATCAAGAATTTATAGAGAGCTGTCCTTATTCAGATTTAAAAGTATTTAGTGAAGTTTTAGAAAATATTCCAGATAATTCGCAATTACAATTAAGTAATAGTTCTACAATTAGATATTCTCAATTATTTGACATCAATAAAACCTTACAAGTATTTTGTAATCGAGGAACTAGTGGTATTGATGGGAGTACTAGTACAGCAATAGGAGCAGCCTTTGCTAGTACTATTAAAACGGTATTTATTACTGGGGATATTAGTTTTTTTTACGATAGTAATGCACTTTGGAATAATTACATTCCATCCAATTTTAGAATAATTATAATAAATAATAATGGAGGTGGAATTTTTAAATTTATTCCAGGTCCAAGTAACACAAATGCTTTAAATTATTTTAATACACCACATAATTTAACTGCAAAATACTTGTGTGAAATGTATGGGTTAGGTTATAAAGTTGCCACTTCAGATAGTGATGTTAAAGCAAGTTTGTCTAGTTTTTTTGATAAAACAGATAAACCACAATTATTAGAAATTCAAACCCCAACAGAAATGAATGATAAAATTTTAAAGGCATATTTCAATAATTTAAAAGAATAAAAATGGAATTAAAAGTAGGAGATAAGGTTAATTTAATAGTGGTAAGAAATTCAGGTATAGGATTTTCCGTTTTGGTAAATGAAGAATTTGAAGGATTACTTTATAAAAGTGAACTATATCAAAAAATTGAAGAAGGACAAAAATTAATTGGCTATATCAAAAAAATAAGGGAAGACGAAAAGTTAGATATAAGTTTGCAACCAATTGGATTTAAGCAAACTATTGTTAAAAATGAAATAGTAGTTTTAAATGCCTTAAAAAAGAATGAAGGATTGTTATTGTTAAATGATAAAAGCTCTCCTGATGATATAAAATATCAACTAGGAATGAGTAAAAAAGCATTTAAAAAAGCAATTGGAGGTTTATTTAAACAAAAATTGATAAGCTTAACCGAAGAGGGAATAAAATTAATTATTAATACTTAATTTTTATGATTTCCAAAAAAATAGTAATACCACTTCCATCTTATGGGTTTGATCCTTCAGAAGTTGCTATTCCTTGGAAAATATTTTCAAAAAACAATATAGAAATTGTATTTACTACGCCAAATGGTAAAAAGGCTTCGGCAGATGAAATAATGCTTAATGGTACGGGATTAGGAATTTGGAAGCCATTATTAAAAGCAAGGAAAGATGCAGTTAGTGCCTACTATGAAATGGAAGAATCTAAAATTTTTTGCAATCCTATTCCATATAAAAATGTAAAGGAAGTTGATTTTGATGGCATTTTTTTACCTGGAGGACATGACAAAGGAGTTAAAGAATATCTAGAATCAAAAACATTACAAAATTTAGTAGTTGATTTTTTTAAAGTTAGTAAACCTGTAGGAGCTATTTGCCACGGTGTTGTTTTATTAGCACGAAGCATAGATAGCGTTACTAAAAAATCGGTAATTCATCATTATAAAACTACAGCTTTATTAAAATCTCAAGAGTTATTAGCATATAACTTAACAAAATTTAATCTTAAAGATTATTACCTCACCTATCCCGGATTAACCGTGGAAGATGAGGTAAAAACAGTATTATCAAACCCTAAAAATTTTTTTAAAGGATCTACACCTTTGTTTAGAGATTCTCCAACTAACCTAAAAAGAGGTTTTGTTGTAAAAGATAAAAATTATCTATCGGCACGTTGGCCAGGAGATGTTTATCATTTTTCAAATGAATTTCTAAAGATGTTAAATTTTTAATTCCTCTTTTACAGTTTTATTTAATCCTTTTTTATTCACTAAAACGGAGATGGTTTTTAATTTAAAATAAGCTTTACTCATATAAACAAATCCGCCGTTTCCAATTCTATCTCCAGTGGTTCCCCAAGAGTTTTTTATTTTATAATATTCATTATGATGTTGATCTTTTACCATACCAACAATTTGCATTAAATGATCATCGGTGGTATTATAATTTTCAAATTCTTGTTGCCTAAATTCAGAAGAAATTTCTTTTTCTGTAACAATATAAGTCATCGCTTTTTCATTGTCAGATAGGTTTTTAGGCTCTACTGCAACACCATATTTTTGAGAAAATGTTTTTTCAGAAACATCACAATCTATAGCTAAAGTATAACCGTTTTTTAAAGCCATATCTACAGCGCTAACTAATTCATTTAATGGTAAATTATAAAAACTTCCATTTGCAAAATTATCAGGAATATTTAATATAAATTTAGTGTAAAAAGGTTGTTGTAAAAATGAAGTTAAAGTCACATAATCATTTGGATTGATATGTGTCATTTTTAAGAATGTTTTTGGTGAATAATAAACACCATCGTACATAAATTTCTCTGGTGTTTTTCCAATAGTAACATTTAAAATAGAATCTACCTCTTTTCTCCAATTTGGATGCTTAGAATTTTTATCATTTTTAATGTATGCATCTAATACTTTTTGTAGTGCTGGTACAATTTTAGAATGATTATATTTTGTTTCACCATTTACTAACCCAGAAAATGCACTTTCAGGAACTATACCATAATTTTGTAAAGAATGGATGACATCATGTGCCAATCCTCCTTCATCAAATTGAGTTTTACCTTGACGCATTACATAATCCCACGCTTTAATTGGGTAAGTGTTTCTTACCGTGTACATTTCAGAAATATCAATTTTTTTACCAATGTTTTTGTAAATTTCTGATTCAATAAAGGAAGATGTAGAAAAGCTCCAACAGGTGCCAGTATAACCTTGACTTTTAACATTAGAAGCTTCAATATCTATAACAGGTGTAAATATGTATTTTTCAGCTTTTGGAATTTTTACATTTATCACATTGCCTTCCTGGGCAAAAAATAATTGAGAAATTGCTAAAAATGTAATTGAAAATAATAGTTTTTTCATTGTTGATTTAGTTTTTTGGGTTTTGTTCAATAAAAGTTCCGTCTCTTTTTTGCAGAACTCGTTCAATATTCTGATAATAACCATCGGCGTTTGGATCGTCTTCAGGTAATTTCATATAGCCATTTTTGTAATATTTTAAAGCTTGTTTTAATTTGCCTCCAGTTTCGTAATATCTTCCAATATAATAATCTCCCATAGGAGAATCTTTGTATAATTTATTAATCATTTCACCAAAATCTTTTAAATAATCTCCATTTTCTTTATCTAAAATTATAGGTTCAATTGCAAAAATATCTTGTTCTCTAATTTTTAAATTACTACCAAATAAATATTCTATATCCACGTATTTATTTTCTAAATAGGCAATGGCATCGGCAGGAGATAAGTCTTTAACATTTTTATTAAATTCTTCTTTTGAAATTGCTGCATACATTTTAAAAATAAAAGCTAAAGCATTTGGAATAGATTCGCCTATGGATGCTGTTTTAGTACTATTTGTAAAATAATTGTATTTGTAAATAAATTTTGGATTGTCTATGTTTTTAAGAACTAAATTGGTGCTTTTTATGTTTTTTTGCCTTTTAACAGAATTATAATTTCCATTGCTTACATAGTAATATTTATTTTCATCCTTTAAGGTAGTTACTTTTTGTTGTAGCATATTTGGCATATCCATTGCATAATATGGATTTATGTTAATAAAAGAATTAAATGTAGGATAATCTTCTACTAAAAAATAATTGATAAAATTGGCTGTTAACGTGTTACCTACTATAGTTTTAAATGGAGAAATTCTATAATTTTCTTCAAAATAATCTATTAGTTCACTTTTAATAAATCGGTAAAAAGCTTCGCCTTCAGTGGTAGGGAAACTATTTTCTTTTTGGTAAGAACAATCTTTATAGCGTTCATCAAATTGATTTTGATTAATTCCTACAATAATTTGCTCGGGAGCTTTATCTTTTTTGGCAAATAAAATTGAATTACCAACATAAACATCAAATAAATATTCAGCATCTAAAACTATTGCTAACGGATATACTTTTGTAGAATCTGTTTGATAACTATCTGGAATATAAATTTTTAAATCACGTTCATTGCCTAATTCTTTTGATTCAAATGTTTTAAGAGATAAATTTTGTGAATAATTATAATTAGAAAAGAAGAAAATTAGAAAAAAGGAAATGCTTTTTAATGAGGTAAATTTCATAGGCTAAATTTAAATAGTTTTTTAATAAAAATCAAAACTAAACAAAATTAAAATAGTTTTGTTAATTTAAAATTAAAACGAAAAATTTTAACTTGTAGTGTGCCAATAGTTTAATTCTTTAGTTTTTGAATAGCAGCTTCAGCACAACGTTCTCCATCCATTGCGGCAGATACTATTCCACCAGCGTAACCACCACCTTCTCCACAAGGATATAAACCTTCGATTTCAGGATGTTCTAAATTTTCTTTTCGTGGAATATTAACAGGAGAAGA
>DGOU01000172.1:0-491 GCA_002390165.1 Lutibacter sp. UBA4458
CCTATATTACACGGAGGAAATTTACCAAGTAGATTAGATAGAACGCCAATTTTTTCAAAATTAATTTTCAAAAATGCTTATTTAAATATATCTCCTTCTAAATATTTAGAGTTTGAATTTAAAAAAAGAAATATAAAGACATATTACTTACCGAATTCTATAGATTTAAATAAGTATGAATTTAAATTAAGAGAAAATATAAAACCTAATTTATTATGGGTACGTGCTTTTGATGCCACTTATAATCCATTGTTAGCTATAAAAGTATTATCTAAATTAAAAGAAATATATCCAAAAGCAACCCTTTGTATGGTTGGGCCAGATAAAGATGGATCTATGGCAAAAGCCAAACAATTAGCAAAAAAATTGAACGTGTTTTCGGATATAAAATTTACAGGTGTTTTAAAAAAAGAAGACTGGCATCTTCTATCAAAAAAACAAGATATTTTTATAAATACTACCAATGTGGATAATATGCCTGTGAGTATTAT
>DGOU01000172.1:608-4598 GCA_002390165.1 Lutibacter sp. UBA4458
AATGCAATGACAGAAGCTATTATAAAATTACTTCAAAATCCAGAAAAAGTTAAGAAATTTTCCTTAAATGCTCGAAAAAAAGCAAATACTTTGGATAGTGATACCGTAAAAAAAGAATGGATAAAAATATTGACAGATGTTATATAAGTTCTTATTTAAAATAGGGCAAAGGTTAAGAAATCCATCTTTAGAATATTGGTTTAAATTTTTAAAAAAAACCGAAAAATGGTCTTTAATTAGAATACAAGAATATCAATTAAACAAATTACAGGAGTTAGTAAAAATAGCTTATAAACAATCTCCTTATTATAAAAAAACTTTAGATAAAGTTGGTATAACTCCTACTGAAATAAAAAAATTAGAGGATATTAAAAAATTACCAATTTTAACGAAAACCGATGTCATAAAAAATAAATCAGCAATATTTACCAATATTAAATTTAAAAAAGTTTTTAAAGCAAATACATCAGGAAGCACAGGGCAACCTTTAAATTTTTTACGCGAAGAATCTGCAGATTCTTTTAATAGAGCGTCTATTTTTAGAGGTTATTCTTGGCACAAGGTTAATCCTTGGGAAAAGAACGGTTATTTTTGGGGATATAATTTATCGCCATTTAAACAGTTGAAAAATAATGTGTTAGATAAAATCCAACATCGATTTAGAATATTTAGTTTTGAAGAAAAAAAGCTGCTAAAATTTATTAAAAAACTCAAAACAGCAAATTATTTGCACGGTTATTCTTCTATGATTTATCAAGTTGCAAAGTTTATTAATAAAAAAGGATTAGCAAATCAATTTCATTTGAAAATGATTAAAGGAACTTCAGAAAAAATTTATAATAGTTATCAAATTGAAGTACAAAAAGCTTTTGGAAGAAAAATGATAAGTGAATATGGAGCAGCAGAAACTGGCATTATAGCTTTTGAATGTCCACATGGTAATATGCATTTAAATATGGAAGGTGTAATTGTGGAAGAAATAGATAACGAAATAGTAGTAACCAATTTACAAATGACTTCTTTTCCAATAATTAGATATAAATTAGGCGATTATATTAAACTTGCTCCAAAAGATAAAAAATGTACTTGTGGTATGGAACATTTAATTATTGAAGAAATTACAGGAAGAGTAGGTGCTATAGTTTATGGTTTTAAAAATAATTATCCTAGTTTGTATTTTTATTATATTTTTAAAAATTTAGGAAAAGAACATTCTTTATTTTTAACTTATCAAGTTTTTCAAAATACAAAAGGAAACTTAATTTTTAAAATTGAAGAAATCTTAGATGAAAATTCTTTATCCTTGTTAAAGCAAGAAATTAAAAAATATTTTAAGCAGGATATAGCATTTAAAATTTTGGATAATCAAAACATAAATCTAAATAAAAATCAAAAAGTAAAAAGTTTTATTACCGAAATTATTTAAAGAATCAGAATGAATAAATTAGTTTCTATAATAACCCCAAATTATAATTGTGAAAAATATATTGCAGCTACTATTACTAGTGTTATTCATCAAACCTATAAAAATTGGGAATTAATTATTGTAGATGATTGTTCAACAGATAATTCATTAATTATTATAAATAAATATATAGAAAAAGATAACAGGATAAAACTTATTAAATTAGGCGTAAACTCAGGTCCTGCTATTGCTCGAAATGAAGCAATAAAAGCAGCAAAAGGAGATTATATAGCTTTTTTAGATGGAGATGATAGTTGGGATTCTAAAAAATTACATTTGCAATTAAATTTTATGGAGCCTAAACAAATTCCTCTGTCATTTACATCGTATTATTCTGTAGATGAAAGGAGTAAACAAACAAAATTAATAACAGCAAAAAAAAGAGTTTCTTATACTGATTTGTTGACTAATAATTATATTGGTTGTTTAACAGTAATGTATTCTGTAAAACAATTGGGCAAAGTGTATTTTCCCGTTATAAGGAAAAGGCAAGATTGGGCATTATGGTTAAAGATAACAAAAACAGGTAAATTTGCTTATGGCATAAAAGAGCCTTTAGCATATTATTTAAGGCGAAAGCAATCTATTTCTAGTAATAAATTTAATCTACTTAAGTATAATTGGAAAATTTACAGAAACTTTGAAAAGTTAAATATAGTGGTTTCATTATATTATATTACTCAATTATTTTTCAAAAAAATATTAAAATAGACATTTAATTGTAAGACTTTTAATAAAAGATATTAAAAATAACCTAACTTTGAATATTTAAGTAACCAATATTTAAAACTTTTTTAATGCCCCAAAATCATATAATTCATTTTAGCATTTCAGAGCGTAAAATTTACTTGCGTTTTTTGGATATTGTTTTTGTTTTATTCGGGTTTTATCTGCTCAATAGTTTATTTGATTATTCCTATTTTACATTTTCCAATCCAAAAAGTTTAACCTGGATGTTTCTGTTGGTATTTTATATTTATTTGTTTGGGGAAATTTTTGAAATGTATAAACTAAAAGTGGCAAGTGATATTTATTTAACCTTAAGAAGTGTTTTTATCACCATTATTTTTACTACTATTTTTTATGTTTTTACTCCAGTATTATCACCAGAATTACCTGAAAACAGAATTCAAATAGCCTATTTTGTATTAGTGCTTTTTGGAGCTGTAATTTTAAATAGATGGTTATATATAAAACTTATTTTTGCACCACGATTTTCTAAAAATATTTTAATTATTGCAAATGTTGAAACGGTTAAAAAATTGTTATCCTTACCTAAAATAGATTTAAAATCTAATCATTTTGTTGGGTATATATCTAATGAGGCATTGGAAGAAACCAAAATGCCATATATAAATATTAATTCGGTAAATCTAGAAACTTGCGTAAAGGATAATTTTGTAAACGAAATTATTGTTGCTTCTACAAAGATAAATTTAACCAAAAATAAAATTAATACACAACTAATTGAACTATTTGAAAGTGGTATGGTAGTAAGAAGTGTGGATGGTTTTATTGAAGAAGAAACTAACCGAATCTCTGAGGATCATTTATCTAAAGATTTTTATAATAATTTTACCTTTAGTAAAAGTCATCAAAATAACTTATATATAGCTTTTCAACGTTTTTTAGATATTCTTTTTTCATTAATAGGAATGGTAATATTAGTAACTCTTATTCCTCTTGTTTTTATTGGAAACCTACTAGGTAACAAAGGAAAGCTATTTTACAAACAAAAAAGAGTGGGTAAAAAAGGGGTGGAATTTAACATTATTAAATTTAGGACCATGATTTCCAATTCTGAAAAAAATGGTGCGATTTGGGCGATGAAAAATGATACAAGAATTACTCCTTTTGGAAGAATTCTTAGAAAATCTAGAATAGATGAAGTTCCTCAGTTTATAAATGTTTTAAAAAACGATATGGGTTTAATTGGTCCTAGACCAGAACGCAAAAAATTTGTGGAAAAATTATCGAAAGAATTACCTTTTTACGCTTTGCGAAATGTTATTAAACCTGGGTTAACTGGTTGGGCTCAAGTAATGCATCCTTATGCAAATACTATGCAAGATCAACATAAAAAATTACTTTATGATTTGTATTATATAAGGGAGCGAAATTTAATAATGGATTTTAAAATTATTATAAAAACCATTAGCACTATTTTATTTTTTAGAGGAACTTAATTGCTTTTTTAGAAGTCATTAGATAGTCACTTATTTTACACCTTAATTTTAAGCTAACTGCCAGGTCGAGCGCAGTCGAGACCTCTTTTGAACGGCATACTGTTTTCGAGGTACTTAACCTTTANNACCGATTTAACTAAATACTAATTTTTAATCTTTTTTCTAAAGGTCATTAAATAGTAATACCTTATAATTAATACTAATAAAAAAGGAGTAACTGCTAAATTAAATACTTGAATTTTTAAAATCCAAAGGATAAAAGTTAATGCAATAAGAAGTAGTAAAATTTTATTGTAACCTTTAACCCAATAAGGAATTTTGTTTTTTAATAACACAAAA
>DGOU01000078.1 GCA_002390165.1 Lutibacter sp. UBA4458
TAGATTGCCTATATTGATAATAGAATACGAGATTAAAGGAGGAACAGAGATGAAAAATCCATTAAGCTTACCCGAACAATTACCTGAAACAACAGAAGAGCTATTAAAGCTTATATTACAAACTATCTTAGCCTAGGAGAGATTTAGATTATCAAAGAGACTCAGAAACATAGAAAAGTAGATACCTCTACTTATGTGGAGTATCTACTTTTTGTATTTGACTCGTCACTATTATTTCTTTCCTTAAACCTAAGACTTCCGTATCACTCCTCAATTTAATATTTCCCTCATCTTATAATATTTTGCCTCTGCAGTATTTTTTCGAGTATGGAGTTTATTTTCTTATGCTATATATATCCTTCCTCATCAGAAAGAATATAAATCTGTAGAATTCTTCACCATAAAAGTTCGCGTTATACCTGTTCTAATTTATAACTTTCCTCATCTATTAACTTTTTTTATTTTATTTGTATATGTAACATCTTCTCTAATCCTTGAGACAAACAAAAAACTATAAGTTAATCCTTTTTAGTTCAAAGTCACCCAAAATTATAGAAAAAATGGTTTACTTTAAAAAAGATAAAGATACGTAAAAGATCATTTAAATCAAATTAAATGGAATATATATTTAAACTATAAAAATAGTATATAATTCATAATATAAAAGAGTTAAAAGAGAGAATTAGGAGGAAACCATGGGACTAGCTGAAAAAAACTTTTTATTACCTAAATTCGATGAAGCTATACGAAGATATCCAGCGGAAACTTTACTATCAATGATTTATGCAACTCATTGGGAATGGCTGAAAAATCCAGACGATGAAGAAAGTCGTAAAAAAGGGATAGAAGTCAGACTAAAGTCATTATATGATATTTTCAAAAAGGATGGAGCAGGTGCGTATGGAGAACCTGGAGTAAATATATCCAAACAATTTGGAAGACAATATATAATTGGTCATGATATGGGTATTTGGACAGGAAGAGATCTAAATTTGTCTGATTGGGCATTAGAGGTTGCAAGTAATAAAATCTCGATATCCGATTATTTGACGAGGGCTTTTCTTAATCTGTTTACTTTTATTGAGAATAGATATACTCATATATTATATGATATTTGTTCTTACATGGAGAGAGAAAATAAAGTAATGCTAGACGGAAAGGATATTAATTTATCTTTTGGCATAGATGTTGATAGTATAGATGATGAAGCAGTAAAAGGTATTACTAAATCAGCTGCACGAGAACAAGCAAGTTTAATTCTTAACTTTTTATCGTCCACATTCTTTTTTGACGTTGAAAAGGGAGTAAGAGGCGACGCACACTTACTTATCTTTGCACCTGAATTTACCGCTCTAGCAGTAAAAAACATGTGCAATTTAGAGTATCTACATAAAGATGGAGAAGAAACTAGGGATCATTTTTCTGATAAAATGAACTACGCTAATTATATTGCAAAACCTTTAGTGGTAAAAGAAGACCAAGAAAAGATTACATACGTAATAGAACCACAAGTAACCCAAACTGTTGAGTGTGAATTAAGAAGTGATACTATACAAAAAATAATTTATGGACCACCTGGTATCGGTAAAAGTTATAGTGTTACAGATGAAATAAAAGTTTCATATAAAGACTTTAGTTTAGAGTCGGATAATCCATTTTTATTCCGAACTACTTTGCATCCAGAATACAGTTATAATGATTTTGTCGGTCAAATAATGCCAGTTGTTAAAGAAAATGCAATTACTTACGAGTTTACACCAGGTATCTTTACCCAGGCCTTAGATAAAGCTATTAAATCAAAAGAGAACGATGTTTATTTAGTTTTAGAAGAAATGAGCAGAGCAAATGTAGCTGCAATATTTGGTGATTTATTTCAACTACTTGATCGAGTAAATGGTGTAAGTGAATATAAAGTCAATCATGACTTAATTTCAAATGAAATTTATAAAACAAACCAGAAGATTTCCCTACCTAAAAACTTACATCTTATCGGAACTGTAAATACTTCAGACCAAAATGTGTACGTAATGGATACAGCTTTTAAACGTCGTTTTGATTTTGAATATATAAGTCTAAAGCCTATAAGTAAAAATGGCAAAATCTTAAATAAATACACCATGACTTTTATAAACTCCAACGAAATAATTGTTAATTCTGATTGGATTGATTTCTACCAGTCTCTAAATAGCTTTATTGTAAAAGAGTTAAAACTAAGTGAAGATAAACAAGTAGGTCAATTCTTTATTAAGTTTAGCCAAGATGATGAAAAAAATAAAAAGACAATTAATAATAAGTTATTACAATACTTATGGCAAGATATTCACCAAGTTTCGTTTGTAAATATTTCATTGTTCCAACCCTCTATACAAACTTTCTCTGAAGCATATGAATCATTAAGTCATTCTTTTAAAACAAATGAGCCTATTAAAATATTTAGCGATAATTTTTTAGATGTAATCTTAAAACTTAGTGTTGAGACATCGGATGAATAATGAAAATTTATATCATATACAAGAAGGATTACATGTCTCAGAATTAATTAAGCAAAAATTTCAGTTGTCTGAAAAAGATCTATCTGGACAGGATAATTCTTCTAAATGTAATTTCACAGGAATGATAATTAAAAGTAATGACATTTTAATATCTTGGCCTAAACATTTTTTTAAATCAAAAGATCTATATTTAAATATTGAAAAAGAACCTAAATTGCTTTTTGATATTCTTGTAAAGTATATGGACATTACGGAAGAATGTTACTTGAACGATGAAAGTAAAGATGATAAGCAAGAATCGTATCCATTAAGAGCTTTTCAAAATATCTTGTCTTATTATAAAAAATATGGGCTATATAGAGAAGAAACTACAATTGAAAAGCAAGGCTATTCTGGGAACATTGACTGGAAAAAGACCGCATCTAAAAGTAGTAAAGTAATATCTAATGGGAAATTACTTTTCTTACCTTTTGTAATAAAAAATAGAAAGACTGAGAATGTATTTATCAGTGAATGTATGGCTTATGCTATAAACGAAACTTTTTCTTTATTATCTTTCATCCTACCAAATAGGACGTATATAGATATTTGGTATGATAGAGACCTTTTTTTAAATAAAGAATTTATATTAGTTAAATTAAAATCTTTTAAAGGAAAAATTTTTAAAGATATTAATAAAAAACTTATAAATGATTTAATTACTTTCTTTGAAATGCTTGGAAATGTTAGTGAGTTTAAATATAAAAATTATTATTTCAGTAGTATTTGGGAAAAAATGATTACTGAATATATTAACAGAAATCTATTTTTTATGGATGCTAATGGATATGGTATTCAGGAGAATTGTAAAGTTTTTAATTTTGAAAAACAAAAGTTTGATATAGGAAATCGACAGATTGAAGTTGATCATTATTATGAAGATGAGGCTAGCATTTATATTCTAGATTCTAAATATTATCATACTGTTCGAGATTTGAACTACAAGCAAGTGGCTTATGATTACTTCCTAAGAAAAGAAGAAAAAATTACAGTAAATGCTTTAATAATGCCATTTCATGAAAAAGTAAGTACAAATCATTTTATGTATAAAGAAGATAATATTTTAATTGCAGAGCATTACTTTGTC
>DGOU01000162.1:0-1671 GCA_002390165.1 Lutibacter sp. UBA4458
GAAGAAGTTGTAACGAAACATGTTTCTGGTAGGTTAAAAGTTGCTCCGGAACATACTTCGGATAATGTGTTAAAATTAATGCGTAAACCTTCTTTTACCTATTTTCATAAGTTTAAAAAACGTTTTGATAAAATCAATTTTAAAAAGAAATTAAACCTGCAATTAATACCTTATTTTATTTCAAATTACCCTGCTTGCGAATTAGAAGACATGGCAAATTTAGCTGCGGAAACTAAAGATATGGGTTTTCAATTAGAACAGGTTCAAGGGTTTACACCAACTCCTATGACGGTTGCAACGGTTATTTATTATAGTGGTTATCATCCATATACATTAAAATCAATAAAAACACCAAAATCTAAAAAAGAAAAAGAAGAGCAACACCGATTTTTCTTTTGGTATAAAAAAGAAAATCAACAGTGGATTAAAAATACATTAACCAATGTTGGAAGAAAAGATTTACTTTTAAAGTTACTTCCTTCTTCAAATTTATGGAGAAAAAATAAAGGAAAACCAGCAAAGGATACATTTGATGATGCTATTCCTTTTACNNTATTAAATTATACTATAAATTTGATATAAAGTTTAATTATTTATAAAAATGAAGAAGATTACACTGTTTCTTTTATTGGTTTCCTCACTAATTTTTGCACAAAAAAATGTAAAAATTAATTTAAGTAGCCCTAATACTACTATTTACACGCATTTATATTTTTTACAGCCAGATTCTTATGAGCCTCAAAAAGCAGCAGCAACCATATATGGATATGAAGGAGAAGAAGCAGAAAATATAGCTATTAAATTAAAAAAAATATTAGATGGTAAAGGGCTGAAAGTTGATTTTACCAAAGTGCCAACAACAACAAATTATTCGGATACAACAGGGTATAAAATTGGACATAGATATGTATTGTTTCCTTATCAAATGCCTTCTATTTATGTAGAAAAAATTGGAGGCAGTTGGTATTATTCAAATGAAACAATAAGTAAGGTTAACGAACTTTATAAAGAAGTTTTTCCTTGGTACACAGAAAAGTTGCAGCAAGTAATTCCGAAATTTGGACATAATAAATTCTTTAAAATTGAATTATGGCAATATTTAGGACTATTAGTTTTATTGATTGTAAGTACTTTTTTGTTTTATTTATTGCGTAAAATAGTTTATTATATCTTGCAAAAAATTCAGTTTTGGATTATTAGAAAATCCAATGAAAATATTAAAAATGCCTTAAAAAAATTAGCTAGGCCAATTGTGTTGTTACTTGTTAGTTGGTTTATAATTAAAGCATTACCTGCGTTGCAATTAAACTTAGATGTAAATACCATTTTATTTTTGGTTTTAAATATTATGATTACCGTTTTTTGGATTTATGTTTTCTTAAAACTGGTTCAAGTAATTATGAGTATTTATGCAGATTTTGCAGAATCTACGCACAATAAACTAGACGATCAATTAGTGCCAATTTTGCACAATTTTTTAACAGGAGTAGTTATTTTCTTAGGAATTTTAAAATTATTAACCTTATTTGGTGTAGAGCCGACTGCAGTTATTGCTGGAGCTTCCATTGGTGGTATTGCCGTTGCATTAGCTTCACAAGATACCGTTAAAAACCTAATAGGAACGGTAATGATTTTTGTAGATAAACCATTTCATATTGGCGATTGGATTGA
>DGOU01000162.1:1759-11814 GCA_002390165.1 Lutibacter sp. UBA4458
AATAGTACGTTGTCTGAAATGGTGGTAAACAATAAAGGGTTAAGAGCATATAGACGCTATACTACTAATTTAGGTTTACGTTATGATACACCACCAGAATTAATCGAGGCCTTTGTAAAAGGGGTTCGTAAAATAATTGAATTGCATGCCGATACAAGAAATGATGTTTATAATGTAGAATTTTCGGGTTTTGGAGATTCCGCTCTCTTAATAATGGTTAATGTTTATTTTACCGTTTTAGATTGGAATAAAGAGCAACATGCTAAACACGAACTGCATCTTCAAATATTAAATTTGGCTAAAGAATTAGGTGTAGATTTTGCCTTTCCTTCCACTACAGTTTTAATTGAAGATTTTCCTGAAAAACAATCTAAAGGGTTAAAATATAATGTAGATAAAAATAGAATTAATCAAATTATAGATAATATAAATAACTAAGTTAAAATGAAAAAAATAATAATATTATTGGTTTTAATAGCTATAATATCTTGTAAAAAAAATAAGGAAGCAAGGGCTCCAAAAAAACAAGTTACCATAGAACAAACAACATCGGCAATGGATAAAAATTTGAATAAATACGTTTCTTTTAAATTAACTTCTGATTTAAGTAAACTTACGGCAAATGAACGAAAAATGGTTCCGATTTTAATTAAAGCTGCCGATAAAATGAACGATTTATTTTGGCAAGAAGCTTATGGAAATAAATCGGATTTATTTTCAAAAATTAAAGACGAAGATACTAAAAAATTCGCAAAAATAAATTATGGTCCTTGGGATAGACTTAATGGAAACCAATCCTTTGTTGATGGCATTGGAGATAAACCTAAAGGTGCTAATTATTATCCTGCTGATATCACTAAAGCTGAATTTGAAAAAAGCACAGCCGAAAATAAAACCAGTTTATATACTTTTTTAAGAAGAGATAAAGAAGGTAAATTAATCGCTATTCCTTATCATATTCAATTTGAATCTCAAGTAAAAGAAGTTGCGAAATTATTAAAAAAAGCTGCTAATTTGGCCGAAGATAAAGGGCTAAAAAACTATTTAAATTTAAGAGCTGAAGCTTTTTTAACCGATAATTATCAACCAAGTGATTTTGCTTGGATGGATATGAAAAATAACACGTTAGATATTGTAATTGGCCCTATTGAAACTTATGAAGATCAATTGTTTGGTTACAAAGCATCACACGAAGCTTATGTATTGATAAAAGACCAAGAATGGAGCAAAAAATTAGCGCATTTTATTAATTTTTTACCAGAATTGCAAAAAGGCTTACCTGTAAATCAAGCGTATAAACAAGAAACTCCAGGTACCGATTCTGATTTAAATGCATATGATGTTGTTTATTATGCTGGCGATTGTAATGCAGGTAGTAAAACTATTGCTATTAATTTACCAAATGATGAGCAAGTTCAGCTAAAAAAAGGAACTAGAAGATTGCAATTGAAAAATGCAATGCAAGCTAAATTTGATAAAATATTAGTGCCAATTTCAGAGGTTTTAATAACAAAAAGTCAACGTAAATATATAAAATTTGACGCCTTTTTTGCTAATACAATGTTTCACGAAGTTGCGCATGGTTTAGGAATTAAAAACACTATTAATAATAAAGGTACAGTTAGAAATGCTTTAAAAGAAAAAGCTTCTGCTTTAGAAGAAGGAAAAGCAGATATTTTAGGTTTGTATATGGTGCAGCAATTGCATAAAAAAGGAGAACTAGGTGGAGATATGAAAGATTATATGACCACTTTTATGGCAAGCATTTTCCGTTCTGTTCGTTTTGGAGCTTCAAGTGCACATGGCGTTGCAAATATGATTCGTTTTAACTTTTTTAAAGAAAAAGGAGCGTTTACCAAAAATGAAGATGGTACCTATAAAGTAAATTATGATAAAATGGAAGGAGCAATGAAAGATTTATCGAATTTAATTTTGACTTTACAAGGAAATGGAGATTACAATGGTGTAACAAAATTGGTGGAGGAAAAAGGTAAAATTTCAATCGATTTACAAAAAGATTTGGATAAATTGAGTAATGCTAATATTCCAGTAGATGTAATTTTTGATCAAGGAACAGAAACTTTAGGCTTATAAAAATATTTTAAAATCTTAAAAAGAGTTTAAAAAAACAGCTTTCATTTTTGAAAGCTGTTTTTTTTATTCAAATTAAAAAATTCAAGTAGTTAATTTAATTTTTTTAGCTGTTTTTTAATCTTTTTTATGGCAAACTCTATAGATTTTTCAGGTTCAATTACATTGTAAGCACCCCAAAAATCAGGATCGCTAAAACCAGAAGCTTTATCCATCATAATAATAGAAGGTCTTAACCGTTCTCTAGGTCTTATATATTTATTAGTTGTATTTTTATGCCAATCTGTTATGGCTAATTCACTTGTTGTTCTGTAAATGGTATTAAATATTTTTTTATCCCAATTAATTTTAAATCCTAATTGAATTCTACTATACCCAAAGTACCATTTTCCATTTTTTTCTCTATAATTTATTTGATAAGAGGTTTCTATTGGATACACTTTGGCATTTCTTGGTTTTTTAACAATAAATAGTTTACTTGCTTTTTGTCTGTTTTCTAAATTTAAATGAAATTTTGCGGAAATTAAAGCTAAAGATTGTGCATCAATGTATAATTTGCCATAATACAAAGGATTTTGAATACGTGGTTTTTGTTTGAAATTAACTACAAAAACAGGTTTGTTGTCAATTTTTGTAGAAGTGCCATAAGTAAAATTATAAATTGCAAACATGTCTTCTGTAAAAAAAGAATACTGATTTTTTATAATATCAATGTATAAATTACTAAAAGGACCACCTCTTAATTTAAAGGCAATAGTATCTAATTTAGTATAATCGGTGCTTTTTCGGGCTTTATAAAGCTTTATAATATCATTTCTTGAATTAGTATAAGATTGTTTATTAATTTCAACTACAGCCTCTGAAATAGATATAAACGTTCTTCTTTTTTTTATGGTTTCTCTGTAAAATGCAGTCATATCACTTAAAAAGTTCAGATAATTCTCCCCCTTTTTTTTCATTACTTTAGCTACCAAAGTTTGGGCATCTTTAACATTAAGATTTACTTCTGGAAGTTCTTCTACGTAGGTTTCTAACCGAATAATGGCATTGTTTTTTTGAAGATATTCTAACTTAATAATTTCACTTGTATATCCTAAAAAAGACACTATTATTTTACTGTTTTTATATTTTTTTGGAACTTTTAAAAAGAATTTACCTTGGGTATTTGAAACAGTACTTATGTTTGTATTTAGAATAGTAATAGTAGCAAATACTAATGGCTTTTTGGTGGTGCTATTTATAACCTTACCCTTATATTTTATAAATTTTAAGGTATCTAATGCGACCTTGTTTTCAGAATGGTGAAAAGCAAAAACACTTAGGGAAAGTAGAGCAAACAAACTTAATAGCGTAATCTTTTTTATAGCGAAGGATTGTTTAAAAAGTAGCATAACCAAAAGTTTAAATTAAAGAATTATAATTAGTTATACAAGTTAGTTAATTATTGTCATAAAAAAAAGAACCCTATTCGAGTTCTTTTCTAATAAGAAAAAAGATGGATTATTTATGTCCGCTTAATTCAGGATTAAATTTCCAAATTTCGTCCCAGCTATTTACAAAAGTTTGGCTGAATCCTTTAATGAATGGATCCCAAGAATTTTTGCCGTGAATTTTTACAAAAGTTTCTTTAAATTTTCCGTCTTCATCCATTTCCTCCCAGTTTTTTAAAAAAGATACTGTTGCGATGTGTCGACCAATTTTGGAGCCTTGTCTACCTTCGTTATAATAAACTCCCCATGGGTTTTCACCATCCATAGCTTTTATAGTTTCGCTTACTTGTTTTAGTAATCGATTAATATTATATCCTTGTCCATCTGCTACTTCTAAATATCTAATGTATAATATTGGATGAGATACTTTGTTTGGGTCTAACGCCCCTTCATTGGAAAGTTTATCATCTTTTCTCCAATATTCAACGGTGTTTAAACTTTTTACATTTGGCATAACCTGGTCACGCCAATCTTCGTCATGTCCTCCTGTTGAAGGTCTTTTGTCAAAATCAGAAAACCTAACCGGGCCCATTTCCCAAACAATTTTATTTGCATTGGGCCCAGAAACAATGTTGTAAACATAAGCTTTATAAGGACCCGCTTTATGATAAGTTTGGTTATGTTTTTTCATAGCCTCACCCAATGCTTTAAGTTTGGTGTTATCTGGTGTAATAGTAATGCTTTCCCACATAGTGTAGGATTTTTTTTCTTGTGCTTTAACGGTTGTTAAAGAACCTAATGCAATAGTAATTACCATTGCAAAAGCAATTGATTTTTTAATCATAATAAAAGTATTTAGTTAGTAATTAGACAAGGAATGTTTTACAACATTCCTTGTCTGGGAAAATATATTTAGGAGTTATTTTGTAATTAAATTTAAAGTTATAAAGGTTTAGTCCTTTAATAAGTTATCACTATAATAAGCCATTTCATCCACAATTTTTCCGTCGTCATTAAAAGTGTGAATAAACATTACCGGAACTACAATTTCTTTTTCTTCTTTATCTAATTTTTTGGTTAAACGAACATTCCACCATGATTGAACTATTTTTGCATTTCCTAATGCATAGTTTAAGTAATCTGGATAACCTCTAACATCAATACTGTTAACCTTAAATTTTTCTTTAAATTTTTTATCATTTGCTTTGGATTCTTCTAGGGTTTGTGATGTGCCATTGGGCATATTTATATTTCTAAATCTTGCTTTTTCATCAAAAAAACCATAAGCAGTTTCATCGTCATTATTTTCAAATGCATGAATCATTCTTCTTACTTTATTTATATATTCATGGTGATTATAAATAGTTCCGTTTTTTCTTTCTACAAAACTTTTTCCAATTTCATCTCCAAAACGTCCGTTAAAATAATTAATTAATGTAACAATTTTATTGTCTTTATTAACTACATATAACCTGTGAAATGGAACATCTATTTTAACGCCAGTTTTTTTATGAACCCCTTTAATATGTGACCAAGTTTGAACCCATATGACATCATCATTTACTCCGTCTTTATATTGCAACGCATCAGGATAAGCACCTTTAGAGCGTGTGATACTAAAATAATCTAGGTTGTCATGCCAATTTTTAACTCCCTTTAAATAATCTTCTTTTGAAGTTCCCTTAGCGTCTTTATTTGCAGATAAACCACTAAAAGATTTAAAATCTTTATATAAATAACTTCCAACTTTTTCTGCATCACCTTGCACAAAGGCTTGCTCCATAGCTTCTACCGTTTTAATAGCAGGATGTTCTGAATAAATAGTTCCGTTTTTTTTCTCTTGTGAATAAGCAATGACAGTAAAAACCATCATAGCAATGAATACGATTTTTTTCATTAGTAAAATTTTGAGTTAGTATTGCATTTGTTATACAAAATAAATTGTATAAGGTTAAATAGAATTTAAAAAAATGGAGTTGTGTGGGTATAGTAAATAAAAAGTAGAAAACTTTTATTTAAGATGATAGTTCATTTAGTATTATCTCAAATATAGTGATTTTTTTTTAAATTCTAATATATAGATGTTTAACAGAAAATAATTAATTTTTTAGAGGTCAGTAGATTAGTACATAGAAAAATCAATATTTAAAATATTGAATATTAGCTAAATAAATTTTAATTCCTTGTCAATACGAACTCAGTTGAGAACAGAAGGACGTTCGAAAAAGGTCTCGACTGCGCTCGACCTGACAGTTAGCTTAAAAATAAGGAGTAAAATATGAAGCTATCTACTGACCTCTATAATTTTTAATTTTTGGAAATAAAAAAGGAACTACAATGAAGTAATTCCTTTATATATTTGGATCAGATGCTAAATTTTACTTTCACTCCACTAAGCAACCGAATTAGAATGGCATTATTTTTATATTAATTCTACAAATAAACCTTCATCCGTATTATTTACCGATGCTAATTTACTTTTTGTTAAGCCTTTAATTGCTTTATCCCATTTTTTATTACTTAAATTACTTTGAGATTTTAAGTTGTTTAATAAAATAGGAGAATCGCTTTTTAAAATATTAAAAACTGCTTTTTCATCTTCAGACATTGCAGGAGCTTTACGCTCAGGTTTCATTTGAGGAAATAGTAAAACTTCTTGTATAGAACTGTTATTGGTCATAAACATTACCAATCTATCAATACCAATACCAATACCAGAAGTTGGAGGCATACCGTACTCTAAGGCACGTAAAAAATCTTGATCAATAAACATTGCTTCATCATCACCTTTTTCAGATAGTTTTAACTGATCTTTAAATCGTTCACGTTGATCAATAGGATCGTTTAATTCAGAATATGCGTTTGCTAGTTCTTTACCATTTACCATTAATTCAAAACGTTCTGTAAGTGCCGGATTAGAACGATGTTCCTTTGTTAAAGGACTCATTTCTTTTGGGTAATCGGTTATAAAAGTTGGTTGAATGTAGGTGTGTTCACATTTTTCACCAAAAATTTCATCAATTAATTTTCCAACTCCCATAGTGTCATCCACTTCCATTCCTAATTTTTTGCAAACTACTTTAAGTTCGCTTTCATTCATCCCTGCAACATCAAAACCTGTATGTGTTTTAATTGCTTCTAAAATTGGAACTCTTGGATATGGCGCCTTAAAACTTACCATATTTTCTCCAATTGGAACTTCAGATGTGCCATTAGAATCCAAGGCAATTTTTTCTAACAATTCTTCTGTCATATTCATCATCCAGTGGTAATCTTTGTAAGCTACATATAACTCCATTACCGTAAATTCAGGATTATGGGTTCGGTCCATTCCTTCATTTCTAAAATCTTTAGAAAATTCATAAACTGCATCAAAACCACCAACAATTAATCGTTTTAAATATAATTCATTGGCAATACGCAAATACAAAGGAATATTTAAAGCATTGTGGTGTGTGGTAAACGGTCTGGCAATTGCACCACCTGGAATTGGTTGTAAAACAGGAGTTTCAACTTCTAAATAACCTCTGGAGTTAAAAAACTCGCGCATAGAGTTAGTTATTTTTGTACGTTTTATAAAAGTTTCTTTTACATAATCGTTTACAATTAAATCCACATAACGCTGACGATAGCGATGTTCCGGATCCGAAAAAGAATCGTGTATATTTCCATCGGCATCTGTTTTAACCACAGGTAGCGGTTTTAAACTTTTTGATAACAACGTAATTTCTTTGACATGTATAGAAATTTCTCCTACTTTAGTTTTAAAAACATCACCTTTTACGCCAAGAATATCTCCCATGTCTAACAATTTTTTAAAAACGGTATTGTACATGGTGGTATCTTCGCCATTAGAAAGTTCATCACGGGTAACATATAATTGCATTCTTCCGCTTGCGTCTTTTAATTCTGCAAAAGAAGCTTTTCCCATAATTCTTCTACTCATCATTCTACCAGCCAAAATAACTTCCTTACCTTCAAACGTATCATAATTTGATAATATTTGTTTAATGGTGGTAGTGGTTTTGAATTCTTTAGCAGGATATGGATTTATTCCTAATTCACGAAGTTTTTGTAACGATTCTCGTCTAACTATTTCAAGTGCGGTTAATTGCATTATGCTTTATTTTATTATTACTCTTTAATTTGAAGTGTGCAAAGATACAATCAATTTAAAAAAATATGTAAAATAAAAACAAAAAGTAGTATTTATATTTTAAATAAGTATTTTTTTATATCTTTGTTTTCTGCTTTTTAAGCAGATTAGTTGTGTTGTTTGACGATTTAATCGTCATGGTTTTTTAAAAACCGATGGAAAGCTTCCCGAAAAACCGGGACGCTTTTTTTTTGGAATAGTTTTAAAAATTAAAAAATGATGTTTTATAATCCCAAAAAATAGCAATATAAAATCCTGTAAAAATTATCGCAGCTATAAATTTTAGAAAAGTTGAAGTTAAAAAACCAATAAAAGACCCGAAAGCAGCCTTTAAGGCTTTGCCAGAATTCCGCTCATTTAACATTTCTCCTAAGAAAGCACCTAAAAAAGGACCAATAATAATTCCAAAAGGACCTAAAAACAACATTCCTAAAATAAGCCCTATCATTGTGCCTATTACGCCATAACGCGTTCCTCCAAATTTTTTTGTTCCTAGTGCTGGAATAATATAATCTATTAACCATATTAAAAGAGCAACGCCTAAAGTAATCCCTAAAAAAGTATAATTTATAGGAACTGTTTTAGTCAGATGAAGAAGTAATAATCCAATCCAACTAGTTAAAGGACCAGGTAAAACGGGTAAAAATGAACCAACAACACCTAATAACACTATTAAAAATCCAAGAATTAATAAAAATATATCCATAAGCGAATATAAGTTTCTAGTTTTTAAATAGCAAAACAAATAGTTTTTTTAAAATTATGAACTAAAAAATTAGTTAAAACTAAAAAATTAGTTATATTTGTTTTATTAAACTAAAAAATTAGTTATAAAATGAGTATTCAATTAACAAAAGCGGAAGAGCAGTTTATGCGAGTTTTATGGGATTTAAATGAAGCATCAGTTAAAGATATAATTGATCAATTACCAAATCCAAAACCTGCGTATAATACCGTTTCTACTATTATTAGAATTTTAGAAAATAAGAATATAGTTGGTCATAAGGCTAAGGGAAGAGGTTATATTTATTTTCCGTTAATAGCAAAATCTGAATATAGCAATCAAAGTTTACATAAAATTGTAGATGGTTATTTTGGAGGATCGTTTAAAAGTATGGTATCTTTTTTTGTAAATAAAAACGACATGGATATAGAAGAGTTAGATGTTATTATGAAAATTATTAATGATAAAAAAACTAAAAAATGATTAATTATATTCTTCAAGTAATTTTATTTCAAGTGCTTTTTTTAGCAGTTTATGATATTTTTTTAAAGAACGAAACGTTTTTTAGATGGAATAGAGGTTATTTATTGGCAACACCATTACTTGCATTTATAATTCCTTTATTAAAATTAGAAAGTATTCAAACTGCAGTTCCAAAAGAATATATAACCTACTTACCTGAAGTTGTTATTAATCCGCAAGTAGTTATTGAGCAAAGCACTAATGCAACGGTTAACACCAATTATATGTTGCTTATTTTTTTAAGTGGTGTTCTAATTTCTACCCTTTTGTTTTTAGTTAAATTAACTAAAATAATTAAGCTGATTACTGCCAATAAAGTAATCAAAAAAGAAGGATATTCTATTGTTGTTTTAAAAAACAAAGAAGTTGCATTTTCATTTTTCAATTATATTTTTATTAATGAAAAACATTTGAAAAATACCAATATACAAATAATTGAGCATGAGTTAATTCATTGTAGGCAAAAGCATACTTTTGATTTGTTATTATTTGAATTTTTTAAAATAGGACTTTGGTTTAACCCAATAATATATCAATTTCAACAACGAATTACTATTTTACATGAATATCTTTCTGATGAAGAAATTGTAAAACAAACCACTGCTAAATCCTATTTTAACACCTTGCTTTCTGAAACTTTTAATGTAGAAAATATCACCTTTATTAATCAATTTTATAAACAAAACCTAATTAAAAAACGAATAGCTATGATTACAAAAAACAAATCTCAAAAAATGAAACAGTTAAAATATTTATTAATAGTGCCGTTATTACTATTTATGGTTATTTATTCTTCCTGTACAAATGATTCTCAATCTGATATAAAAGATGTTGAAAATTTATTACATAAAAAACCTAACGATTCTAAAGGATTTTACTTTGAAGGAAATGATGGGCTTATATTATTTACTGGAAGTAGTTTAGAAGGGAACGAAGTTCCTTATAGTGAAATGACCAAAAGAGAGCAAAAAATTTATAATAAGTTTAAAACTAATAATGTTGAAGGGATAGAAATGCAAGTTGTTATTGATAAAAATAAGGATAGAGTTATATTTTTAAAAACTAATAAAACACATAATTATAAAGGTAATACTAAAAAAAATGTCGATTATGTTTCTGATGGTTCTGTTCC
>DGOU01000162.1:11849-21723 GCA_002390165.1 Lutibacter sp. UBA4458
AAAAAATGTTTTCAAAATAATATTACCCAATTTGTTGGCAATAACTTTAATTCTGAAATATCTAAAGGTTTAGGATTATCCTCAGGAGTAAAAAGAATATTTGTGATGTTTAAAATAGATGAAAAAGGAAATATTACGGATATACGAGCTAGAGCACCTCATATAAAATTAGAGGAAGAAGCTATTCGGGTGATGAAATTATTGCCAAAAATGATTCCAGGTAAACAAAAAGGAAAAACGGTTGCTGTATTATATAGTTTGCCAATTGCTTTTAATGTAGAAGGGGATAGCTTAAAAAATGCTGATAGAAACAACATATTGCTAAATTCTAGAAATACTAAAAAACCTCCGTTATTTATCTTTGATGGGAAAGAGATTTCTAAAGAAGAAATGAAAAAGATAGATGCTAAATTAATTAAAAAAGTAAATGTTTTAAAAGGAGAAACTGCTGTTGAAAAATATGGTAAGAAAGGTGAAAATGGCGTTATTGAGATTGTTAAAAAACATTAGTCAGTCAAATTGAATAATTTTTGGAAAAATACTATGAAAAGGATTTTTGTTACAGTTGTACTATTAATAATAGTTATAAAAACCGAAGCGCAATCTTCGGTTTTTACGACTGTGGATAACTTATTGCTTAAAGGAGATTATAAAAAAGCACTAGTATTATTAGAAGAGCAACAACCCAAAACAGAAATATTGCTTAGTAAAATTGCTAATATTTATGAAACCATAGGTAATTATAATAAAGCTATTCAGTATTATAATAAAATTTTAAAAATTGAAGACAATGTAAATATAAAAGTGAAGTTAGGTAACGCATATAAATCCGCTGGATTATCTACTAACGCAATTTTAATTTTTGAGGATATCATTAAAAAAGACTCTTCTAACTTATTAGTAATTAACAGTTTGGGAAAATTGTATTTATTAAAAAATCAACCTAATAAAGCAGAGAAAATTTATAGATTTTTAAAGAAAAAAGATTCTTTAAACCCAAATTACCCATATCAATTGGCAAAATCATTAGCTAAAGAACATAAAACTTTAGCAATGGGACAAAGTTATTTGGATGCTTATAATATAGATACCCTTCATTTTAAAAGCATTTATGAATTGGCTAAATTTTTTAAAACATTAAAATATAAAGATTCAACCATGTTGTTTATTGATAAAGGATTAAAAATAGATAGCACTAATGTAAATTTTATTCAATTAAAAGCCACCGAATTATATTATTCTAAAAAGTTTAAACAAACATTAAACTATCTTAATATTTTAGATAGTCTTAAATTTAAATCTGTTAACACTTATCAAATGGCAGGTTTGTGTTATTATAATTTAAAACAGTATGATTTAGCTGAAAAGAGTTATAAAAATGCATTGAGAATAGATAGAAGCAATGCAGTTATTTTATATAGGTTAGGAACTCTTTATTACCAACAAAAAAAAATAAAATTGGCTAAACTATTTTTATTTCAGTCAATAATGTATGGTAAAGGAGATTTAGATAAACAATATTTTTTGTCTGGTGTAATTGCAAAAGAAGAAAATAACTCTAAAATGGCTTTGAGTTTATTTCAAGATTCTTATAAAAATAATAGTAATAATTATAAAGCTTTATTTCAATGGTCAGTAACTTCAGATTTCTATTATAAAGATAAAAAAATTGCTTTAAAGCTGTATCAAAATTATTTACAGCGATTTGAGAAAAAAGATAGCGAAATATCAAAGTATATAGTAAACAGAATAGCAGAAATTAAAAAGCAATATTTTATTGAAGGTGAAATTGTTAACTAATAGAAAATATTGTATTTTCACTTATGGAAATACAATTGATGTTGAAAAACCTATTTACCATATTTTTTTATTCTATACTGTTAGTTTCTTGTTCTTATTTTAATGGTAATTACAAAAAGGAAACCATACCAAAAATTGACACAATTGTTGATTTTAGTTCAGTAGATGCGTATCCTTTATTTCCTGCTTGTAAAGGACTTACATCTAGAGATAAACAAGAAATTTGTTTTCAAATACAAATGTCTCAATTTATTTATGCTACTTTAAATAAGTATAAGCTAAATGCTAATGAAGTAGTTAAAGATACTATTTTGGTAAAATTAAACGTAAATGCATTGGGTAAAACAAGTTTGTCAAGTATTAAAATATCAGAAAAAATTAGACAATTATTACCAGAATTTGATAGTTTACTAAAGGTTAGTCTAACAAAACTACCAACATTATCTCCCGCCATAAAAAGAAATATGCCTGTAACTACAGAATTTACTTTACCAATAGTTTTGAAAAATTAAAGTTTTTTTTGCTAAAAATGAATTATTTAGCTGTTTAACATTTTCCACAAAGTATCCTTTAATTCTGTAAGTCCTTGTTGTGCTACGGATGAAATAAATAAAGTTTTAATACCAGTAGGAAGTTCTTTTTTAAGTTCTTCTTTCAGTTCCTCATCTAACATATCAGATTTAGATATTGCCAGTAAACGCTCTTTATCTAACAATTCAGGATTGTGTTTTTTTAGTTCATTTAATAAAATTTCATATTCCTTTTTTACATTGTCAGAATCTGCAGGAATTAAAAATAATAAAGTTGAATTTCGTTCAATATGACGTAAAAATCGATGACCTAATCCTTTTCCTTCTGCTGCTCCTTCAATTATTCCTGGAATATCTGCAATAACAAAAGTTTGAAAATCGCGATATTCAACAATACCTAAATTAGGTTTTAAAGTGGTAAATGCATAATCTGCAATTTTAGGTTTAGCTGAAGTAATTACAGATAATAAAGTAGATTTACCAGCATTTGGAAATCCAACTAAACCAACATCTGCTAATACTTTTAATTCTAGTTGAAACCATCCTTCTTTGCCCTCAATACCTGGTTGTGCATAACGCGGTGTTTGATTGGTAGAAGATCTAAAATTCCAGTTGCCAAGTCCACCTTTACCACCTTCTAGTAATATTTGTTCTGTATTTTCAGTAGTTATTTCAAATAAAATTTCTTGGGTGTCGGCATCTCTAACAATAGTACCTAAAGGAACATCAACATAAACATCCTCTCCATCTTTTCCGGAGCTACGTTGTTTTCCACCATGACCGCCTTCTTCAGCTTTAAAATGTTTTTTAAATTTTAAAGAATAAAGAGTCCATAGATTTTTATTTCCTCTAAGAATAATATGACCTCCTCGTCCGCCGTCTCCGCCATCGGGTCCGCCTTTGGTAATGTATTTTTCTCTATGCAAATGCACAGATCCACCGCCACCATTACCTGAATTAGCATAAATTTTTATATAATCAACAAAATTTCCTTCAGTCATTATTTATAAGTTATCCAAAACCTTACTTAATCGTTCGGTTATTTCACTAATTTCACCAACACCATTTACTCCAAAATATTTGTTTTGAGATTTATAATAGTCTTTTAAAATCTCTGTTTTTGTAAAGTATTCGTTAAATCGATTCAATATTTTATTTTCGTCTTGATCATCCACTCTGCCACTAGTTTTACCTCTTTCTAAAAGTCGTGCAATTAATAATTTGGTAGGCACTTCTAAAGCAATCATTCCGCCAATAGTTTGGCCATGCGATTCTAAAAATAAATCTAAAGCTTTTGCTTGTTCCGTAGTTCTAGGAAAGCCATCAAAAATAAATCCATTAGCATTTTTGTGCTTTGTTACAACACCTTTTAACATTTTAATGGTTACTTCATCTGGAACTAAATTACCTTTATCTATGTACGATTTTGCTAATTTTCCTAGTTTAGTTTCTTTTTTCATATGAGAACGAAAGACATCACCAGTTGAAATATGTACTAAATTATATTTTTCTTTAAGTAAATCTGCTTGTGTTCCTTTACCAACACCTGGAGGACCAAATAATAAAATATTTTTAAATTTTGGTTCCGTAGTAAGTTGATAAATACTAGAATGATTTCTTCCTATTCCGTCATAATCTAATCCATAACCTACAATAAATACGTCTGGAATGGATATTCCGATATAATCAATTTTTAAATCTTTTTTAAAAACATCTGGTTTATAGAATAGTGTTGCAATTTTTAATTGCTTTACTTTTTTATCCTTAAATATCTCATAAATCTGTTGAAGCGTATTGCCTGTATCAATTATATCTTCTAGAATTACAACGGTTCTTCCTTCTAAATCTTGATTTAAACCTACTAGCTCTTTAATATTTCCAGTAGAATTTGTTCCTTCATAAGAAGCTAATTTTACAAAAGAAACTTCACAGTTAAATTTATATTTTCTTACAAAATCAGCAATAAACATAAAGGAACCGTTTAAGATTCCAATAAAAACTGGAGTTTCATTTTTACAATCTTTTCCTATTTGTTTTGCTAGTTTTTTAACTGCTTCCGCAATTATATCTTTAGAAATATATGGTTTAAAGAACTTGTCGTGTAGTTTTATAATGCTCATACTAATGGTTTGTTACAAAGTTAATAATCCAAAAATAATATTAGCTTTTTTTTAAATTTTATTTTAAATTAAAATAGCCGCTTTGAATTTCAAAACGGCTATCGTTATAATAGGTTTAATATACTTATTTTTTCTTTTTTTCTAACCATTTTACAGTGTCATACATAATTGGAGATGCAATGTAAAGGGAAGAATAAGTCCCTACAACTATACCAACAATTAATGCAAACATAAATCCTTTAATGGAATCTCCACCAAATAAGAAGATAGCTAATAATACTACTAATGTAGTTAAAGAAGTATTTATTGTTCTTCCTAAAGTTGTGCTTAATGCTTTATCTATAACGGTTGAAAATTTCCAAGAAGTATGAATTCCAACAAACTCACGAATACGGTCAAATACAATTACGGTATCATTAATGGAGTAACCTAGTACAGTTAAAATTGCAGCAATAAAAGATTGCCCTATTTCCATATCAAAAGGTAAATAATGATAACCTAATGAGAAAATACCAATAACTATAGTAACATCATGAAATAATGCAGCTACGGCACCAAAACTATATTGCCATTTTTTAAATCGGAATAAGATATATAAGAAAATAACTAATAGAGATCCTAAAATAGCCCATCCAGCAGCTGTTTTTATATCATCAGCAATGGTTGGTTCTACTTTAATAGAACTTAAAATACCTACTGTTTTATGTCCTCCATAACCAGGTTTAAATTGCTCTAATGTTGTTTTAGCCGGAATGTAATTTTTTAACCCTTTATATAATAATTCTTGAACTTCACCATCAATTTGATTTCCTTCTTCATCAATTTTATATTTAGTGGTAACCTTTAATTGGCTAGATTCTCCATAAGTTTTTACTTCTGGAGCACTACCAAATACATTGGTTAAAGCAGCTCTAACATCTGTAGGGTTTGTAGGTTTATCAAATTTAACTACATAAGATCTTCCTCCAACAAAATCAACACCATAATTTAAACCATTGGTTACTAAAGAACCAAGAGATAGTAAAATTATAGTACCTGAAATGATATATGCAATTTTACGTTGTTTTAAAAACCCAACGTTAATATTGGTAAACCATTTTTTAGTAATATTTGTGTTAAAAGTAAATAATTTATCTTTTGCAGCGTACCAATCTAATAGAAGTCTGGTAATAAATACTGCGGTAAATAATGAGGTAACAATACCAACCATTAATGTATAAGCAAATCCTTTTACTGGTCCTGTACCAAAAACGTATAAAATAATACCAGTTAACATGGTAGTAATATTGGCATCTACAATTGCGGATAAAGCACCTTTAAAACTAAATCCGTGATTAATAGCTGCTTTTAATCCTTTGCCAGATCTCAATTCTTCTTTAACTCGTTCAAAAATAATTACGTTCGCATCAACCGACATACCAATGGTTAAGATAATACCGGCAATACCAGGTAATGTTAACACAGCCCCAAAAGCTGTTAGTATTCCAAAGATGAAAAGTAAATTTACTGCTAGTGCTATATCCGCAAAAGCACCTGCTTTACCATAGTAAAAAATCATCCATACTAAGATAAGTAGTAACGCCAAAAAGAAAGAACTCATACTACTGTTAATTGCTTTTTGCCCTAAGGATGGACCAACAATTTCAGATTGAATAATATGTGCTGCAGCTGGTAATTTACCTGCTTTTAATACGTTTGCAATATCTTGTGCTTCTTCTACAGTCATACTTCCTCCAGAAATAGAAGTTCTACCATTGGTAATAGCAGTGGGAACATGTGGCGCAGTGTACACATTATCATCTAAAACAACCGCTACAAATTTTCCGATATTTTCTGTGGTTATTTTAGCCCATTGTCTTGTGCCTAATGCATTCATAGTCATACTAACTTCAGGTTTTCCAGTTTGCCCATATTCTTGACTTGCATCAATAATAACATCACCTTCAATAGGAGCAACATCTTCTCTGTTTGATTTTATACCATATAAGTATACTAATTCAACATTTTCATTAGTAGTTGCTTTGGAAGCAAAAGGTTTGTAGTCCCATAAAAATTTAACATACTTTAGGTTGTTTGGTAATAAGGCTCTAACGCTTTTCATAGTTAAATACTTATTAACCTTAGCAGTGTCTGAAACTTTAGCAGTACCAACAACCGATGAAATTTGATTCTGATTTTGCGGTACGCTTGGTGAAAACACTGAAAATAAATTTTTAGCGCTTTTAGTAGCTAAAGAATCGGAAACTTCACCTAATAAATCTTTTAAGTCGTTTTTACTTGCAGTAGAATCTGCTTTGGTTTCTTCTTTAAATATATTTTCAAGAACTGTATTTGCTTGTATAAAGAAATTAGCTGTTTCTTGGTTAGTATAAACTTCCCAAAATTGTAATTTAGCTGTACTTTGTAATAATCTTTTAACACGATCAATATCTTTTGCTCCAGGTAATTCAATTAAAATTCTACCAGATTTACCAATACGTTGAATGTTTGGTTGTGTAACCCCAAACTTATCAATTCTACTTCTTAATACTTCAAATGCAGTATTTACGGAACTAGTAACTTCTTCTGCAATAATTGGTTTTACCTCTTCATCGGTTAATTTAAAGTTTATTTTTTCACGAAGCGTTTTGTTTCCAAAAATACTTGGGTCACTTAATTTAACCGTACCATTACTAAGTGTTTCGAATTCATTATAAAATAAATCTAAAAACGTTTTATCGCTACTTTTTTGAGCTTTGGTTGCTTTAGCTAAAGCTTCATTAAATATCGGGTTTTTAGAATTATTGGATAATCCAATCAAAATATCTTTAACCGATACTTGTAAAATAGCATTAATTCCGCCTTTAAGGTCAAGCCCTAAGTTTAATTCTTTATCCTTAATATCATTATAGCTAAATTTGGCAACACCTACATTAATTACCGTTTTATTGGCAACTGAATCTAGATAATATTGTTCAAACTTTGCTATTTCTCTTCCATCATCAGATTTAGATTCGGCAAATATTTTTGCATTTTTCTCAACACCATTTGTAAACCAGGTAAACGATAATTGATAAATACTTACTAATCCAAAAAGAATAGCGAATAACTTTATAAGTCCTTTATTTTGCATGTTACTTTTTTTAAATAAAATTCTACTGTAATAAACGTGCAAATATATAATTTCAAACACGATTTAACAATTCTTTTTTAGTTTTTATAGCTATTGAATATATAGAGTTAAATTATAGGAAAAATAATTACTCAAATTTGTATCTTTGCACCTAAATTTTTTAGGATATGAAAATGTTAACAGATATAGATATTGCTCAAGGTAAAAAACTTGTACATATTAAAGAAATTGCTGCTAAATTAAATATTGATGAAGATGATTTAGAAATGTATGGAAAATACAAAGCTAAGCTTCCTTTAAGTTTAATAAATGATGAAAAAGTTAAAAAAAATAACTTAATATTAGTTACAGCAATTACGCCAACACCTGCTGGTGAAGGTAAAACTACCGTTTCTATTGGCTTAACAGAAGGATTAAACATAATCGGAAAGCAGGCGATGGTTGTGCTGCGTGAACCATCTTTAGGTCCTGTTTTTGGTATAAAAGGAGGAGCTGCTGGTGGTGGATACTCTCAAGTTGTTCCAATGGAAGATATAAATCTTCATTTTACGGGAGACTTTAATGCTATTGAAAAAGCTAATAATTTACTTTCAGCATTAATTGATAATAATTTACAAAGTAAATGTTGTAGTTTTAATTTAGACCCAAGAACTATTTTGTGGAAACGAGTTATTGATATGAATGACCGTTCTTTACGAAATATAATTATTGGTTTAGGTGGTACAGCAAACGGTATTCCTAGAGAAGATGGTTTTAACATTACTCCGGCTTCTGAAGTTATGGCTATTTTATGTATGGCTACAGATTTTGAAGATTTAAAAAAACGTTTAGGAGATATTTTTATAGGATTTACTTTTGATAAAAAACCAATTTTTGCTCGTGATTTAAAGGCTCAGGATGCTATGGCAATTTTATTAAAAGATGCTATAAAACCTAATTTAGTACAAACTTTAGAAGAAAATTCCGCAATAATACATGGAGGTCCTTTTGCAAATATAGCGCAAGGAACAAATTCAATTATTGCTACAAAAATGGGACTTTCATTATCTAATTATGTGGTTACAGAAGCTGGTTTTGGTGCAGATTTAGGCGCTGAAAAGTTTTTGGATATTAAAAGCGTTGCGGCAAATTTAAATCCGAAAGCAGTAGTTTTGGTGGCTACAATTAGAGCTTTACGACATCACGGTGGAGCAAAAAAAGAAGAATACAACACTCCAAATATTCAATTTGTAAAAGATGGTTTCTGCAATTTAGAAAAACATATAGAAAATGTTAGAAAATTTAATATTGAGCCAGTGGTTGCTATAAACGCCTTTATTAATGATACTTATGAAGAAATAAATTTTATTATTGATAAATGTAAAGAATTAGGTGTTAAAGCTGTGGTTTCTGAAGGATGGGCTAAAGGAGGAAAAGGAACGGAAAAATTAGCAAAAGCAGTTGTAAAGGTTGTAGAATCTCATAAAACACATTTTACTCCTATTTATAATTGGGATGAACCCGTTAAAACAAAAATTGAAAAAATAGCTAAAGAAATTTATGGAGCTGCTGGTGTGGATTATGATAAAAAAGCAAAACTAAACTTAAAGCGTATAGAAAGGTTAGGTTTTAATAATTTTGCAGTGTGTATGGCAAAAACACAAAAATCTTTTTCGGATAATGAAACATTAGTAGGAAGACCAAAAGATTTTATAGTTACAGTTCGTGAAATTGAAATTGCGGCTGGAGCTGAATTTATAATTCCTATATTAGGTAGAATGATGCGTATGCCAGGGTTGCCAGCTAAACCAGCATCTGAAAAAATGGGAATAGATAATGAAGGCGTAATTTCAGGGTTATCATAAATATTTTACTGAAATTCACTAAATAAAAAAACTCCTTTGAAACTTATATCAAAGGAGTTTTTTAGGAATTATAAAACCAATTAATCTAATAATCCGTTTGTTTTTTTAACTGCTTCTGCACTTTCGTGAAGTTTTGTTTTTTCAGCATCGGTTAATTCAAGTTCAACAATTTTTTCAATACCATTTTTACCTAAAACGCAAGGTACACCTATTGAAATATCATTTAATCCATATTCTCCTTCTAATAAAGCAGAACATGGGAACATTTTTTTAGAATCTAAAGCAATTGCTTTAACCAATTCAGAAACCGCAGCGCCAGGTGCATACCAAGCACTTGTACCTAACATTTTAGTTAATGTAGCGCCACCAACTTTAGTGTCTTCTGCAACTTGTTGAATTCTTTCTTCAGATAAAAATGTAGAAACTGGTAAGCTGTTTCTAACAGCAAATCTAGTTAAAGGAATCATA
>DGOU01000263.1 GCA_002390165.1 Lutibacter sp. UBA4458
AACCAAATTTTTTGTATAAAAGGTCTATTAATTAATTCTGGAACTTCAGTAAATAATTCATGACTATCATATACTAACTTTTTTTTAAGCATTTTACTTGCTAAAAAGTTAGCTAGTAAAGTGTCTAAATCATTAGACAAAAGTATATCCGATTTTGTAAAAAGGAGTTTTAAAAACAATCGAATATTATATTCGGCATAAAATAAGGCACCTTTATTAAATAGAAGTTTAAAACGATACGTTTTGTATTTTTTTTGTAGTGTTTTACTATCAGAAAATTGCCGTCCTATTAAAAGAATTTCATAATTATTTTGAGAAAGTGTAGAACAAATTCTATGGACACGTTGGTCCGTAACTAAATCATTGGTAACAGAAACTACTACACGTTTCAATATAAAATAGGTTAAAGGAAATTATTTTTTTGTTTTGGAAAGATAATAAATGTTTGCCATTAAAATAAATCCGTTAGTAATTATAATTGGCCAAGAAATAGCTAACATTATTCCGTATATGACAAATAAAATGGCACCAGCTGAATTAACTATTCTTAAAGTGTTTACATTTTTCATTAAAAAAGAAACAATTAACACCAACGATGCTAAATAACCAACCCATTCGGTATAAGATACTCCTAAAATCATTTTAAATATTTTTTATTCGGCGACAAAGATACTTAAAAAACCGTTTAAATAAGGTTATAAAAAAAAGAAACCTCACTCCAAAGAGTGAGGAAAATTGCTATGAAAAAGATTGATAAGCCTAAACTTATCGTTGCAAATATACAAATAAATATAATATAAGCCACTGTTTTTTGTTAAAAAAAATATAAAATAAGTTAAAAATTATTGTTTTTAAAATGCAATATGTAATTGCAAGTGCTATTAATTAGGAATATAATAATATTGTCCTTTAATCAATTATTAAATATTAATTAAAATAGTATTATTATTAGGTTTTTGATAAATTTAAAGCTTCGTGTAAAATAGTTATAGGATGTTTAGAAATTCTATTAGTTCCATCTTTTATTTGATGTCTGCAACTTGTTCCTGAAGCTGCAATAATTGTTTTGTTTTCTACATTTCTAATTTTTGGAAATAAGGTGTCTTCACCAACTTGCATACTTAATTGGTAATGTTCTTTTTCGTATCCAAAAGAACCAGCCATTCCACAACAACCAGAATTAATAATTGTTGTCGAATAATTTTTAGGAATAGAAAGCATTTGAAATGTTGGTTCAACACCGCTTAGCGATTTTTGCTGGCAATGCCCGTGAATTTTCAGTGTTTTCTTTTCTTTTGTGAAATTATTAGAAGTTATATTACCTTTTTTAAATTCTAGTTTTATAAATTCTTCTATAGTAAAAGTGTTTTTTGCAATTTCTTTTGCTGCATTTTTATTTGTTGCTAGCCTTAAATATTCGTCTCTAAAAGTTAAAATTGCAGAAGGTTCTATTCCAACTAAAGGTGTTTTTTTTGTTATTTTATCTTTAAAAAAGTTTACATTAAAATTTGCCTTTTCCTGAGCTTTATCTAAAATTCCTTTCGATATAAAACTACGCCCACTTTCTTCGTGGTTGGTTATGTTAACTTTATAGCCTAGTGATGTTAATAATTCAATAGTGTCTATGCCAATATTAGCATCATAATAATTGGTGAATTCATCCATAAAAAGATAAATTTCTCCAAATTTTATAGGTTGATTTAATAGTCTATTTTTATTTTTTTTATACCATTTATAAAAAGTGGTTTTGGCTAATTTAGGAATGCTTCTTTCGGTAGCAATTCCTATAATTTTTTTTGTAAGTTTTGCATTTAAAATTAAGTTAGTAAAAGTAGGAGTGAGGCTGCCTATTTTATTCCATTTTACATTGTTTGCAAATAATTGGGTTCTAAACGGAACACCATTTTCTTTGTAATATTGATGTAGAAACTCCGCTTTTAAAGCAGCAACATCTACATTGCTAGGACATTCGCTTGCGCAAGCTTTACAACTTAAACATAAATCGAAAACATCATATAATTCTTTGTGATTGAATTTGTTTTTTTCTTTTGAGTTTGTTAAAAATTCACGTAAAGCATTTGCTCTGGCTCGTGTGGTATCTTTTTCATTTTTTGTTGCCCGGTAACTTGGGCACATGGTTCCACCTGCTACCGAAAGTTTTCTGCAATCACCAGAACCATTGCATTTTTCTGTAGCTCTTAAAATTCCTAAACTATCCGAAAAATCTTGAATTGTTTCAATATCTGGTTCCGTTCTGTCAATTTTATAACGTAAATTTTTATCCATGGAAAAGGCATCTACAATTTTACCTTTATTAAAAATGTTATTTGGGTCAAAAGTATATTTAATTCGTTTTAAAAGTGCATAATTTTTTTCTCCAATCATTAAAGGAATAAACTCAGCCCTAACAATTCCATCGCCATGTTCTCCACTAAAAGAGCCACCGTATTTTTTAACAAGTTTGGCAGTTTTTGTAGTTATTTCTCTAAACAAAATAACATCTTCTTTCTTTTTTAAATTTAAAATGGGGCGTAAATGAATTTCACCCGCACCCGCGTGTGCGTAATACACAGCTTCTTGCCCAAAATCTTTCATCATTTTGGTGAATTCAGAAATATAATTTGGAAGAACATTAACATCCACAGCGGTATCTTCAATACAAGCAACTGCTTTTTTATCTCCTACTATATTTCCTAATAATCCAAGTCCGGCTTTTCTTAAATTTAAAGCTTTTTCAATATCGTTATTTAATAATTTAGGATAAGCGTAGCCTAAGTTGTTTTTTGTTAATTCGTCAATTAATTTATCCGCTAATTTATTGGAATCCTCATCAGAATTTGTCCGAATTTCAAGCATTAATATAGCTTTTGGATCACCTTCAACAAAAAACCTATTTTTTAATTGCTCTCTGTTATTTTTAGTACAATCTAAAATAGTTTTATCCATTAATTCACAAGTGTATAAATTGTGATTCATTGCAGTTACCACCGCTTTCATACTTTCATTAATACTACTGAAATGAGCGGCCACCATAATATTTTTTGGTGGAGGTAATCTGTCTAGTTGTAAGGTTATTTCTGTTGTAAAAGCTAAAGTCCCTTCACTTCCGGCTAGTAATTTTCCAATATTTATGGTGGAGTTTTTTCCTCCAAATAATTCAAATTTTAATAATTCATCAACTGCATAACCATTATTACGACGATGAATGCTTTCTTTTGGAAATTCTTTTAAAATTTCTTGTTGAATTTCGTTGTTACTTAATTCATTAAAAAGGGAATTATAAATAGCGCTTTCGAGAGAGTTACCTATTTTTTTTTGATTGAATTCTGAAAAATTCAATTCGTTAAAAATAGCTTCAGAACCATCACTTAAAATAGTTTTTACTTCAATTATTTTATCACGTGTAACGCCATATTTTATTGAAGTAGTTCCACAAGAATTATTACCCACCATTCCGCCAATCATGCAGCGGTTACTGGTAGATGTATTTGGACTAAAAAATAATCCAAATGGTTTTAAGTAATTATTAAGTTCATCTCTAATAACTCCGGGTTGAACCGTTACCGTTTTATTTTGCTCATTAAAAGATATAATATTGGTAAAATGTTTAGAAATATCAACTACTAACCCATCACCTACACATTGTCCTGCCAAAGATGTACCTGCTGCTCTTGGAATAAGGGTGATTTTATGCTCCGTTGCAAACTGAATTAAGGTTTTTATATCTTGATTATCTTTTGGATAGGCAACACCTAATGGGATTTTTCTGTACACAGAAGCATCTGTAGCGTAAATACTTTTGTATAAATTATCAAAATGAAGTTCACCAGATAATACACTTTTTAGTTTGCTTAAATCTATTTTTTTTGAAGACATAATGTTCTAATTGGGATTAAAAATAATGCCACTACAATGATCTTTTTTTGCTCCTGTTACGCTTTTTAAGCAGTTATTTATTCCTTCCTCTTTTAAAAATCCTAATAATGAAAATACCAAAGCTTCTTTGTAATTTATAATAATATCTTCAGGAATTATTAATTGTGTTTTTGTGTAGAATTGAATGCGATTAATAAGAAAATTATTAAAAGCTCCACCTCCAGTTATAAGTACTGATTTATTAGGGTTTGATTCCATTTTTTTTGCTATTTGCTGTACAATGTGTTCTACAAAAGTTCTTAGAATATTTTTGGTGTCAAGTTGGTATTTGTCAATAATTGGGAAAATTGTTTGC
>DGOU01000191.1:0-3710 GCA_002390165.1 Lutibacter sp. UBA4458
CTTTCTAAATATTTTTTTAATCATATTGAATATTTTTCTGAAGATGAAATTGGTTTTGAAGTAATTAAACAATTTGTTTCAGATGAGATTCCTGAAAAAGAGTTAAAGAAAATTATTAAAGAAACCATAAGTTTTAATTTTCCAGTAATTAACATAGAGGAAAACATAGCTGCTTTAGAACTTTTTCACGGTCCAACTATGGCCTTTAAAGATGTAGGTGCACGCTTTATGGCTCGGTGTTTAGGCTATTTTAATAAGAAAGAAAAAACTACTGAAGTTACGGTTTTAGTGGCTACTTCAGGAGATACAGGCGGTGCTGTGGCAAGTGGATTTTTGGGGGTGAAAGGTGTTGATGTTGTAATTTTATATCCTAGTGGAAAAGTCAGTGAAGTCCAAGAAAAACAGTTAACCACATTAGGTAAAAACATAACTGCATTAGAAGTTGATGGAACTTTTGATGATTGCCAAAACATGGTTAAAAAGGCGTTTTTAGATGAGGATATTATTACTAATAAAAACTTAACTTCTGCAAATTCTATAAATGTTGCCAGGTGGTTGCCTCAAATGTTTTATTTCTTTTTTGCCTATAAACAATTAAAAAACAAGCATAAAGATTTAGTTTTTTCAATACCAAGTGGAAATTTTGGGAATATTTGTGCAGGAATGATGGCACAACAATTAGGACTACCAGTAAAACAATTTATTGCTTCAACAAATATAAATGATGTGGTTCCTAACTATTTAAATACAGGAAAATACACTCCAAAACCATCAAAACAAACCATCTCTAATGCTATGGATGTTGGAGATCCAAGTAATTTTGTTCGTGTTTTAGAAATTTACAAAAATGACATTACAGAACTAAAAAAACATCTTAGTTCCTATTCGTTTACTGATATTGAAACTCGTGAAGCAATGAAATTAATTAAACAAAAAAGTAATTATATTGCAGATCCGCATGGTGCAGTTGGTTATTTAGGTTTAAAGAAATACTTTTCTGAAAACCACAATAAAGATTTTCAAGGAATATTTTTGGAAACAGCTCATCCTGTAAAATTTTTGGATGTAGTAGAACCAATTATTAAGGAAAGCCTAAAATTTCCAAAGCAAATTAAAAAAGTGATAAAAAAGAAAAAAAAATCGATTAAAATTAAGGATTACTCTGAGTTAAAACAGTTTTTATTGAATTCGTAATATTAATTTATCAATAATGATTAGAAAAGTTAATTTTAAAGACACTAGTCAAATTAGAGAAATATACAATTATTATATTTTAAATTCTATTGTAAATTTTGAAGAAAAACCTGTTTCCATGGATAAAATGAAAGAAATAATTAATGATATTTCTTCAAAATTTCTATGGATTGTTTATGAAGAAAATGAAAAAATTTTAGGTTATGCATATGCTAGTGTTTGGAAAGCAAGAAGCGGTTATTTACATACTGCAGAAACTTCGATTTATTTAAAACAGGGAGAATCTAAGAAAGGAATTGGAACAAAATTATATACCGAACTAATAAATCAATTGAAAAAATTAAATTATCACGCATTAATAGGAGGAATTGCGATACCTAATAATGCCAGTATTGTACTACACAAAAAATTAGGTTTTAAAAAAGTAGCTCATTTTAAAGAAGTTGGATTCAAATTTAATAAATGGCTTGACGTTGAATATTGGGAATTACGAATAAATGAAAATTAATAATTCTATTTATTTCCATTTCAGTAATAATGGAATTTCTATACTTATTTACCTTAAATAATGATATAAATCAAATTCATTTCTTTTAATAATTAGTAAATTTGTCACACAAAATTATTAAATAATGAAAAATACAGCTTTAACACATATTCATGAGTCTTTAGGGGCAAAAATGGTACCGTTTGCAGGTTATAATATGCCTGTTCAATATGAAGGAGTAAACGCAGAACACTTAACCGTTAGAAACGGCGTTGGTGTTTTTGATGTTTCACATATGGGAGAATTTATTTTAGAAGGAAAAAATGCTTTAGCATTAATTCAAAAAGTAACTTCAAACGATGCTTCTAAATTATTTGACGGAAAGGTTCAATACAGTTGTTTGCCTAATGATGATGGAGGAATTGTTGATGACTTATTAGTCTACAAAATTAATGACACAAAATATATGTTAGTGGTAAATGCCTCTAATATTGATAAAGATTGGAATTGGATTTCAAATCATAACGATTTAGGAGTTACTATGACAAATTTATCTGATGAAACTTCTTTGCTTGCGGTTCAAGGTCCAAAAGCTGTTGAAACACTACAATCTTTAACAGAAATCGATTTAAAATCGATGGATTATTACACATTTAAAATTGGCACTTTTGCTGGTATTGATAATGTAACAGTTTCTGCAACTGGTTATACTGGTTCCGGTGGATTTGAAATTTATTTTAAAAATGAAGATGCAATAGCTATCTGGACAGAAATTTTTAAGGCTGGTGAAAAATTTGGCATTAAACCAATTGGTTTAGCTGCTAGAGATACATTACGTTTAGAAATGGGATTCTGTTTATATGGCAATGACATTAATGATACTACCTCTCCTATTGAAGCTGGGTTAAGTTGGATAACTAAGTTTACTAAAGATTTTGTAAACGCTGAAGCTCTTAAAAAACAAAAGGAAGAAGGTGTTACAAAAAAATTGGTTGCTTTTGAAATAGATAATAAAGGAGTGCCTCGTCATGAATATGCTATTGTTGATAAAAACGGAAATACAATTGGTGAAGTTACCTCTGGTACTATGAGTCCTTCTACTAAAAAAGGTATTGGAATGGGTTATGTACCAAAAGCGTATGCAAAATTAGGATCAAAAATAAATATACAGGTTCGTAATAAAGCAATACCAGCTACTGTAGTTAAGTTACCTTTTTATAAAGGTTGATTATAAAGAAAAATAGGTTTATAAATTGAAATTTTCAGGAACCTTACCTTTTACATCGCTGTAAAAACTATAAATAAAGTTAAAATCTTCTTCCATGTTATTAGTTAAATAGTAAGGCTCGGAGATTTTAACTTGTTTGTTTTTAAAATCAAAAGTTATCATAACAATTGGTACATTTGCACCTTTTGCTATATAGTAAAAACCTGTTTTCCATTTAGTTGTCTTTTTGCGAGTTCCTTCTGGAGACATTGCTAAAATAAAATTTTTACGACTATTAAATAGGTTTACTATGGCATCAACTTTATTATTACTTTTACTTCTATCAACTGGCGTACCTCCTAATCCCCTAAAAATAAAACCAAAAGGAGGTTTAAATAACGATGCTTTTCCAATATAATTTGCCGGAACTTCTTCTGCAAATTTAATAGCAATTCCCAGAGGGAAATCCAGCCAATGCGTATGTGGTGCCCCAATAATAATACATTTATTTAAATCTTTTTTAAAATTTCCTTTCGTTTTCCATCCTAAAAGAGTGTATAAAACAAATCTGGCAAGTATTTTCATATAGTTGTTAATAACTCCATATTTAAATTCGATTTTTAAGTTATTACTGCAAAGATAAAAATCTTACTTTTATATACTAAAATAAATAGATATGATTGATATTATTTTATACGCACTGGTTGCTATTATTTTTGTAATAATTGGGTTTATAATTGGTAAATTACTTACTAAAAACAAGTTAGATAAAGTAACTTCAGTATTAAAAACAAGAAACGAACTATTACTTGAAGAAAAAGA
>DGOU01000191.1:3756-4499 GCA_002390165.1 Lutibacter sp. UBA4458
GATGTTCAGTATAATTTAAAGGTTTCTGAATTAAAAAATTTAAATGAAAAGTTAGCTGAAAATAAAAAAGAAGTAGAAAAATTACAAGAAAAATTTACTAAAGATTTTGAAATATTGGCTAATAAAATTTTAGAAGATAAATCTTCAAAGTTTACACAACAAAATAAAGAAAACTTAAAAACAATTTTAGATCCACTTCAACAAAAAATTAAAACTTTCGAAGAAAAAGTAGAAAACACTCAAAAAGAAAGTATTGGAATGCACTCTGCACTTAAAGAGCAATTAAGTAATCTTAAGGATTTAAATTTACAAATGAGTAAAGAAGCCCTTAATTTGACTAAAGCATTAAAAGGAGATAGTAAAACTCAAGGAAATTGGGGTGAATTGGTTTTAGAGCGTGTTTTAGAAAAATCTGGTTTAGAGAAAGATAGAGAATATTTTGTACAACAAAGTTTTACAAATGAAGAAGGAAAACGTATATTACCTGATGTGGTAATTCATCTACCAGAACATAAAAAAATGATTATTGATTCAAAAGTATCTTTAACTGCTTATGAACAATTTGTAACCTCAGAGGATAAAACAGAAAAGCAAAATTTTTTAAAAGAGCATGTAAATTCTCTTAAAAGGCATATTGAGCAATTAAGTGCTAAAAAATATGAAGATATTTACACCATGGAATCTCCAGATTTTGTGTTGTTATTTGTACCAATAGAACCTGCTTTTGCTATTGCTTTAAATGC